>NZ_VFUX01000002.1:0-370497 GCF_006441275.1 Mesorhizobium sp. B2-4-17 | reverse complement strand
CATGTTCGATCCAACCGAATGCTGGAACTATCTCAAACAGGCAGGCTACGTTGCATGTTAATCGCCCGATGCTCTAGGTGCCTTGTCAGGTGTCTTGGCGGGAGCTGCCGGGACGACCAAATCGCTATCGGCACCGCTGCTCCGAGGCGTTTCGAGCACGGTGACGCAACCATCGAGATCATTGGTGGCCAGGTGCGCGTAGCGCATGGTCATCGACAGCGTCTGGTGGCCGAGCCACATCTGGACGCGCCTGATGTCTATGCCGCCCTGGACAAGACGCGAGGCGCAAGTGTGGCGCAAGATATGCGGCACGACCTGGTCGTCAGCACCAAGGCCCACTTCGGCTTTCGCCTCGTTCCAGATTGCACGGTACTGGGCCTGGCTCAATTTGGTGAACGGGCCTTTGGGCCGGCGCCCCTCGGTCGGGGGCAGCTTGATGACTTCCTTGACCCGCTCGGTCATCGGAATGGTGCGGCTACGGCCGGACTTGGTGATCCAGAAACTGACCCGATGTTCCTGGATGTCGTTCCAGATCAGCCCGAGCGCCTCGCCAAGACGGCATCCGCTGTCGACCAGGAAAACGGAAAGCCGGTAAGCGTCTTCGCTGCGGCTCCTGGTGGCAGCAAACAGCCTCGCCTCTTCGTCTCTTTCAAGGAAGCGAATCCGTCCCGCCCGCTCCTTCTGGCGGCGGAACTCGGGCAGGCTGTGGATGTCTCCCATCTTGTAGGCCTTGCGCAGCAGTTTGCTAAGGGCAGCCATCTTTCGATTGATGGTTGCGTTGCTGTTGCCGCGCTGGCGCAAGGTGCCGATAAGGTTATCCAGGGTACTCTGGTCAAAGGCGCTGAAACGCTCCCCAAGGAGGAGCTCATCTATTTCGCCGATGAAAGAGCTGACATTATATTTATGCCGCCCATCATCCCACAATATGTCTCGATACGCCGAAAAAAGCTCTCCGACCCGATACGACTTTACTTCTCTGATCTCGTTGTAGGTGTATTTGATCTTCGAAGAAGAGAACGCCGTAAAATAGTCAGAGGGCACACCCTCTTGAATCGCTTCGTTGGTCATTATTGTCCACACCCCCGAGTGGATAGATCAGCCCTATCCGCTTGGAAGCGTCCTTTCAAGAGATTAAATCACGCGGTCGTGATCTCATCCGCCCATCTGCGGATCCCACGAAATCGTCCCGCGGATTAGTTCAGCTATCGATTCCCCCTGTTCCTTGCGTTTGCGTTGACCCAGTCACGAAACAAAAACAGCCCGGGCGTTTGTGCGCCCGGGCTGGATTTCACCTGTAAGGAACCAGCCCTTAGAAGGAGCGCTGGAAGCGGAGGATGCCGCCGACGCTGTTCTTCTTGGTGGCGCCGGTCCAGTTGGAGTTGTCCGGCTGACCGAACCTGCCGTCATGGAGGTAGTCAACTTCGCCAGTGACCTTCAGGCCGGGAACAACCTCATAGGCAACGTTAGCCGCAACGCCGTAGTTCTTAAACTGATCACCCGACACCTGGAGGTTGAGCGCAGTCTTCTCGTTGACCTTGTAGGTGCCGCCAGCCCAGAACGCCCAGTGGCCGCCCCACTGCTTGTAGAAGCCGCGATCATAACCCGAGTCGGTCAGGTGGCTGTCGGTACCGTAGCCGCCGATGACAAACAGCGACAGTGCGCTGGACACGTTTACGTCCAAGCGAACCTTGCCGGCGAACTCGTCGTAGTTGCTGTCGTAAGAAGCGACGCCGCTGATGCCGCCCCAGCCCTGCGTCCACTTCACGCCGCCGACGACATGCGGAACGTAACTGTCGATCGTGCCGACAGCTTCCAAGCCTGAGCCGTCACCAGCACCTTCTTCGAGAGAGACCACGGCCGAGAAGCCGTTGCCTGCGTCGAAGTAATACTGGACGACATTGGTGTCGAAGTCGCCATAGGGAACGAGCGTGTCGTTGATGACGTCGCCGGCGTAGCCGATGAACGTATTGAAGGCCGACTCGTCCTTACCGACGCGGAGGCCACCAAGTTGGATCCAGGCAAAGTTCAGCGATGCGCCCTTATTGTGGGCGGGGTCGACGCCGGTGCCGCTACCATTGGTGAAGTCGCCTTGGCCATTGCCGAAGTTGAAGCGGGTCTCGGTGTAGGTCTTCAGGGTGCCGAGTTCGGTTTCCTGGCCGGTGTAGGTCCTCAGCGTAAAGCGGGCATTCTTGGCCCAGGTGCCCTGGTCCTTGCCGCTCCGCACGTCATTTTGCCGAGCGCCGTCGAACGAGCCGACATCGCCGCCGCTCATATCGTAACGGACGTAGCCGCTGATACGCAGGCAGGTTTCGGTGCCGGGGATGTAGAAGTAGCCAGCGCCGTAGACGTCGCAGATCTTGACGTATTCAGCGGGTTCCGGCTCGGCGACGACGACGGCGTCGGCGGCGCGCGCACCGGAAACTGCGATCAGGGCCGCAGCGGAGCCAAGAAGAAGGCTCTTGATGTTCATTTTCTGACCTCCAGTCAGAATCGAACGAAACAGCGGCCCGAAAGGCGTCGGGCGAAGCTGTTGGAACGGCTTCGTTTCTGCATATCCCTTTGTTATTGCAGGAACATCGCGGAGGCTGCACGAGTGCTGCGAAGCAGGATGGCGGAGAGGATGGGATTCGAACCCACGAGAAGCTTTTGACCTCTACTCCCTTAGCAGGGGAGCGCCTTCGACCACTCGGCCACCTCTCCGTTGCGCCGCTGGATAAAGAAAAGCGCCGGCACAATCAACAAGCCCGCGCCATTATGTGGAAAAATAACAACGCGCCGGACCGCGATTCTGCGCGATGCGGCGGTTCTGCGGCAATTCCCTGGCTGGCGACTCGGGACACCGCCATGATTCCGTCGGCCGATCGCCGGATTTGGCGGGAAATCGCCGGTTGCGGCGGGCCTGATGGTTAACGAGAGCTTTCTGAGTGAGGCCAAATCGTGTCATTTGTGCAACAACGCTAGGGGATAGCAGCCGAACAGCCCTTTCGCCGGTACGATCGTTGTTGAACGCCGCCGCCTCATGGGTAATGTCGTGTTCGAAGGAGCGGCGCGGTGCGCATCTTTTTCGGTAGTGGGGATGGGGCAGGGAACGCTGTCCTTCAGCAAAGAATACCCAGACCCGTTTTTTAACTTTTGACTGGAGGTCAGAAAATGAACATCAAGAGCCTTCTTCTTGGCTCCGCTGCGGCCCTGATCGCAGTTTCCGGTGCGCGCGCCGCCGACGCCGTCGTCGTCGCCGAGCCGGAACCCGCTGAATACGTCAAGATCTGCGACGTCTACGGCGCTGGCTACTTCTACATCCCCGGCACCGAAACCTGCCTGCGCATCGGCGGCTACGTCCGTTACGATATCGGCCTTGGCGACGTCGGCTCGTTCGACGGCGCGAGGTCAGTCGACCACCAGGATGGCGACATCCACAACACCTGGTTCAAGCATACGCGCTTCACGCTGAAGACCTGGACCGGCCAGGAAACCGAGCTCGGCACGTTGAAGACCTACACCGAGACCCGCTTCAACTTCGGCAACCACAACCGCGGCGCCTCCTTCACTCCGGCTACTACTTTGGCTCCCGCCGTGGTTAACGACAATCCGGCCGGCAACAGCGGCATTTCGCTGAACTTCGCCTGGATCCAGCTCGGCGGTCTCCGTGTCGGTAAGGACGAATCGGCCTTCGATACGTTCATCGGCTATGCCGGCAACGTCATCAACGACACGATCGTCCCCTATGGCGACTTCGACACCAATGTCGTCCAGTATTACTTCGACGCCGGCAACGGCTTCTCGGCCGTGGTCTCGCTCGAAGAAGGCTCCGGCACTGTCGGCACCATCGACAGCTATGTTCCGCATGTCGTCGGCGGTGTGAAGTGGACGCAAGGCTGGGGTGCGATCAGCGGCGTCGTTGCTTATGACAGCAACTACGAAGAAGCCGCCGGCAAGGTCCGCCTGGACGTGAACGTCAATGACGCGATCTCGCTGTTCGCCATGTTCGGCTACGGCTCGGACAACAACCTCAATGACCCGGCCAACGTGATTTCGGCGCGTGGCCGCGGCTTCTACAAGCAATGGGGCGGCAACTGGGCCTGGTGGGCCGGCGGCACGTACAAGTTCAACGAGAAGACCGCGTTCAACCTCCAGGTGTCGGGTGACGACGACAAGAACTACGGCGTTGCGGCGAACGTTACCTACGACATCGTTAAAGGCTTCACGGTCACGGCCGAAGTTGACTACGACCACTATGGTCGCTTCGACGATCCGGCCAGCTTCACCAACGTCAACTGGACCGGCGCCGACAAAAAGAACAGCGTCGGCGGCATGCTCCGCTTCCAGCGCTCGTTCTAATCAGCAGCGTCTGACTGAAATCGAACCCGGCGGGCAACCGCCGGGTTTTTTCATATTAGGCGACGCGATTATCTGGATCGAGGTCGCGCGAGCGACAGTCCAGGGCTTCGTCATCCTAGCGCGGAGCGGTAGCGACGCGAACCGCGCAGGCCCGGCAGTTCATGCCTTGGCCCGCGAGTGCAGCCGCGGCACGGGATATTGCGCGGCGCCCGAGGGACAGCCCCTCTGGCCTGCCCGCCCTCCGCAGCGGCGGCGCAGCTGCTGCGAAGGGGCGAGAAGGAACTCGACGCAGGGTACCCGGTTCTGGACCACTGGGCCGTTCGGCAAAGTCACAGGATCCAGGGTCTGCGCTCCGCTTCGCTTGGGGTCCGGACTCGGCAGGGTAGCGACGGAGCAAAGGCCCGAAAAGAAGTTTTGCGCGAGCTTGTCGTATCGCGTGGCGATGCGACGCCAGTCTTGAGCCTGCAGAAACAGCGCTCGACGGCGTTGCGGTTCTTGTAAGCCATCATGCAATCAGCAGTGTTGCCGGGCGTGAGGATGAGCGCCCAAGGTCGGCAGGATTCGTCGATTATCGCGTGAATCTTGCTGTTTGGCCGCCTTTCGTGAGGCCTATCGCCTGAAAATCGGCTCCCTTTTCCGCCGTGAGCGCAGCGGTGAACCTTTACACGGCTGGAATCCAAGGCCGCCTGTTCAGGCGGATCGTCAGGCGTGGCGACGCTTTCGAATATCTTTTGCCAAACTCCCTCTCTCCACCGCGCAAAGCGGTTGTAGACCGTCTTGTGCGGACCAGTCCTTCGGGGAATCCTGCCAGCGGCAGCCGATCGTCATGACGTTTGTCGGCAAATGCGAGACAATCTTCGCCCACTGCTCATCGTTGACCAAAACAAGCTCGCATCCACCGCCTTGATCCCCCAACTTTCGATCAAGCCATTGAATCAGATGAACCTTGTTTGGGTCTAGACCCTAGGATGATGAAGCGATGCAAATGTTTGTTAAACCTCAGCCAAATCTCCCAAAGCGTCGATCAACGGCTGAATCTCGCTTTCGTAATTCTTCCATCGCTTGACGGAGGACTTGTAGATCGGCTGGCGAACCTGCCAGCGGCTGTAGGTATTTACCGAGCTGTCCCTATCAAAGAAGCGCAGGCAGGCGTTGTCCCATGGCAAGCCAAGATAATCTATGAGACGACGCGACTGCTCCTCTTGGTTTTCAATCAACGTCTCATAGCGATTTTCAAAGATGCGACCCGGAAGAACTTTTGTCCAATGCCGCATCAGACGATCATACTCGCGGTAGTAAAGACCTAGCGTCTGAAGGTCGGCGCTGTAGCTGTGCGCTGTACTGAATTGCAGAACAAAGCAGGAGACACAATTGTCGATGGCATCGCGACGACAATGAATGATGCGTGCATTGGTAAAAAGAATGCCGACCAGGCCGATCAGCTCGAAATTGTGGGGCATCTTGTCTACGATTCGAAGCGCGTCAGGCGCTCGCCGACGTAGGTAGGCAAGATGTTCTGCTGCCAGCATCTTGGTCAGTTCGGGAGTAATCGTCGTGACCGATTTGCCGGGGTCTGTCTCGGAGCTGCCCTTGAGGCCGATCCCATTGGCCATCCGTCTGAGCTTGCTGAGTTCGCCGGCGCCATGAACATTGGGATGGCTGGCACAGATCTGTTCGGTCAGTGTCGTTCCCGAGCGAGGCATGCCGACAACGAATACAGGCACCTCCGACGGGCTGCCATGAGCCGCCATTGAGGCCACCATTTCCGGAGTGAAAGTTTCGATCATGGCATCCACCCACCGGCGGTAGTTTTCCAGATCGAATTTTTGGCCTCCGGCTTGATTTCCTTTCTTGAAGTGGTCCATCGCCTCATTGTAGTGACGGAGGTCGTTGAGCAACTTTCCAGCCGCGTGATGGAGCGCTGCCGCTCCTTGCGCTCCATGGGCCGGGTCTCGAAGTTCCGTCAGGATTGCCGTGAGTTCCGGCGGCTCTTCGGTGAATTTGCGCGTGTGTACAAGTGCGTTGTACGCGTTTGGCACGGCAATGCGCCTTTCTACTGCCTCTTTCAGATGAACCGCGGCTTCGTCCATACGACCGAGACTTGCGAGCGCGTGGGGCAGCCCCATCCGGGCGAGAGGATGATCACGATTGATCTTGAGCGCCTTCTCGAAGAGCGGCAGCGCCATTTCTCCTTTGTCAAACGCATTGTAAGCATTACCCAAGGCACAAAGCGCTTCCACCAGATCCGGCTTCAATGCCAAGGCCTGCTGAATGTGCTTAATCGCCGGCGTAAATTCGCTGAGCTTCAAATAAATCTCGCCGAGGCTAAGGTGGTAGTAAGGGTTTCCAGGCTCTTCGCCGACCGCCCTGGCGAAATATCGCAAAGCTTTCTCGTCGTCGTAGCCGAGGCCGAGCGTTCCCAGGATATAGAGAGCCAACGGATGGTTCGGCGTGCGCGCCAACACGTGCTGGCAGAGTTCCTCTGCCTCAGCCAATCGTTCAGCTTTCTGGAGTTCTAGCGCCTGCCGCAGTGCCATATCGTCGGAATGGCCGCGAGCTGAACCGGCTTTTGGCTGCCTTTGCGGTGGTGCAGTTTTCGGCGATACGACCTTGCGCGATGTAGACTGGGTTTTGAGGTGCTTTGCCCAAGCGGGCGGCAATCGATTGCTCATTGTATTTCGCTAGCAAAAGCGGCAGGAGGAATCCAGTCGGAGCATGCAGTTTGTGTCGCGGACGAGACATCGCCCATGGCGAAAAACGGTATCGTCAGGTAGGCTGGGCAGCCACGTCTTGGGTTCCGTTCATCGAGACACGCCTAGGCGGCATTCGCCGAGCACATCGACAGGCGGCGTAGCCCTGTCAACTATGTCCATTTCCGCTTCTTATGCAACTTGCACCCACCTTTCACTCACGCTAGCAAGAAGCTCCCTTTCCACGCGAGCTTCCGTCATGCACTTGCGCCCTCCCCTCTCGCCGGTCATTGCCGCGCTTCCCTCGACCGTGCCGTTCGTCGGCCCGGAAGCACAGGAGCGTGAGCGCGGGCGGGCTTTCCGCGCCCGTATCGGCGCCAATGAGAGCAGTTTTGGCCCTTCGCAGCGTGTGATCGCTCGCATGGAGAGGGTCGCGCGTGATCAGTGGATGTATTGTGACCCCGACAATTACGATCTCAAGGTAGCGGCCGCGGCGCATCACGACGTGGCAGTCGAGAATGTCGTTGTCGGTGAAGGCATAGACGGGCTGCTCAGCCTGGTGGCGCGCATGTATGTGGCGCCAGGCGATGCCGTGGTCACCTCGCTCGGCGCCTATCCAACCTTCAACTTCCATGTTGCCGGCGTCGGCGGGCGGCTGGTCACGGTCCCTTATGAGGACGACAGGGAAAGCCTGGATGGCCTGCTGCCGGCGGTCGTCAAGCAGAAGGCGCCGCTGGTCTATCTGTCCAATCCCGACAATCCGATGGGCAGTTGGTGGGAAGCCGATGAGATCATCCGCTTCATCGAGGCGCTGCCGGAAACCACGATGCTGGTGCTCGACGAGGCCTATGGCGAATTGGGGCCGGCCTCGGCTTTGCCGCCGATCGATGTCTCGCGCCCGAACGTCATCCGCATGCGTACCTTTTCAAAGGCATATGGGCTTGCCGGCATACGCTGCGGCTACGCCGTGGCGGAAGCCGAGGTCATCCGCGACTTCGAGAAGATCCGCAACCACTACGGCGTCAGCCGCATGGCGCAGATCGCCGGTGTCGAGGCGCTTGCCGATCAGGCCTATCTCGAGACGGTAGTGGCGCGGGTGGCTGCCGGGCGCCGCCGCATCGCGGCCATCGCCGAGCAGAACGGCTTGAAGCCGCTTGCCTCGGCCACCAATTTCGTCACCATCGACTGCGGCCATGACGGTGCCTTCGCGCTGAAATTGCTGCAGGGGCTGCTGTCGCGCGACGTGTTTATCCGCAAGCCGATGGCGCCAAGGCTCGACCGCTGCATCCGCGTCAGTGTCGGCCTCGACCACGAACTGGACATTTTCGCCGAGGAACTGCCCGGCGCGCTGGCGGCGGCGCACGGAAACTAGCGCGTTTCCAAGCGCCCGGAAGCCATCGCTGCCGGGCAGATGTGCTGGTATATGCGACAAACTCCGCGGCTTCCCTGATGGCCGGCCGGGCGGCCCGCCCGCGTCCCATGGCTCATCAATTTGATGGCCATAATCCCGTCAGCAGTTGCCTTCGTTCGATCCTGCGCCAGACTCTAGGCAAGGGAGTGAGCAATGGATGACCGGACAAGAGCAGTGCAGGCGCGCGTGTACGGCAAGGTGCAAGGTGTCGGCTACAGGATCTGGGCGCGAGGTGAAGCGACTGGACTTGGGCTGTTGGGCTGGGTTCGCAACGAAAGAGACGGCTCGGTGACGGCGTGGCTTTCCGGGGCTGACGCGGCGATTTCAGCCATGGTCGAACGGCTTTGGCAAGGCCCGGCAGGCTCAGCGGTCTCAAGGGTAGATGTGGAGGAACTCGAGAGATGGACCGCGCCTGGAGACTTCAGGATTGTCGCATAGGCAGTCTTAAGTTATCCTTGAATTAATTGAACGTTCGTTTTATTATTGCCGCCCTGACGAGGCAACCATGGCGCGCACCACAGGATCGGACGGCGAACGAACCGAGGCGGCAGTCCGCGAGGCGGCGGTCAACCTGATCGCACGCTACGGCTATGAGGCGATGTCGATGCGCCGGCTGGCCGCCGAGGTCGGCGTGCAGGCCGCCGCGCTCTACCGCTATTTCCCGACCAAGGAAGACCTGCTGTTCACGCTGATGCGCGAGCATATGGAAGGGCTTAGCCAGGCTTGGGAAAACGCCAGGCCGGACCATGCCGATCCGATCGCGCAGCTTGCTGCCTATGTGCGCAATCACATCACTTTCCACATCGAGCGCCGGCACGCCACGCATGTGTCGAACATGGAGTTGCGCAGCTTGTCGCCCGACAGGCTGACGCAGATCCTGCGCCTGCGCACAGCCTACGAAAAGGAGCTGCGCGCCATCCTGCGCGACGGCGCCGAGGCGGGCACCTTCAATGTCGAGGACACCGGGCTGACGGCCATGGCGCTGATCCAGATGATGACCGGCGTCATCGTCTGGTTTCGCCCGGGCGAGCGGCTATCGATCACTGAAGTGACGGCGACATATCTTTCAATGACAATGCGCCTGGTCGGCGCCAGGATCGGCGGTGCGGAGGAACGGCATGTATACGAACACGCTCAGCTTCGGGCATGACGAGGAGATCGAAGCGCTGCGCGACATGGTGCGGCGCTTTGCCCAGGACAGGATCGCGCCTGTTGCCGCCGACATCGACCGGTCGAATGAATTCCCGGCGCATCTATGGCGCGAACTCGGCTCACTCGGCCTGCTCGGCATCACCGCCGACCCCGATTTTGGCGGCAGCGGCATGGGCTATCTCGCCCATGTGATCGCGGTCGAGGAGATTTCGCGGGCCTCGGCATCGGTCGGCCTGTCCTATGGCGCTCACTCCAATCTCTGCGTCAACCAGATCAACCGCTGGGCAACGCCGGCGCAAAAGGAGAAATTCCTGCCGCCGCTGTGCTCGGGCGAGCGTGTCGGCGCGCTGGCCATGTCGGAATCCGGCGCCGGCTCCGACGTTGTCTCGCTCAAGCTGCGCGCCGAGAAGCGCAATGACCGCTATGTGCTCAACGGCACCAAGATGTGGATCACCAACGGCCCGGACGCTGAAACGCTGGTCGTCTATGCCAAGACCGATCCCGAACGGCAATCGCGCGGCATCACCGCCTTTATCGTCGAAAAGGCGATGGCCGGATTCTCCGTGGCGCAAAAGCTCGACAAGCTCGGCATGCGCGGCTCCAACACCGGAGAGCTCGTGTTCGAGAATGTCGAGGTTCCCTTCGACAATGTCCTGCACGAGGAAGGGCGCGGCGTCGAAGTGCTGATGTCGGGCCTCGACTACGAGCGCACGGTGCTCGCCGGCGGCCCGATCGGCCTGATGGCCGCGTGCCTGGACGTGGCTATCCCCTACGTGCATGAGCGCAAGCAGTTCGGCCAGCCGATCGGCGAGTTCCAGTTGGTGCAAGGCAAGCTTGCCGACATGTACACGGTTATGAACGCCGCGCGCGCCTATGTCTATGCCGTGGCCGCGGCCTGCGACCGCGGCCAGACAACCCGCAAGGATGCCGCTGGCTGCGTGCTGTTCGCCGCCGAGAGGGCAACGCAGATGGCGCTCGATGCCATCCAGCTGCTCGGCGGCAATGGCTATATCAACGACTATCCGACCGGCCGCCTGCTGCGCGACGCCAAGCTCTACGAGATCGGTGCCGGCACCAGCGAAATTCGCCGCTGGCTGATCGGCCGCGAGATCATGGCGGAAGGGGTGTGATATGGCCGTCCTTCAAACCCAGATTTCACCCTCTTCCGAAACTTTTCGCGCCAATGCCGAACGCATGCGCGAACTGGTCGCCGACGTCGCCGAAAAAGCCGCCGCCGTCGAGCGCGGCGGCTCGGACGAGGCGCGCGAGCGGCACATCTTCCGTGGCAAGCTGTTGCCTCGCGAACGCCTCGCACAATTGCTCGATACCGGGTCGCCCTTCCTCGAGATCGGACAGTTCGCCGCGTGGTCGATGTATGGCGAGGACATCTCCTCGGCCGGCATCATCGCCGGCATCGGCCGTGTCGAAGGCACCGAGGTGATGGTCGTCGTCAACGATGCCACGGTGAAGGGCGGCACCTATTATCCGCTGACGGTAAAAAAGCATCTGCGCGCGCAGGAGATCGCGCTGCAGAACAATTTGCCCTGCATCTATCTGGTCGACAGCGGCGGCGCCAATCTGCCCAACCAGGACGAGGTGTTTCCCGACCGCGAGCATTTCGGCCGCATCTTCTACAACCAGGCCAATATGTCGGCGGCCGGCATCCCTCAGATCGCCTGCGTCATGGGTTCCTGCACGGCCGGGGGCGCCTATGTGCCGGCGATGTCGGACGAGACGATCATGGTGCGCAACCAGGCGACCATCTTCCTTGGCGGCCCTCCGTTGGTGAAGGCGGCCACCGGCGAGGATGTCAGCGCCGAGGATCTGGGCGGCGCGGACGTGCACACACGGCTTTCCGGCGTCGCAGACCATTATGCGATGGACGACGAACATGCCCTCGCCATCTGCCGTCGCATCGTCAAGAACCTGAATCGGAACAAGGCCGTAAGCCTGAACTTACACAAACCGATTCCGCCACTTCATCCGACGGACGAGCTCTATGGCGTGGTGCCGACCGACCTGCGCCAGCCTTATGATGTGCGCGAGGTCATTGCCCGCCTTGTCGACGGCTCCGAGTTCGATGAGTTCAAGCAGAACTACGGCACGACACTGATCACCGGCTTCGCCCATCTCCATGGCATGCCGGTCGGGATCATCGCCAACAACGGCGTGCTGTTTTCCGAAAGCGCGCTGAAGGGCGCGCATTTCATCGAACTGTGCTGCCAGCGCAGGATTCCGCTGGTCTTCCTGCAGAACATCACCGGCTTCATGGTCGGCAAGAAATACGAGGCTGGCGGCATCGCCAAGGACGGCGCCAAGCTGGTCATGGCCGTTGCCACCGCCAGCGTGCCGAAGGTGACCGTCATCATCGGCGGTTCGTTCGGCGCCGGCAATTACGGCATGTGCGGCCGCGCCTACTCGCCGCGTTTCCTGTGGATGTGGCCTAACGCGCGCATCTCGGTGATGGGCGGCGAACAGGCGGCAACCGTGCTCGCCATGGTCAAGCGCGAAGGCATCGAGCGCAAGGGCGGCGCGTGGAGCGCGGAGGATGAGGCTAAGTTCAAGAAGCCGATCCTGATGAAATACGAACATGAGGGCCATCCGCTCTACTCGTCCGCCCGCCTCTGGGACGACGGCATCATCGACCCGGCGAAGACGCGCGAAGTGCTGGCACTGAGCCTTTCCGCGGCACTCAACGCCGAAATCGAGGAGACGCGCTTCGGCGTGTTCAGGATGTGAGATGAGGCAGGCGCTGGACAGGATCCGCATCCGCACCGGCGACATCACGAAGCTGGATGTCGACGCCATCGTCAATGCCGCCAACACCTCGCTTCTCGGTGGCGGTGGGGTCGATGGCGCCATTCACCGCGCGGCGGGCCGCGAGCTCGAATTCGAGTGCCGGATGCTGAACGGCTGCAACGTTGGCGAGGCCAAGATCACCAAGGGCTATAAACTGCCGGCTCGGCATATCATCCACACGGTCGGGCCAGTCTGGCAAGGCGGCGGCAAGGGCGAAGCCGAACTGCTGACCTCCTGCTACCGGCATTCGCTCGAAATAGCCGTCGCCAATGACTGCCGCTCAGTAGCATTTCCAGCAATCTCGACGGGTGTCTACCGCTATCCGAAAGAGGCTGCGGCCGGAATCGCCGTCGATGCGGTCAGTGACTTCATCGAACGGAGCGCGGTTCCCGAAATCGTTATTTTCTGCTGCTTCGACGAACCAATGGCGGAAATATACCGGCGGGCCCTTGCTGCATTGGGTGACAATTGAACTTTACAAGCCAGACTTTTCGTCCACTCACGACATTGCGAGCCACCCCTGCAGAGCTGGTGGCATCGGAAAAAGTTCGCTATTGCTCATCCTGCACTTTGCAGCGGGGATGGGGAAAAAATGAAACTGAAATATTTTCGGAGGGTTTCCACCTCAATACTTTCGGCATTGCTTCTATTCGCAGCATCTGGCGCGAGCACGGCCGGATCGCTAGCGGGACGCGTGGGAGACAAGCACTTCCCGCCGACTTTGTCGGGAGATCCGAAGTCGCCATGCACAAAGGCCTACAAAGCCTATGTGGCGGCCAGTGGCCATTCCGCCTACGCCACCACGCCATATTCAAGGGTGGTTTCACTGTACATCCTGTGCGGCGCGCGCCTGAATGCGCCATCGCAAAAGGTGGCGGAAGAGCTTGCCATGAAATCCTGCGTGGCCACGCGCGCGCACTACAAAGTAACGAATGGCGGCGCCTGCGAGATCGCCGCCTCGAAATAGGCGCGCGCCCACCAGCATGGCGCCGCCCGACGCAAATCCGGGAGGCTCCATGTTCAGCAAAATCCTGATCGCCAATCGGGGCGAGATCGCTTGCCGTGTCATTCGCACGGCCCGGAAGCTGGGCGTGCACACCGTCGCTATCTATTCGGATGCCGACGCCAAGGCCCTGCATGTCGAGATGGCGGATGAGGCGGTTCATATCGGCCCCTCGCCCGTCGGCGAGAGCTACCTGCGCGGCGACAGGATTGTCGCGGCCACCCTGGCGACGGGCGCGCAGGCGATCCATCCCGGCTACGGCTTCCTGTCGGAAAACCCTGATTTCGTCGACCAGGTGGTTGCGGCAGGCCTCACCTTCATCGGTCCGTCGGCGGCCTCGATCCGCGCCATGGGGCTGAAGGACGCCGCCAAGCGGCTGATGGAGAAAGCCGGCGTTCCGGTCGTGCCGGGCTATCATGGCGAGGCGCAGGAAATCGTGCTGCTCGCCTCCAAGGCACGCGAGATCGGCTATCCCGTGCTGATCAAGGCGCGCGCGGGCGGCGGCGGCAAGGGCATGCGGCGCGTCGAGCATCCCGATGATTTCTCCGAGGCGCTGTCCAGCGCCCGGCGCGAGGCAAAGGCCGCTTTCGGCGACGACCGCGTGCTGGTCGAGAAGTATGTCGACAAGCCGCGGCACATCGAAGTGCAGGTTTTCGGCGACAACTTCGGCAATGCCGTGCATCTCTACGAACGTGACTGCTCGGCGCAGCGCCGGCACCAGAAGGTGATCGAGGAAGCGCCTGCCCCTGGCATGACGCCGGCTTTGCGCAAGGCGATGACGGAAGCGGCGGTGAAAGCCGCCAAGGCGATCAATTATTCCGGCGCCGGCACCATCGAGTTCATTGTCGACGCCTCGCAAGGACTGAAAGCCGATCGCTTCTGGTTCATGGAAATGAACACGCGCCTGCAGGTCGAGCACCCGGTCACCGAGATGGTGACGGGCACCGATCTGGTCGAGTGGCAGTTGCGGATCGCCAGCGGCGAAAGACTGCCGAAGACACAGAGCGAGATTGCGCTTGCCGGCCATGCCTTCGAAGCGCGCATCTATGCGGAGGATGCGGCACGAGGGTTCCTGCCCGCGACGGGCACGCTGCATCATCTGAAATTTCCCGAGACGGCGCCCGACGGTGCCATGATACGCATCGAGACCGGCGTACGGGCCGGCGATGCGATCTCACCCTATTACGATCCAATGATCGCGAAGCTGATCGTCCACGCAAAAAACAGGCAAGAGGCGCTGAAAGCCCTCGGCGCGGCGCTGTCGCACACCGAAATTGCCGGTTCCACCGTGAACACCGCCTTTCTTGCCGCCCTTGCCGCCGATCCGGATTTTTGTGCGGGCGACGTCGATACCGGCCTGATCGGCAGGCATCAGGATGCACTGACCGGGATCGCGCCGCCAACCGGCGCAACCATCTCGGCAGCCGCCCTCGCCGCCTCCGGTGCCGAGGCATTGCCGCCATCGAACGACCCTTGGTCGTCGCTTTCCGGCTACGCACATTTCCACGGCGTGGCGCGGCGCACGCGGCTGAAATTCGGCGAGGACGATATTCTGGCCAAGGTTTCGGTGCGGGCGGACGGGCGCTTCCAGGTGGCGCTCGATGCACCCTATGACAGCGCCAATTCGCACGACCTGCGCGCCCTTCCTCGCCTCGCCCGCTGGCCTGGCCACGTCACCGTATTCGAAGGCGCTGTCGGCTATGCCTTCGCGGTGCCGGACCCCTTGGCCAAAAGCGATGACGCGGCAGCCGCCTCGGGCAGCCTGCGCGCGCCGATGCCGGGTCTGGTCAAGCTGGTGCGCGCGGCAAAGGGCGATACCGTGATCAAGGGGCAACCGCTGCTGATCCTCGAGGCCATGAAGATGGAGCACAGCATCGCCGCGCCGCATGACGGAGTGATCGCCGAGATCGCCACGGAAGGTGCACAGGTCACCGACGGGACAGTACTTGTCCGCTTCGTCGAGGATCAGAACGCGTAGAGCGCATTGCCGGCACAAAAGAAATGGCCGGGACGACCCGGCCATTTCGTTGGATTCATTACTCGAGATTACTGCGCGATCGGCGCGTACTTGCCGTTATGCCACTGATTGATGTCGTAGCTGGCATTCTTAAGGTCGCCCTTCTCGTCGAAGGTGACTTCACCGACAACGGTGCTGATTGGCTGACCATTCTTCAACGCTTCGGCAACCTTGCCCGGATCGTCGCTGCCGGCGCGCTTGATGCCTTCGGCGAAAGCCTGAACCACGGCGTAGGAGAACAGCGTGAAGCCTTCCGGCACAAAGCCGCCGGCCTTGATCTTCTCGACAGCGGCCTTGGCTTCCGGCTTTGCCTGCGGATCCGACGGGAACACGAACATGGTTCCTTCGCCGGCCGGGCCGGCAACCTGCCAGAACTCCGGCGAAGCGATGGAATCGGGCATGATCAGCTGGAACTTCAGGTTCTGCTCAGCCGACTGACGCAGGATCAGGCCGGCTTCGGGGTGATAGCCGCCGAAATAGACGACATCGGCCTTGAGGTCCTTCAGCTTGGTGACGAGGGCCGAATAGTCCTTCTCGCCGGGATTGATGGCGTCGTAGTACACTTCCTTGAGGCCACCGGCATTCATGGTTGACTTGACGGCATCCGCCACGCCCTGGCCGTAAGCGCTCTTGTCATGCAGGATGACGACGTTCTTGCCGGCATATTTCTTGGCGATCCACGGGCCGATGAAGGCGCCCTGCGCGTCGTCACGTGTGTACAGGCGCATGATTGTCGACCAACCCTTTTTAGCGGCGTCGTCCGTGAGCACCGGGTTCGAGGACGCCGGGCTCATCATCAGCGAGCCCGCTTCGGCATAGACAGCGGACGCCGGAATGCTCGAACCCGAGCAGGCGTGGCCGTCGATGAATTTGACGCCGTTGGCGACGATGCGGTTGGCGACCGACACGGCCTGTTTCGGATCACACTGGTCGTCCTCGATGTCGAGCTTGATCATCGAACCGTTGACGCCGCCTGCGGCATTGATGGCATCGGCGGCGGCCTGCGCGCCCTGCTTGAACTGATCGCCGATGGTGGCGAGCTGTCCGGTCATCGGACCGACCACGGCGAAAGTGATGTCGTCGGCGAGCGCAACCGGCGCACTCATCATCAGCCCGAAAATGGCCGCGCCCAAAATACTCATTCTTTTCATGACAATAGAACTCCTCCACTCGCGCGCGGCCGCCCCGGCCACGCTTCTTCCAGAGAGGCCGGACAATTTCATCCTTCATCGAACCTGTCTAGGCGCATTGACGTCACTCGATTGGGCCTGCATGGCCTCGTCCACGCAAAAAAGCCACGCCAGCCTTGTTCCGGCTGGTCGTGGCTTTTTTGCCTGTCGGCTGCTTCCCCAACCCCCCGCGCCGTGAACCCCACCTTGGCCGTCCCTGTCTTCTATCGGCCCTGATCTTGTCCGAAAGCCGGAGTCCGCTTTTGGCGATCATGGTCCGTCGCGCGGCTGGGCCTGTCGCGCCTGCCGCATTCTTGTTCTTGTCGTTCGACTGTCTGCGCAGCCTTTCCCTGTTGCGGCCCGGCCATCTTGCGCGGCCTTGGCCAATATCTCCCCGTCTGGCGGAAACTCAGTGCATGGTCATCCATTCGCGGGCTTCGCGCAGCGCCCTGGCGATCTCGACCTTCGACATGGCCGCAGACAGTTCCGAGCGCAGTTCCGCGGCGCGGGCCGAACCCTTGATGGCGGCGATGTTGAACCATTTGTGGGCGGCAACGACATCGGTCTCGCAATCGCGGCCGGTCGCATACATCATGCCCAGTTCGAAAAGAATGTCGGCCTGGGCAGTTGCCCCCATGGCGCCGAAGCCTGTTTCCAGCATTTCAAAACGTGCCATTTTAGTCCCCTGTCTGGCTCCCGAGAGCTGCCTCCGTTTGTCTTGTCCGGGCTGCTCTTTCGATGCTTTCGAGAATGCCGCGCAGGCTTGAATCCGTCGTTAAATGGCGTGCTTAATTTGAGGAAAACAAAGCTAAAACAATAGGTAAACGCGAAAATTCGTTAAGGATACGAAGCCAGCAATTCAGCCGGTTTGCGCCAAATTTGACGAAAATTTGCGGGAGCGGAATCAACACTCCGCTAACCACGGGAAACAAACACGAAGCGCCGACCGTTTTTCATTTCCTCTCCGACGAGCCGAATTCAGGCGTTTTCAGAATCCCAAAGTCTTCCGTTGCGGCACCGCTTTTGTTTTGGCGGGAGCTGGATTAGCTTACGTTTGCGTAAGCGGCAGACCGGCGAGGCGGAGCATGCGGCCGGCTATCCATAGGGAGAAGAACATGTTTCGAAAAATGAGCCTGGTCCTTGCAGCCACATTGATCATGGCGGGGACGGCGTGGGCCGATCCGATCGAGGGCAACTGGAAGACGCAAGCCGGCGACACCGCGGCCATTTCAGGCGGCGGCTCATTCTCCATCACGCTCAAGTCCGGCAAATATGCCGGCAAGACCATCGGCTCGCTCAATGCGGCCGGCGACAACAAATATGCCGGCAGCATCACCGATCCGGCAAACGACAAGACCTATTCGGGCAAGGCGACATTGTCGGGCACCTCGCTCAAGATGAGCGGTTGCGTGCTCGGCGGACTGATCTGCAAGAGCCAGACCTGGCACAAGCTCTGATCGACCATTTCCTTGTGACCTCAAAGCGGGGCCTGGCAGGCCCCGCTTTCGTTTGATCGATGCGCTGGCGCCGGCGCTCTATGCGCGGCCTGCCGCCGTCCGAAGGCGGCGGCCAGACGAGATCCCGTCAATCAATTTGAACCGCAGATGAACGCCGGCATCAGAGCCGGTTCAGAGGCATCAGGGCATTCTCCCGCGCATTGAAGGAGACACCACCCCATGCTCGCCCGCCGCTTCACCATCGTCTGCCTGCTGATGAGCCTGTTTGGAATGTTCTTCGCCATCCTCGTCGCCGAAGTGGGCCGTCCGGCGCGCTCCTGGGACGAAGCCACCAGACTCTGCCGCCTCGCCTGCCCGACCAACCTTCGCCATTGAAACCAGAGTATCCGGACCTCGAAAAGAAAAGCTCGGACATCATGGACCGTATCACCGCCAACGCCCTCAAGACCCTTCGGCTTCTGCCGCGGGCGGCGCTCATCCTGATACTTCTGGCCGCCCCGGTCCTGGCCGTGCCGATGATGCGCGCCGATACCGGGTCGACGATCGAGGCGCCGGCGCTGAAGAAGTCCGGCGTGGGGTTGGTTCTGCTGGTCAGCCTGCAGCGGGGATGAAGAAAAATGCAGCTTTGAGCGGCTTCGGCGGCAAGCCCCCTCCCAACCGCTCGTCCAAGTCTCTATATTGAGCCATGGAAAAGCGAATCTACCCCCAAGCCATCGAATCTGTCGTCATGCCGGAGCCTTTTGGCCGGCAAAGCTTTCACAGCGCCGAAAAAGCGGTCGCAGCACTGCAGATGCTCTACGACCGCAACACCAAATTCCTGCGCGATTCCTTCGCCGCGCTTGCCGCCGGCGGCGACAGCAGCAAGCGCTACCGCGCCTTCTATCCCGAGATCGGCGTCACCACGAGTTCGTTCACCCAGGTCGACTCACGCCAGGCCTACGGCCATATGCCGACGCCCGGTCATTTCGCCACCACGATTACCCAGCCGCGGCTGTTCGAGAATTACCTCGTCGAGCAGCTTCGCCTGATCATGCGCAATCACGGTGTGGCGGTGACGGTCTCGGAATCGACCACGCCGATCCCGCTGCATTTCGCCTTCCTGGAGGGCGCCTATGTCGACGGCGCGGCGGCCGAACGCATCAAGCGGCCGATCCGCGACCTGTTCGACGTGCCGGACCTCGACGGCACCGACGATCAGATCGCCAACGGCACGTTCGAGGTCGCCTTCGGCGAGCCTCGGCCACTGGCGCCATTCACCGCGCAGCGCATCGATTATTCGTTGCACCGCATGACGCACTATACGGCCACCAGCCCGCAGCATTTCCAGAATTTCGTGCTGTTCACCAATTATCAGTTCTACATCGACGAGTTCGTCGCCCGCGCGCGCGACCTGATGGAGAATGGCGGCGGCGGCTATGTGGAATTCGTCGAGCCGGGCAATGTCGTGACCCGGGCCGGCGCCGGCGCGGCAAGCGAGGGCACCCCACCCGCCCGCCTGCCGCAGATGCCTGCCTACCACCTGAAGAAGCCGAACCATGGCGGCATCACCATGGTCAATATCGGGGTTGGGCCTTCCAACGCCAAGACGATCACCGACCACATCGCGGTGCTGAGGCCGCATGCCTGGGTGATGCTTGGCCACTGTGCCGGGCTGCGCAACACCCAGGCGCTGGGCGACTACGTGCTGGCGCACGCCTATGTGCGCGAGGACCATGTGCTCGACGACGATCTTCCGGTGTGGGTGCCGATCCCGCCACTGGCCGAAATCCAGGTCGCGCTCCAGGAAGCGGTTGCCGAGGTCACCGGCTTGGCCGGCTACGATTTGAAGCGCATCATGCGCACCGGCACGGTCGCCACCATCGACAATCGCAACTGGGAACTGCGCGACCAGCGCGGACCGGTGCAGCGCCTGTCGCAGTCGCGCGCCATCGCGCTCGACATGGAATCGGCGACGATCGCCGCCAATGGTTTCCGCTTCCGCGTCCCTTACGGCACGCTGCTGTGCGTTTCCGACAAGCCGCTGCATGGCGAGTTGAAGCTGCCCGGCATGGCGACCGAGTTCTATAAGCGCCAAGTGGCGCAACACCTGACAATCGGCATCAGGGCGATGGAGAAGCTGGCCGAGATGCCGATGGAGCGATTGCATTCACGCAAGCTCCGGAGCTTTTCCGAGACGGCATTCCAGTAGGCGACCGTGAAGCCGCGGCGAGGCAATTCGTCGTCTTGCCCGGGCCGCGATTTGGCCCATAAGCAGATCGAACGATCGTCAGGCGGCATTCGGCAGATATGACCCCAATGACAACAGGCGCGCGCTCGAACATGACTGCTGGGTTGGCATTCCTGGCGATGATGGCCTTGTCGGCGGCCCTGTTGGCCGGTTTCTTCGGCTCGCTGCACCCCGCTTTCGATTCCTTCTCGCATTTCCGCATGCACCTCGGCATGCTTGTCGCGTTGCTTGCCCTGCCGCTGCTGGCCAGTTCGTTTCGGCTGCAGGCCGCGGCGGCCCTACTCTTTGCCGTCGCCAGCCTCGCGACGACGGCAAGTGCGCTGCCCAGATTCTGGCCGCAGCAGGCCGTCGCCAAACCGGCGGATCAAATGACTTACAGCCTGTTGCAGATGAATCTGCGCTTCAACAACCCGACACCGAAGAAAGTGCTTTCCCTGATCGGCCGCACCAATCCGGACGTGATCACCCTCGACGAAGTCTCGGCGATGTGGGCGACCGAGTTCAGCTATATCGCCAGCGCCTACCCCTACCGCATTCTTTGCGACTATCCCAACGGCATGTTCGGCGTAGCGCTGCTGTCGCGCCGGCCATTCGTCGCCGGCACCGCGCCGCGTTGCGAGCCGCGGGGCGCGATGGCGACCGCCACCATCGATTTCGGCGGGATCGGTGTCGACGTCGCCGCGATCCATTTGAGCTGGCCCTGGCCGAAGGAGCAATACTGGCAGATCGGCGAACTGGCGGAACCACTGGCCGCGCTCGGCGAGACCGCGATCCTGGCCGGCGATTGCAACGCCGTGCCGTGGAGCGCGGCTGTGCGGCGGGTCGCGGCTCTCGGCGGGCTGACACTTATGCCTTCGGCCGGCCCGACCTGGATCCACCGGACGCTGCCCGACGTCCTGCGCCGCTATGCGGGCCTGCCTATCGACCAGGTGTTCAGCAAGGGCGCATTGACGATCCTGTCGTCGACGCGAATGGAGGATACCGGCTCCGACCATCTGCCGGTCCTGGTCCAGTTCACGCTGCGGCCCGACGACAAGCAGCCTCATGACGAACATGAGAGCGCGTTGGCCTCGAACAATCCGATTCCCACGCCGCGCGGCTGAGCGCGCCTTCGTCCTCTCCAGGATGACGACTGGATCGGCCTTCAGGGCTTCCCCACCAAAGCGTCGACAAGGTGCTCGACATGGCCGCCGTTGCGGTGCTCGCGCGCGTCGAAAGCGTTCTGCTTGGCTTCGTATTCGGCATAGATGGCGTTGATGCGCCGTCTCGCCTCAAAGTGTGTGCCCGTGCAGAACCAGTTGTCCGGGCGTTCCAGGCCGGCAAGCGCGGTCTCGGTCGCGCGCATCATCGCCTTGGCGATGCTGCCGTGCGTGTGCTCGTGCTTGCGGACGCCAGCCATGAACCGGTCCCAACGCTTGCGCAGGCCTGGGCTTGCCGGCGAGAACCGCGGGAAAGTGTAGGTCAGATCAAGGGTGCCGTTGGCCTGCCGCAAATGACAAATCCCATCCTGGCGGCTGATATCGAGTTCCCAGTGGACGGTGTAGCCGGTTTCGGCGATGGCACGTGTCATATAGCCGTGCTTGGGTCCCTGCCGGTCCATCGCCTCGACAAGCTCGGCCCCGGTCTCTCCGGCAACATCATAGGTACGGACGCGGACGATGAGCTTAGTGGCCGCCGATGCGGCTGACACGCAGGACAGCGCACAGGCCGCGGCAAGCATTGTCAGGCTGGTCAGGCGCATGTCCGCCTCCTTTGTGGGTAGCCAAGCAGACCACACTCGGCGAGGCGCTTCAACGGGCTTGCGCGAAGCCGCCAGTCTCGCGATGGCGGCAGCAGATCGGCCGCCACTCACATATTCTGGTAGACCGGGCCTTCTCCGCCCTGCGGCGGCACCCAGTTGATGTTCTGGTTCGGGTCCTTGATATCGCAAGTCTTGCAGTGGACGCAGTTCTGCGCGTTGATCACGAAGCGCACGTCCTTGGCCGAGGGATCGGCGGCTGCGTTGCCGTCCTTGTCGACCCATTCGTAGACACCGGCCGGGCAATAGCGTGTGGAAGGCCCGGCGAAGACATCGTGCTCGGAGCGCTGCTGCAGCGCCATGTCGCCGACGATGAGGTGCACCGGCTCGTTTTCCTCGTGATTGGTGTTGGACAGGAACACCGAGGACAGGCGGTCGAATGTCAGCACGCCATCCGGCTTCGGATAGGCGATCTTCTTGTGCTGGGCGGCGGGCTCGAGTGTAGCATAGTCGGCCTTGCCATGCTTCAGCGTGCCGAAGGGCGAGAAACCGAACAAGCTGTTCAGCCACATGTCGAGGCCGCCGAGGCTGACGCCGACGATGGTGCCGAAGCGCGACCAGAGCGGCTTGACGTTGCGCACCTTCTTCAGGTCCTTGCCGATGTCGGTCGCGCGCCACGCCGCCTCGTAGGAGGAAAGCTCGTCATTGGCACGGCCGGCGCCGATCGCCTCGGCGACATGCTCGGCCGCCAGCATTCCCGACAGCACCGCATTGTGGGAGCCCTTGATGCGCGGCACGTTGACGAAGCCTGCCGCACAACCCATCAGCACGCCGCCTGGGAAGGACAGTTTCGGCACCGATTGCCAGCCGCCCTCGGTGATAGCGCGCGCGCCGTAGCCTAGACGCTTTGCGCCTTCGAACGTACCCGCGACCGCCGGATGGGTCTTGAAGCGCTGAAATTCCTCGAAGGGCGACAGATATGGGTTTTTGTAGTTGAGGTGGACGACGAAGCCGACCGCCACCTGGTTGTCCTCCAGATGGTAGAGGAACGAGCCGCCGCCAGTCTTCATGTCAAGCGGCCAGCCGAAGGAATGCTGCACCAGGCCCGGCCGGTGGTTCTCCGGCTTGACCTGCCAGAGTTCCTTGAGGCCGATGCCATACTTGCCGGGTTCGCGGCCGTCGGAAAGTTTGTATCTGGCGATCAGCTGCTTGGCGAGCGAGCCCCGCGCGCCTTCGCCGATCAGCACATATTTGCCCATCAGTGCCATACCCGGCGCGAAGCCTGGGCCATGCGTGCCGTCCTTCTCGACGCCCATGTCGCCGGTGACGACGCCGGTGACGGCGCCTTCTTCATTGTAGAGCAGCCCAGCGGCGGCAAAGCCCGGATAGATCTCGACGCCAAGCGCCTCGGCCTTGGTCGCCAGCCAGCGGCAGACATTACCGAGCGAGACAATGTAATTGCCGTGGTTGTTCATCAGCGGCGGCATTAGGAAATTGGGCAGACGGAACGAGCCGGCCGGGCCGAGCACGAGGAAATGATCCGCGGTGACGGGCGTCTTGAAAGGGTGGCCTTCCTCTTCGCGCCAGCCGGGCAGCAGCCGGTCGATGCCGATCGGATCGACGACGGCGCCGGAGAGGATATGGGCGCCGACCTCGCCGCCCTTTTCCAGCACGACGACGGAAAGCTCGGGATTGACCTGCTTGAGTCGGATGGCCGCGGCAAGGCCGGCCGGTCCGGCACCGACGATGACCACGTCGAATTCCATGCTTTCGCGTTCGATATCGCTCATCAACCCCTCCGCACTGGCTTGCCGCTGGTCGCGCATCTTGCTGGCTCCTGCGCTGCATAGCGCATCAATTGACGACAGGAAACCGGCGCATGCGTGACAATGCGGATTTGGCCAAAAAGTCGCGCATCTTGCGGCATCGTAGCCGTTTCTGCACAGCGCGGCCCGCCAACCCAGCGTTTTTTATTGTTCGACGACTTGCTTATCGGCCATACTTCCCGCCATGCGCATTCCCGGGCCAGCCGGCTTTTCTTCGACGCGCTTTCCATCGACGCCCGGCCGGGCCAGCCGGGCGATTCTTCTTGCTCTTCTGACGTTGGCACCAGGTCACGCCGCCCCGAACGAGGTGAAGGTCTGGGCAACAGGCGCCTACTCCTTCTCCGACGAGCTTGGCGGCTTCCGCATCACTGGAGCCTCAGGCATCGGAACGAGGGACGATCCGCTGGTCATCACCGAAGAGCTGAATTCAGCGACACCGGTGACGCTAACCATCCGCACGACAAAGCCGATCCAGCCATTCGGCAAAGCGGGTGAGTTCGCCAACGGTATCATGTATATGCGCATCGACGTGCTCAACAACAGCGGCCAGGCCTGGATCGAGTTCCAGTTCGAGCTTCAGGAAATACTGGATCAGCCAAGCGTGTTTGGAGACGGACTTTCGTTCGACCAGCGCAACAAGACGCCCGAGAACATCTGGTCCAGCAATTTCGCCGATTTCGACCGCGACTTCGAACCCTATGACCGGCTGCTATTCAGGAATGGCAAGGTCGACCCGCTGAAGACCGCCAGCTTCGAATTCCTGATGACCGATTACACGCCGCGATGGACCTTCTATCTGGTGCAGGACCCACGCATACCGACGGGATAGCGCGGTCTGAACAACTTGCAAATCGTGGTCGCGCGGACGATGGTGGCGCCATGACTGCCACCGCCCCCAACACCCCAGCCGAAATCGCCGAGCTGCTCGCCTTCTATGCCAGCACGGGCGTCGACGAGGCGTTGGAGGACTCACCCATCAACCGGTTCGCCGAAGCTTCTCGTCCGAAGCAATCCGAGCGCGCGCCTGCACCGGTCGCGCCCGCCCACGAAAACGGACCCCAGGAGCGGCCCTCATTGGCCCCCCGCGGCGACCAAAGCAGAGCTGCAGGTCAGCAAACGGCATCGCCCGGGTTGGATGCAAGCAAGGTGCCGGATGCGCCGGCGCGTACCGTGGCCGCCGCCGTGCCCGACGAGGCGCAGGCCGCCCTCGCCCGGCAAATCGCGGCGCGCGCTTCCACCCTCGAAGAGCTGCGCCAGCACATGGCGGCGTTCGACGGCTGCAATCTCAAGGCCACCGCCAAGAACCTGGTGTTCGCCGACGGCAATCCGGAGGCCGCGGTCATGCTGGTGGGCGAAGCGCCGGGCCGTGACGAGGACATCGAGGGGCTACCCTTCGTCGGCCGTTCCGGCCAGTTGCTCGACCGCATGCTGGCCGCGATCGGGCTCGACCGCACATCCGTCTACATTGCCAACGTCATTCCGTGGCGGCCGCCGGGCAACCGCACGCCGACGCCGCATGAGACCGAGATCTGCCGGCCCTTCATCGAGCGGCAGATCGAGCTGGTCAATCCCAAGGTGTTGGTCAATCTCGGCGGCCCGTCGGCCAAGACCTTGCTCAACACCTCCGAAGGCATCCTCAGGCTGCGCGGCAATTGGCGCGTCCACACAACGGCCTCCGGCACCGCCATTCCGGCCATGCCGACACTGCACCCGGCCTATCTCCTGCGAACACCGGCCCACAAGAAGCTGGCCTGGCGGGATTTTCTCGAAGTGAAGGCGAAGCTGCGGGCGCTGTCCTAGACTCTTTGTCCTTACGCAATTCCGGACGGAAAACCGCAACGCACTTTTCCTGGAGTTGCTCCAGCGATAACCTCTCAGGTAATTGAAATGCGCCTGGCCTCGGCCTAACCATCCCTCCATGACAACAGCCCAGCCCTCCGCCGGCAGTCTGATCCGGGAATGGCGTACGCGCCGCCGCATGAGCCAACTCGACCTCGCCACGGAGGCCGAGATTTCGCAGCGGCATCTGAGCTTCGTCGAGAGCGGACGCGCCGCGCCCTCGCGCGACATGGTGCTGCATCTTGCCGAGCAGCTCTCGATTCCACTTCGGCAACGCAACCAATTGCTGCTGGCGGCGGGCTTCGCGCCCAGCTTCAGCGAACGGCCGCTCAGCGACGCGACGCTGGCACCGGCGATGGCGGCGGTCGAGATCGTGCTCAAGGGGCACGAGCCTTTTCCGGCGCTCGCTGTCGACCGGCACTGGAACCTGGTTTCGGCGAATGCCGCGATTGCGCCCTTGCTCGCCGATGTCAGCGAGGCTTCCTTGCTGGCACCACCTGTCAACGTGCTTCGCCTCAGCCTTCACCCTGGCGGCATCGCGCCGCGCATCGTCAACCTCCAGGAATGGCGCACGCATCTGCTCCAGCGCCTGAAGCACCAGAACGATGCCACCGACGACCCGGTTCTGATCGAGTTGGAGCGCGAATTGCGTGGCTACCCTTCCGGCCTCATGGGCAGCCGGCCGGCGCCCGTCGAGCCGAATGCCATCGCGCATCCGCTCAGACTTGCCCATGGCGATCAGGTGCTGTCGTTCATCAGCACCATAACGGTGTTCGGCACACCGCTCGACGTGACCTTGTCGGAGCTGGCGATCGAATCCTTTTTCCCGGCGGACGAACAGACACGAGCGGTGCTGGTGCGGCTGACGAAGGAACGGGCCGAACGGTCGTGATCAGCCTTGCGGCAAGGCCGCCTTTCGCGTCCTCGTGCGTTCCAGGCCGAGTTGACGCTCACGCCAGATGATGAAGATACCGGCGGCCACCACGATCACACCACCGACCAGGGTGCTGAGCGAGGTCACATCGCCGAAAACGAAATAACCGACGACGACGCCGAGGATCATCGAGGTGTATTCGAAGGGCGCCACGACCGACGCTTCGGCATGCCGGTAAGCCGCCGTCATCAGGATCTGACCGAGGCCGCCGCAAAACCCGGCCAGCACGAGGAGCGCGGCTTGCATTTGCGTCAGCGATTGCCAGCCGAAAGGCAGCGTCAGCAGCGAGAGCACGCTCGCCGTCGAGGAGAACCATAGCACAATGGTCGCCGTCTTCTCGGTCTGCACGAGATTGCGCACGAGCAGCATGGCGACAGCCGAGATGGCCGCGGCCACCAGCACGGCCACCACGCCCAGGACCTCCTGATCGTCGAGCCCCTCGCCCGAGTTGAGCAGGGTCAGTTCCGGCCACGAAATGATGAGCACGCCAATAAGACCAACGGCAACGGCGCTCCAGCGATAGACGCGGATCGTCTCGCCGAGGAAGATCGAGGAGAACACCACGACCAGCAGCGGCTGCGCATAGTTCAAGGTGATCGCCTCCGGCAGCGGCAGCCTGGTCAGCGCGAAGAAGCCAAGTCCCATGGCGCCGACGCCAACGATGCCGCGCGTGACATGGTTGAAAGGTCGTTTGGTGACGAATGCCGTGGACAGCTGTCTCTTGAATGCCAGAAAAGCAATGATCGGGAAGATGGCGAAGAAGGAGCGGAAGAAGACGATCTGGCCCGCGGGCACGTCGCCGACGGCCTTGATGCAGGTTTGCATGCCGACGAAAACCGCCACGGAGACGATCTTCAGCGCGATGCCCCTCGATGTGCCGTGGCCGCCGGTGGTCTCTGCTTGCGCCCTCACTCCTGATGTCACGCTATCGATGCGTCCTTGATCATTGCTCAGATCCGTCCCCGCGTTGTCCGCCCGTCCCGATTTTCGGCCCGACGGTCATGACTGCCTCGTGATGGTTGGGAAGGAGCGCCTGGAAATCGGCCTTCTCACAGTTTTGTCGAAGGACTGTTTCGTGTAAAGAGCGCGGGCTTCGAATTTTTTGGACCAGTCAGACCATGTCTGGTCCCCGGAAAGACAGGAAAAGCCAGGGAATGCGCACTGACACAGGCCAGGTCTTCAAACTGGAAGACTATCGCCCCAGCGACTACCTCATTCCGGAAACGAACCTTGAATTCCGTCTTTCGCCCCAGGCCACGATCGTCACCGCAATATTGACGATCGAGCGTCGGGCGGGCGTTGCCGCGTCGGCGCCGCTGGTGCTCGACGGCGACGGGCTGAGGCTCAAACGCATCGAGATCGACGGCAAGAAAGCGAAGCCGGCGGATCTGTTGATCGGCCCCGACCAGTTGACCATTCTCAAGCCACCGGCAGCGGGCCGCTTCCGGTTGCTGATCGCAACAGAAGTGGCGCCGGCCGGCAATGAAGCCCTGATGGGTCTCTACCGCTCGAACAACGTCTATTGCACGCAATGCGAGGCTGAGGGCTTTCGCCGCATCACCTATTTCCTCGATCGCCCCGATATCCTGTCCGTCTACACCGTGCGGATCGAAGCGCTGCGCGACGAGGCGCCGCTACTTCTGTGCAACGGCAACCCGGTCGACAAGGGCGACCTCGGCGACGGCCGGCACTATGCCGTCTGGCACGACCCCTTCCCCAAGCCGTCCTACCTGTTCGCACTGGTGGCCGGTAATCTCGGCAAGGTCGCCGACAGTTTCGTCACGATGTCGGGCCGCAAAGTCGAACTCGGCATCTATGTCGAGCCCGGCAAGGAGAAGCTTGCCAGCTATGCGATGGACGCGCTGAAGCGGTCGATGCAATGGGACGAGGAGGCGTTTGGGCGGGAATACGATCTTGACGTCTTCAACATCGTCGCCGTGTCCGACTTCAACATGGGTGCGATGGAGAACAAGGGCCTCAACATCTTCAACGACAAATATGTGCTGGCCGACCAGGAGACCGCGACGGATGCCGATTTCGCCAATATCGAGGCGATCATCGCGCATGAGTATTTCCACAATTGGACAGGCAACAGAATCACTTGCCGCGACTGGTTCCAGCTTTGCCTGAAGGAAGGGCTGACGGTCTTCCGCGACCACGAGTTCTCCGCCGACCAGCGCTCGCGCGCGGTCAAGCGCATCGCCGAAGTGCGCACGCTGCGTGCGCACCAGTTTCCCGAGGATCAGGGCCCGCTGGCGCATCCGGTGCGGCCGCGCCGCTACCGCGAGATCAACAATTTCTACACGGCGACCGTCTACGAAAAGGGCTCCGAAGTGGTGCGCATGATCCGCACCATTCTCGGTGCCGAGGCCTTTCGCGCCGGCATGGACCTCTATTTCGAACGGCATGACGGCGAAGCCGCGACAATCGAGGATTTCATCAAGGTGTTCGAAGAGGCGTCGGGCCGCGACCTGTCGCAGTTCGCGCTCTGGTACCATCAGGCGGGCACGCCCAACCTTACGGTCAGTTCGACGCACAATCCGTCGGCGCAGGAATTCACGCTCGAGATCGAGCAGTCGGTGCCGCCAACACCTTCGGAAAGCCGCAAGCGGCTGATGCATATCCCTCTCGCCTTCGGCCTGATTGGCGCCGGCGGCGAGCCTGTCACGTATAGCGGCGTCGAGGGCGCCAGCGTTGAGGACGGCGTCATCCATGTCCGCAAGCGCCGACATCTGGTGCGCTTCTCAGGCGTTGCCGAACGCCCGGCGGTGTCGCTCAACCGCGGCTTTTCGGCGCCGGTGACGCTCGCGGTCGAGCAGAAGGCCGATGACCAGTTCTTCCTCGCCCGCCATGATAGTGACGCCTTCTCGCGCTGGCAGGCGTTCAACACGCTGCTCACCGACGCGCTGATCGTTGCCTTCCGCGAAACCCTCGGCGGCAAGCAGCCCGAGTTCGCACCACGGCTGACCGAACTTGCCGGCAGCATCGCCAGCGACGAGACGCTGGAGCCCGCCTACCGGGCCTTGGCTCTGGCGCTGCCCGCCGATGCCGACATTGCCCGCGACATCGGCAAGAACATTGATCCAGACGCCATCCACGCGGCTCGACAGGCCCTTGCGCTCGCCATCGCCACAGCCAATCGGGAACTCTTCGCCCCGCTGTATGACCGCCTTGCGGACAAGGCCGCGTTCAGTCCTGACGCGACAAGTGCCGGGCGACGCGCCCTGCGCAACGTCCTTTTGGACTATCTCTCGCTGCTGCCAGGCGGCGCGGCCCTTGCCGTCGTGCATTTCCAGTCCGCGACCAACATGACCGACCGCGCGGCCGCATTGACGGTCCTTGCGCATCGCCACCACGGTTCGCCGGAGGCAAACAAGGCGCTGGCGACTTTCGAAAAGACGTATGCATCCGACCCGCTGGTCATGGACAAATGGTTCCAGATCCAGGCCGGCGTGCCGGGGCCCCAGGCGGTGGACACGGTTCGCGTCCTGACCGCTCATCCGGCCTTCTCGATGAGCAATCCGAACCGGGTCCGCTCGTTGATCGGTACATTCTCCGGCGCCAACCAGACCGGCTTCCACCGCCCTGACGGCGAAGGCTACCGGTTCTTCGTACAAACGGTGCTCGAGGTCGAAAAGCGCAACCCGCAAGTGGCGGCAAGGCTGGCGACGGCACTGAGATCGTGGCGTTCACTCGAGCCGGGCCGGCAGGTCAAGGCGAGAGAGGCACTGCTTGCGATCGCGGGAGCCGAAAACCTGTCAGCCGATCTGAGGGATATCGTCGAGCGCACGCTGGCGTAGCCACTTCCCAGCCTTCTCCCATGGGAGAAGGCGGAGGCGCCGTACGTCCAAAACCCCAATATTTCAATCAAATTTTAATCTTTTTTCGCCGGGCCACTGGACAAGGCGAATCACCTTTGATTCTTTAATGGCGATTCGGAAGTGCGGTGTTTGCCGGATCACCAGCACATAGAAATGCGGGCATACTGAAATCGGGGAGTGCCATTTATGGCGAAGGCGGACGCGTGGGGCGCGCCCGGAGGGATGGCTTTTGCACGGCGCGTAACGCGAAGCGACGGCCTTGCCGGGAATACGCGGCTCATCGCCGAACCGACCTACAAGCGGCTTCTGGCCGCCGAGCCGTTGCTGCGCCGCTCGATACCGGCCCTCATCATCATCTTCCTGGTCGTCATCGCGGCGCTACGTGTCCTGTCGCTGATGAACGAGCGAGACGATGTCGAGCGTGACGCCAAGGCGGTCCTCACGCTGGCGGCGGCACAACTCGCCAGTTCCCTCGCCACCACCTCGGATACCGTACCTGGCGCCATCCAGGACCTGCTGGAGACCACCAGCCGTCAGGGCGCGATGGGCCGCAGCCATGTGCTCGTCATCACCGACAGCGCCTTCAAGATCACCGCGGTGACGCCGCGCTCGATACCTTGGCAAGGCCATTCACTCGACGGCCTCGTCCAGGGCGGGCAGCCTCTGTTCATGTTCGGCGACCGTGCCGGCGTCATGGAGGTCAACATCGGCGGGCAGGACTGGTATGCTGCGGTCAGCCTCGCCAAGGACAGGAAGGGCGCTGCTGCGGCTCTCGTGCCGCAGGAAGCGGTTTTCGACACATGGCGCAAGACCGTCTCGCTGAACGTCACCCTGTTCGTGCTGACGGCAGGCGTGCTGATCGTCATCCTCTATGCCTATTTCGGACAGGCTGCGCGCGCGCAGGCAGCCGACCGTATTTATCTCGAAGCGCATCAGCGCATCGACATGGCGCTGGTTCGCGGCCGCTGCGGCCTGTGGGACTGGGACATGGTGCGCGGCAAGATGTACTGGTCGCGCTCGATGTACGATATGCTAGGCTACGAGCCCTGCGAGACGATGCTGTCCTTCGGCGAGGTCGACGAGATCATCCACCCCGAGGATGGTGACCTGTTCGAGCTCGCCAACAAGATTGTCGCCCGTGAAATCGATCACATCGACCAGGTGTTCCGGATGCGCCACGCCGATGGCCAATGGGTGTGGATGCGCGCCCGGGCGCAAGTCATGGACCCCGAAGCTCCGGAGATCCAGCTGATCGGCATCGCCGTCGACGTCACCGAGCAGCGCCATCTGGCGCTGCGCTCGGAAGCGGCCGACCTTCGCCTCAGGACCGCCATCGAGAACATCAATGAATCCTTCGTGCTGTGGGATTCGGCTCAGCGCCTGATCATGTGCAACTCCAAATACCAGCAGGACAACGGGCTCTCGGATCGCGACGTGATGCCAGGGGTGACGCGCGTGTCCCTGGAAGAGCGGATGCTGGCCTTTGCTTCCGAGCGTCGGCTTGCCAACACCAATGGCCCGCAAGGCGGCGCGACTTTCGAGCGGCAGCTGTCCGATGGCCGCTGGCTGCAGGTCAACGAGCTCAGGACCCGCGATGGCGGCACCGTCTCGGTCGGGTCCGACATCACCCAGATCAAGCTGCATCAGGAGAAGCTGGTCGACAGCGAGCGCCGGCTGATGGCGACGATCCATGATCTGAGCCTCGCCCGTCGGGCCGAAGAGGAACGGTCGCGCGAACTGGTCGACCTCAACCGCAAATACATGAAGGAAACCGAGCGCGCCGAAGCGGCGAACCGGGCCAAATCCGAATTCCTGGCCAACATGTCGCACGAATTGCGCACGCCTCTGAACGCCATCATCGGCTTCTCCGAACTGATGGAACGGGGCCTGTTCGGCCCGCTGGGCTCGGAGCGCTATGAGGAGTACGCCACCGACATCAACAGCAGCGGCAAATATCTGCTCGGCGTCATCAACGACATTCTCGACATGTCGAAGATCGAGGCCGGCCAGTTCTCGCTGGACCAGGAACAGATCGACCTCGGGCCGTTGATCAGCGAGACGGTGCGTGTCGTCTCGCTGCAGGCGGCACAAAAGGCGATCACCGTGGAGACACGCATCGCCGACGCGTTGACTTTGTTCGCCGATCGCCGCGCGGTCAAGCAGATCGTCATCAACCTCTTGTCCAATGCGGTGAAATTCACCGGCCAAGGCGGCCACATATCGGTCAGGGCCCGCAACACATCGGGCGCGCTGGTGCTGACCATCGAGGATAATGGCTGCGGCATCCCGAAGGAGGCGCTCGGCAAGCTTGGACGACCCTTCGAACAGGTGCAGAACCAGTTCTCCAAGAACCATGCCGGATCGGGGCTCGGCCTCGCCATCTCGCGCTCGCTGGCCGAACTCCAGGGCGGCGCGCTGAAAATCCGTTCGACCGAAGGTGTCGGCACGATCGTTTCGGTGCGCATCCCGGTGAAGAAGGCACCGTCAACGGTCAAGGCAGCGGCCTGAACGACAGGCTCCGAATGATACTACCGGAGCCTGCGCCAGACAGTTTCACTGCATGCCGTCGTTGCCTTGGTCATCCCATTGGTGGTGACGGCCGAAGCGGCCGCCCTTCGGCAGTTCGCTCTTATCGATCTTGCCGTCATTGTTCTTGTCGAGCAGGGCGAACACCTTCTTCTGGCGACCGGCGATGTCATCGGCGGTCAGAGCACCATCGCCCTTGGTGTCGTAGCGGGCGATGATGCGCCTGGCCATCCGCTCGAAACGCGCCTTCTCCAGCGCGTCCGCGAGCTGGGCGACGGTCAGCTTGCCGCCATTATCGGCAACGAGCTTCTTCAGTCGCGCGTCCATCACGTTGGAAAACTGGTCGAAGGTGATGGCGCCACCTGAATCATTCATTGCCTTGTCGAGGCGCGCCATCATGCCCTCGCGCATCTTTGCGCTGGCATTGTTTTCCGCATAGGCCGTGGTGCCGACGGCTCCGGCCAGAGCTACGAAGGCAAGGGCAAGCTTGGTTGACTTTTTCATGATCTTCTCCTGTTGCATCGTCACCCCCGATGCGGCCCGGAAAACCGCTCGTCACGGTCGTCCGGCACGAAGCAAAAGGTCAAAGTCCTTCCTGACCTTTTGCGACGTCTCTTTGAGGTGTGCTTCCAGCACACCGAAATCCGGCAGGTCGGTGACCGCCAGAAGCAGATCGGAAAGCCCCGGCGGAACGTCGTCGCGCTCGAAGGCTCCGGTGAGGCACAGCCGGGTCATCTGGGTCAGCGCCAGGTAGAGGCTGTACGCATCGCCGAGTTCTTGCCTGACCCCGGCGTCGGCGAAGCGAGGTGCCAACCGGGCCAGTATCTCGGCTGTGCCGGTCGCACGCGGCCCGGCCTCGACCTGCCCGGTGATGACAGCCACCTGGGCGATGAATTCGAGATCGATCAGTCCTCCGGGGATCAGCTTGATGTCCCAGAGGTCGCGCGGCGGCTTCTCCGTCTCGATCATGGCCCGCATATCCCAGGCCTCTGCCTTCACCTTTGCCGCGTCGCGCGGCTGGCCAAGCACCGCGGCAACTTCCGCTTCGAGCTCGGCGCACAGGCCGGCATCGCCGGCAATGGCGCGCGCCCGCGATAGCGCCATGTGCTCCCAGGTCCAGGCTTCCTGGCGCTGGTATTTCTTGAAGGCATCGATATGGGTAGCCACCGGCCCCTTGTTGCCCGACGGCCGCAGCCGCAGGTCGAGTTCGTAGAGCACCCCTTCCGCCGTCGGCGCTGAGACGGCGGAAATGAGCCTCTGCGTCATTCGGGTGTAGTAGTGCGAGGGGGCCAGCGGCCTTTCCCCGTCCGATTCGTCAGCATCTGCATCGTGGTCGTAAAGCAGGATGAGGTCGACATCCGACCCCGCGGTCAATTCGCGGCTGCCGAGCTTGCCCATGCCGAGCAGCGCAACCACGCCGCCGGCGATCGTGCCGTGGTGCACCGCGAATTCGGCGATGACCGCCCGCAGGGCTGCCTTGATGGTGAGGTCGGCGAGATCGGAAAAGGCGCGGCCGGCCCGGGCCGGATCGATCGAGCCGGCAAGCAGCCGCACACCGATCAGGAACTTTTGCTCCGAGGCAAAGATGCGCAGCCGGTCGAGCACCTCCTCATAGGCCCTGTCGCCTTCGAGGAAGGCGGACAGCCGCGCCGAAAGATAGGCACGATCGGGGAGCTCGGTCAGGAGGGCGGGGTCGAGCAGGCCGTCGAAGACGTGGGGGCGGCGCGTGATGATCGCCGCCAGCCGGGGCGCGGCGCCCATGATCGTCGCCATCAGCTTGAGCAAGGCCGGATTGGACTGCAGCAGAGAGAACAGCTGGATGCCGGCTGGCAGGCCGGCAAGGAACTCGTCGAAGCGGACCAATGCCTCGTCCGCCCGGCGCGTCTGGCCGAAGGCCTTGAGCAAGGCCGGCGTCAGTTCCGTCAGCCGCTCACGCGCCTCGGCCGACTGGGTGACGCGATAGCGCCCGAAATGCCAGCCGCGGATGACACGGCAGATGTCGCTCGGCCGCTGGAAGCCGAGGCCGTGCAAGGTCCGCAGCGTGTCGGGATCGTCGACATCGCCGGTGAAGACCAGATTGCCGATGCCCGCCGAAAGCTCCGGCGCGGTCTCGAACAGCGCCGCATAGTGGCGTTCGACCTGCTGCAGCGAGGCTCGGAACGCGCCGGCAAACCCGGCCGCATCGGCAAAGCCCAGCATGCGGGCTATCCGCTCCAGCCCTTCCTCGTCTTCGGGCAGCGTGTGCGTCTGCTCGTCCGCCACCATCTGGACGGCGTGCTCGACGCGGCGCAGGAACCAGTATTGGCGGGCAAGCGCGTCACGCGCATCGGCGGTGATCCAGCTGCGCGCGGCAAGCTGGCCGAGCATCGGCACGGTCTCACGGCCACGCAGTTCCTGGAACCGGCCGCCGGCGATGAGCTGCTGGGTCTGGACGAAGAACTCGATCTCGCGGATGCCACCGCGGCCGAGCTTGACGTTGTGACCCTTCACGGCGATCTCGCCGTGGCCCTTGTGGGCGTGGATCTGGCGCTTGATCGAATGGACGTCGGCAATCGCGGCATAGTCCATGTATTTGCGCCAGATGTAGGGCTGCAACTCCTTGAGAAAGGCAGCGCCCGCGGCCAGATCGCCGGCCACCGGACGGGCCTTGATCATCGCCGCACGCTCCCAGTTCTGGCCGCGCGCTTCGTAGTAGCGCAGTGCCGCCTCGACCGGAATCGCGAGCGGCGTCGAACCTGGATCCGGACGCAACCTGAGATCGGTGCGGAAAACATAGCCGTGCTCTGTGCGGTCCTGCAGAATGCGCACCAGCCGTCGCGTCAGGCGCGAAAACAGCTCCGTGGCGTCGAGCGGATCGACCATGGCGGCCGCTTCAGGATCGAAGAAAACGACGAGATCGATATCGGAGGAGAAATTCAGCTCATGCGCGCCGAGCTTGCCCATGCCGAGCAGGATCCAGCCGGACTGCCGCGACGGGTTGCCGAGGTCCGGCAGCTTGAGCTTGCCCTGGGCATGCGCGTCCCGCAGCAGGAAGTCCACCGCCGCACGGGTGCAAGCTTCGGCAAGGTCGCTCAGCCGCCGCACCGTCAGCGACGTTTCGGCGTCACCTGAGAGATCGGCGAGCGCGATCAGGAAATGCGCCTCAGCCTTGCATTGGCGCAGCGCCATCATCAGGCTGGATTCGGAAACCGCCTCGGCCAGCGGCGCCTGGTCGATCGCCGTGGTGATCGCTTTCAGGCGAGCCTCGATCGGCTGGTCGAACAGACCGTCCAGGATCTGCGGCCGGCGTCGCGCCGTATCGCGCAGGAATGGCGAGAGGTCGAAGACAGCGGCCAGGAAAGCCTGGCCCTCCCCGATGCCGCCCAGGAACGCGGCCAGCCGCGCCAGCCCTTCTTCGCGTGCCACGGCGGCAATTTCGGCCAGTTCCTGTCGAGCCCGGCCCTCGTCGAGAGGGGCAAGCGCAACCGCCGGCTTCAGCAGCCAGTCCATGACCGTCCGTTTCGCGGTCGCAGCCATCAGTGATCCTCCCGTGCGGGGAAACTCATGACCACGGATAGTCCCGGATTGCCAGGCAAGAGATCAAGCCTTCCATAGTGGAACGTCATGACCGCCTTGGCGAGGCTCAGTCCAAGGCCTGAGCCGGGCTGCGAGCGGCTCTTCTCCAGCCGAACGAACCGCTCGGTCGCCCGGGCCCGATCGGCGTCATCCGGAATGCCCTGCCCGTTGTCGGTAACGGAAAGCCTGATTTCGCCATGCGTGCGACCGAGCGTCACGCGAACCGCCGGCTTGGACGTCGAACCGGTCGAATATTTGATCGCGTTGTCGACGATGTTGGACAGCGCCTGGCCGATCAGTTCGCGATTGCCGTTGACGACAAAGGCGCCGTTCACCTCGGCTTCGAGGGAAACGCCAGCCTCCTCCGCCACCGGTTCGTAGAGTTCGACGACATCGCGCACCGCCGCCGCCAGATCGACGCGGTTGGTGTGCTCCGAGGAATATCCCGCCTCAAGCCTGGAGATCATCAGGATGGCATTGAAGGTCTTTATGAGTTGGTCGGACTCGGTGATGGTGCCTTCCAGCGCCTGGCGATAATCGGCAGGCTTGTTCTTGCTGGAAAGTGTTGCTTCGGCCCTGTTGCGCAGCCGGGTCAGCGGCGTCTTCAAATCATGCGCGATATTATCGGATACCTGCTTCAGGCCCTCGTTGAGCGTGGCGATCCTGGCCAGCATGGCGTTGAGGTTTTCCGAAAGCCTGTCGAACTCGTCGCCGGCCCCGGTCACCGGCAGCCGGCCGGAGAGATCACCGCCCATGATGCGGCGGCTGGCCTCCGAAACACCGTCGATGCGCTTCAGCGCGGTGCGGCCGACAAAGAACCAGATCAAGATGCCGCCCAGGCCCATCATGCCAAGCGCCAACGTCAGCGCGCGGCGGATGACGGCGCGAAAGCGCTCCGGTTCGCCAAGATCGCGGCCAACCAGCATGATCATCTGATTGGGCAGCCGCAGCACCAGCGCGATGGCGTTATGACCTTTCTCGCCTTCGGTCTGCGGCGCCGCGTTCTCGCCGGTTGAAGGAGACGTCGTCTGATCGGACGTTCCGCTGCGCAGGCGGTCGAGCTCGCCTTCGCCGAAGCGCTTGTAGGAGAAGGGCTGGGTTGTCCAGCCTTCGGTGTCGATCACCCCCGGTTCCAGGCTCTGCACATTGCCGGTCAGTATCTGGCCATTGGCGTCGGCAATCAGATAGAGGTTGGCGCCGGGCTGTCGGGAGCGTGCCTCGACCACACGCACCAGTACCGGTAGACCACCGCGCTGATACGCGCGGGCAAGACCAAGCACTTCGTCGTTGATGGTCTCCTGCGTCTGCGTCGTCAGCATGCGTGCCGACAGTGAGGTCATGTAGAAGACAAGCAGCACGGCGCAGAGCGCGAACAGCAGAAGGTACAGAGCCGAAAGCCGCGCAGCCGTCGTCTTCATGATGGCGGGCACGGAAAGGGCCATGCTGCCGCCTAGCCGCCCTTCAGCATGTAACCTGCGCCGCGAACCGTATGCAGGATGGGCTTGTCGAAGCCTTTTTCAATCTTGCCCCGCAGCCGCGACACATGAACGTCGATGACATTGGTTTGCGGATCGAAATGGTAATCCCAGACATTTTCGAGCAGCATAGTGCGCGTCACCACCTGGCCGGCATGGCGCATCAGATATTCGAGCAGGCGGAATTCGCGCGGCTGCAGCGCGATCTCGCGCGCCGCCCGGCGGACCGAATGCGACAGCCGGTCGAGTTCAAGGTCGCCCACCCGGTAGACGGTTTCGGCCTCCTTGGCGCTGGCGCGGCGGTTCAGCACCTCGACGCGGGCCAAAAGTTCGGAGAACGCGTAGGGCTTGGTCAGATAATCGTCGCCGCCGGCGCGCAAGCCGGTGACCCTGTCATCGACCTCTCCCAGCGCCGACAGGATCAGCACCGGCGTGGTGTTGCCCCTTGAGCGCAGCCCGGCGATAACCGAAAGGCCGTCACGACGCGGCATCATCCGGTCGATGACCATCACGTCATAATCGCCGGCGTCGGCAAGCGCGAAGCCGGTCTCGCCGTCACCGGCGACATGCGCGGTATGACCGGCTTCGGTAAAGGCTTTCTGCAGATAATCCGCAGCCTCCCGATCGTCTTCTATGACGAGAATCTTCATAGGATCGTTATACGCGATTTCGCTGGAAGGTTGAGTAGCCGGCATGTGCATTCAGCCTTTGCCTAAGCGCATCGAGATCAAGATGACCCAGGGGCGCGCAATGAAATCCTTGTTCTCCGGCGTCGTTACGCCGGACATGCCAAGTCCCCGATATGCCAAATCCCGGACGTCTTGCTCCAAAGTCACGCGCTTGCGGATCGGGCGCGGCGGCATGCTTCTGAAAAGCTGACAATGGCCGCGGCAGCGGGCGATGGGGAGCCCGCTGCCGCTGGAGGAGAGCACGATGACTGACTAACGTACCCGGCTCCATGCTTTCCCACGCGGTGGCTCGGGGGTGTTGAAACCGCCGCATTGGAAAAGTCGTTTTCAGCCCTTGGCGACCGGCAGCGCGACGAAGCGGTTGTTGTCGTCACGGGTGATCTGCATCAGCACCGCCTTGCGTCCAGACTTCACCGCTTCGGTCATCGCCTTGCTGACGTCCTCGGTACCGTTCACTTCGGTCGAGTTGACCGCGGTGATGACGTCGCCCGGCTGGATGCCGCGATCAGCGGCATCGCTGTTGGGATCGACGTCGGTCACCACCAAACCCTTGCCGTTTTCCGACTTGGTGACGGTCAGGCCGAGATCGGCCAGCGTGTCGGGCTTTGCCGGAGCGGCGGGCTGCTGCTGCTGGTCGTTCGAAGCTTGCTTGTCGGTGGCCGGCAGCTTGCCGAGATCGACCTTGACCGTCTGGCTCTTGCCGTCGCGCCACACGGTGACATCGACAGACTTGCCCGGCGAATAGGCACCGATCAGGCGGGCCAGTTCCTTCGGCGACGCAACGTCCTTGCCGTCGACCTGGGTGATGACGTCACCAGCGGCAATGCCGGCCTTCTTGCCGGGGCCATTGTCCTGGGCGCTGGACACCAAGGCGCCATTGTTGGATTTCAGGCCGAGCGATTCGGCGATGTCCGACGTGACCGGCTGGATCTCGACACCAAGCCAGCCGCGTTGCACGGCGCCGCTCTTCATCAGATCGTCGACGACCTGCTTGGCGGTCGAGGCGGGAATGTCGAAGGCGATGCCGACGCTGCCGCCGGAGGGCGAGAAGATAGCCGTGTTGATGCCGACCACCTGGCCGTTGAGATTGAAGGTCGGACCACCCGAATTGCCGCGGTTGACCGAGGCATCGATCTGGAGGAAATCGTCGTAGGGGCCGGCGCCGATGTCACGGCCGCGCGCCGACACGATGCCGGCGGTGACGGTGCCACCGAGACCGAACGGATTGCCGACGGCCACGACCCAGTCGCCGACGCGAACCTTGGCATCGTCGGCGAAGTCGACATAGGTGAACTTGCCGCCGCCTTCGACCTTGAGCACTGCGAGATCGGTGCGCGGATCGGTGCCGATCAGCTTGGCGTCGAGTTCCTTGCCGTCATTGGTCACCACGGTGAAAGCGGTGCCCTCTTCGACGACGTGGTTGTTGGTGACGAGATAGCCGTCCTCGGAGATGAAGAAGCCGGAACCCTGAGCCACCGGACGCGGTTGGTCATTGTTGCGGTGCCCGAAGCGGCGGTGCCCTTCGTCGTTCTGACCACCCTGGTCGCCAAAGCCGCGGAACTCCTTGAAGAAGCGGCGCAGTTGCGGATTGTTGGGAAGATTGTCGAAACCGTCCTGACCGTCGGAGCCGTCGTCCGCAGTCGACTGCACCTTCGCCTTGACCTTGACGCTGACCACGGCGGGCGAAACGCGCTCCACGACATCGGCGAAGCTCGGAACCTGCGGGGCCTCGACGCGCACCGCGTCGGCCAGAACAGGGCTCGTTCCGCTGGTCAGCGCGCCAACGCCGATCGCGCCGGCAACCGCAACGGACGCGACGGCAGCCAGAAGACGCTTGCGGGTGCGGGAATATGAATTGGGGGCAATATTCATGGGTCTTTCATCCTCTTTCAAAGGGACGCGCCTTGATCGGCATCCTCAAGAAGGAGAATTAGAGCGGCGCACATTACAACGCCATTTCCGACGCATGAAACTTTGGTAATGTTGGCGGGCTGCCTGGCGGCCAGACGACCTTGCCTGTCAGTCGCGGCGCAGGATCGCGTCCAGCGCTGCCTGTTCGTCGGCCGAGAGGGATTTTGTCGCCAGCTTCCGACGCGAGCGGGCGTTCAGCGCGATAAACATGCCGCCCACCAGGAGCAAAAGAACAGGCGTGCCCCAAAGCAGCGCGTTGCGCAGGTCGAAGCGAGGCTTCAACAGCACGAACTCGCCGTAGCGCGAAACCACATAGTCCATCACCTGCTGGTCGCTATCGCCGGCGACGAGGCGCTGGCGCACCAGGATGCGCAGGTCGCGGGCAAGGTCTGCATCGGACTCATCGATCGACTGGTTCTGGCAGACCATGCAGCGCAGGCCTTCCGACAGAGCCCGGGCCCTCGTCTCGAGCGCCGGATCGGCCAGCATCTCGTCGGGCTTCACCGCGTGCGCGGCACCGGCGAAGAGCAGTGCCAGCAGCAGGACAATCGAGGTCAGGGAAAGCCTGGGCTTCATGGCAGGCCCGCCGGCGCCACCGCCTGCTTGCGACGCCGCGAGGGCGCGCCGACGCGCAGGCGTCTGTCCATCAGCGACATGCCCGCACCCGCCATCATCATCAGGCCGCCGCCCCAGATCAGCGTCACCAGCGGTTTCCACCACAGGCGCACCACGACCGAACCGTCCTTGCCTTCGTCGCCGAGCGAGATGTAGAGCTGGGAAAGACCGAGCGTCTTGATGCCGGACTCGGTCGTCGTCGTCTGCCGGACCGGGTAGAAACGCTTGGCGGAACTGATTTCGCCGACAGCGCTGCCACTGATGCCGATCAGTTCGAAACGGCCGCGATCCTCGCTGTAGTTTGGCCCCTGCGCCGGATAAAGCCCGACGAAACGCAGCGTATGGCCTGACAATTCCACGGTCTCGCCGGCACGCATCGTCAGGATCTTCTCGGTACCGAAGGAGAGCGTGGCGACGATGCCGAGCAAAGTCAGGCCGAGGCCGAGATGGGCCAATGCCGTGCCGAACACCGAGCGCGGCAGGCCGGCGAGGCGCCTGACCATAACGGCCGGGGCAACCGATCCAACGCCCGACTTGACGGCAAGGTCGGTGAGCGCGCCGGCGACCAGCCAGACGGCAAGACCGATGCCGAGTGCGGCGAATACCGACGCCCCGTCGATGAACAGACCGGTGACCAGCATCGCCGCCAGCGCCAGGGCGAAGGCGGCCATCAGGCGCTGCGACGCGGCGATGATGTCGCCGCGCTTCCAGGCCAGCAGCGGCCCGAGCGGCACGAGGACCAGAAGCGGCAGCATCAATGGGCCGAAAGTCAGATCGAAGAACGGCGCGCCGACCGAGATCTTGTCGCCTGTGAGTGCCTCCAATGCCAGCGGATAGAGCGTGCCGACCAGCACGGTGGCGGTCGCCGTGGTCAGGAATAGATTGTTGAGCACGAGCGCGCCTTCGCGCGAGATCGGGTGGAACAGGCCGCCGGCCGTCAACCTCGAGGCACGCAGCGCAAACAGCGCCAGCGAGCCGCCGATGAACAGCGTCAGGATACACAGGATGAAGACGCCACGCGTCGGATCGGTGGCAAAGGCATGCACTGAAGTGAGCACGCCCGAACGCACCAGGAACGTGCCGAGCAGCGACAGCGAGAAGGTGAGGATGGCGAGCAGCAGCGTCCAGATCTTCAAGGCCGAGCGCTTTTCCATGACGATGGCCGAATGCAAAAGCGCGGTGCCCGCTAGCCACGGCATGAAAGAGGCGTTCTCGACCGGATCCCAGAACCAGAAGCCGCCCCAGCCGAGTTCGTAATAGGCCCAGTATGATCCCATGGCGATGCCGCCGGTCAGGAACATCCAGGCGACCAGCGTCCACGGCCGCACCCAACGCGCCCAGGAGGCGTCGATGCGGCCCTCGATGAGGGCAGCGACCGAGAAGGAAAAGCAGATCGAGAAACCGACATAGCCGAGATAGAGCAGCGGCGGATGGATGGCGAGGCCGAGATCCTGCAGGACCGGGTTGAGGTCGCGACCCTCGATCGGCGCTGGATTCAGCCGGATGAAAGGATTGGACGTGACCAGGATGAAGAGGAAGAAGGCGGCACCGATCGCGCCCTGAACGGCAAGCACGTTGGCGCGCAGCGTGGCTGGCAGATTCGAGCCGAAAGCTGCGACAAGCGCGCCGAAGAAGGTCAGGATCAGCACCCAGAGCAGCATCGAGCCTTCGTGATTGCCCCAGGTTCCGGTGATCTTGTAGATCAGCGGCTGCAGCGAATGCGAGTTTTCCCAGACGTTCGCCACCGAGAAATCGGAGTTCGCGTAGGCACTCGCAAATGCTGCGAAGGACAGCGCCGTCAGCGCAAAGCCGGTCACCGCGACGGGGCCGCCGACGGCCATCAGGCGCTGGTTGTTCAGGCGCGCGCCAAAGAGCGGCACGATCGTCTGCACCAAGGAAAGCGCAAACGCCAGGACCAGGGCGAAATGTCCGGTTTCAACCATGCGCGCAGTTCACTCTTGCTCTGCTGCCGGAGCTACTCACTCTTGCTCTCCTGCCACACACCTTTGGCCTTGAGGCCGTCGGCAACTTCCTTGGGCATGTAACGCTCATCATGCTTGGCCAGAACGCCATCGGCAACGAATACGCCATCCGGACCGAAGGTGCCCTCGGTGATGACGCCCTGCTCTTCACGGAAGAGGTCAGGCAGGATGCCGGTATAGGTGACCTTGACCGATCTATGCGTGTCGGTGACTGAAAAGGCGACGGTCGCGCCCTGCCCGCGCTGGATCGTGCCTTTTTCGACCAGCCCCCCCAGCCTGATGCGCTGGCCGGGCTGGACGCTGGCGGTGGTGAGATCGGCCGGCATGTAGAAATAGGAGGCCTTCTGGCCAAGCGCGTAGAAGGTCAGTCCCGTGGCGGCGGCCAGGAAAGCCAATCCTCCCAAGATGACCGACAATCGTTTCTGCTTGCGTGTCATGACACGTTCTACTCCGTCGCCGTCAGGCCGAGCGACGCGGCAAAGGCGGTGAATTTCTTGGCCTCGTCACTGCCGGCGCCAAAGACGGCGATGGCGCGCCCCAGAGCATCGCGCGCCTGATCGGCCTTGCCCAGCACAACGTAGGAACGAGCGAGCCGCATCCATCCTTCCGCGTCACGCGGATTTTGACGCAATTTCTCGTCGAGGCTTGCGACCATCGTGTTGATCATCGCTTCCCGATCCTGCGGCGACATGGAGGACGCGGCGTCGATCTCCGCGGCATCAGGGCCTTTCGCGGCGGCGCTGGAAGCAACTTCAGGCGTGCCGGATTTGGCCAGTGCCTGTTCGACCGCGCCGCGCCATGGCGAATCCGGTGGCAACGTGCCCAGCATCGCCTGCCAAGCCGTGATCGCCTCCTTGTTGCGCCCCTCCTGCGCCAAAGCCATGGCGAGATAGAAGCGGGCCTTCGCATTGGCCGGATCGAGCTTCAGCGCCGCCTCGAAGGCATCCTGGGCATCGGCGGAAACAACGCCACCGGCTGCACCGGCGACTGCCTCGCCAAGGCCGGCCTGGCGGACGGCGCTGTCGCCGTCGAGGCGGATGGCGTTGCGGTAGGCGGCCACCGCGTCGGAAAAGCGCTGCATGCGCAGATAGACCGGGGCCAGAACCTCCCATCCCCTGCCATCGGAAGGATTGGCGGCAAGGTGGGCTTCGGCCCGTGCCACCAATTCGTCGACCGAACTGTCGGCCGGATTCTTGGTCAGCCGCTCGCCGAGCGGCTGCGATGGCAGGTCGGGCGAACCGATCTGGCTGTAAAGACCCCAGCTGACCAGCGGCACCGCCAGCACGGCCATGGTCGCGATCAGCCTTGCCGTGACGGACGTCTGCCTGTCTGATGTCTTGCCGGCTCGATCCGCACTGTCGAGGCGAAGGATGCGGCGCGCGATCTCGGCGCGCGCTTCGGCCGCTTCCGCCGGCTGGATCAAGCCACGCGCGGCGTCGCGGTCAAGCTCGGACAATTGATCGCGATAGACTTCCAGATCGTGGTCGCCGCTCGACGACGCGCCCCTGGACCCGCCGGCCAGCGGCAGCAGCACCGCCAGGCTCGCACCCAGCGTCAGTATTGCAGCTATGACCCAGAACAGCATGGTTCTTCCAATAACGGCAGAGCCGTGCCCTGCCAACACAGACATCCTGCGACGCTTTGACGGCAAGCGCGCCGAATGTCCTTGATCGACATCAACCGGCCGGCTTCCCACCGGGGCCGGTCGGGATATCAGGTCAGCGGTGTCCAGCTGCCGTCGGCATTGCGGCATGCTGTTCCGTGGGCCGTGACGCCCGCTCCGCCGGTGAAGACGGTCTGCGTGTACTGGCGGCAGTCCTGCGAGCCGACCCGATAGGGTTGGGCTGGAACCACCTCCCCATAATGCGAAGCCTGATCACCCTTCCACGTCACCTTCTGACCGCTCGTCGTGTATTCGAGCGCCTTGTATTCTGCCTCCAGCGCGCTGCGCTTCTCCGCGTCGCTGAGGCTATTGCCGATCGACCCGCCGACGAGGCCGCCGCCCATCGCCGAAATGATCGACTTGGTGACCTTGCCGGCCGACGGAGGCGTCGAGGCTGGCGTCGGCGCGACAGTAGGACCCTTGCTGCTCAAGGTGGTGCAGCCGGATACGGCCAGCAGTGCGGAAACAAGCGCGACGCGAATCTTCATGCCAACAACCGGTTCTCTTGAGTTGGAGCCTGCCATGGATGCGCCGGGGGCCGCGTCATCGGAGAAGTGGGCGTGGCCATAGCGTTGATATTTGTCGGAAATTTGGCCACTGCCGGCCACTCCGGGATCAATCGATACGCCGCCATACCATGCGCCGCCCATCGGTGTCGATTGGCCATGGAAAGCATCACTGAAGGCTCCGCAATCGCACCGCCGCCTTCAATCCGCCCATGCCGGACCGTTCCAGCGCCAGGACGCCGCCATACTCGTTCACAAGGTCGGCGACAATGGCGAGGCCCAGACCTGTCCCGGGCTTTGTCTCATCGAGGCGGCGTCCCCGCTTCAGGGCTTCGCGCGCCTTGTCCTCGGGGATGCCCGGCCCGTCATCCTCGATGCTGATCTCGAACAGGCTCTCATCCTTGCTGACCAAGGGCACGACCGAGACCGCGACGGCATTCTTCGCCCATTTCATCGCATTTTCGAGAAGATTGCCGAGCAGTTCCTCGAGGTCCTCGCGCTCGCCGGCAAAGACGATCTCGGTGGCCGGCAGCGACAGCGACAGGCTGGTCCGCGGGTTGAGCTTCTGCAGAACCCGCACTATGCGCTGCACCAGCGGCGCCACCGGCGTGCGATAGACGACGCTGTCGCGTTGCGCCGCGACGCGGGCGCGCTGCAGGTAATGGTCGACCTGCATCTGCATGGAAGCGGCCTGCTCGGTGATCAATTGTCCCTTGGCGCCGCCAAGCGCGCGGCCTTCGTTGAGCAGCACCGCGAGCGGCGTCTTCAGCGAGTGGGCGAGATTGCCGACCTGGGTTCGCGAACGCTCGACAATGCGTTTGTTGTTTTCGATCAAGGCATTGGTTTCGTTGGCTAATGGTTCGATCTCGGCCGGGAAGCGGCCGTCAAGCCTCTGCGCGGTGCCCTCGCGCACCATGGCAAGGGCGTTGCGGACTCTGCGTAGCGGTTGCAGGCCGAGCAGGATGGCGATTGCGTTGATGGCGATCATGCCGATGCCGAACAGGCTGAGATAGGTCAGCAAGCGGCGCTGGAAGGTGCTTATCTCCTGCTCCAGTTCGGTCTTGTTGCCCATGACGCGGAAGCGCGCGGCGCGGTTCTTCGCATCGAGGACGAACTCGCTCTCGAACACCACCAGTTGCTCGCCGTCGATGCCTTCGGCCGCATAGCTGCGCTGGAAGCTGGCGTTGAACGGCACTTCAGCAACGCTCGGCGACGGGATCGATGTGGTCATCGAGGACGAATGAAGGTCGCCATGCACGCCTTCCGAAGCGGGCTCGACCGACCAGTACCAGCCCGAATTCGGCTCCGAGAACCTGAGGTCGCCGAGGTCGGGAGCGCCGGTGAGAGCGCCGGTGTCGGAAACACCGACGGAGCCGATCAGGTTGAACAGATGCGCCGAAAGCAGGCTGTCAAAACCGCGTTCGCTGGCCTGGCGATGGAGCGTGGTGATCAGGGTGAAGATGACGACAAGGGTCAGGATCGCCCACACGGTGGAAAAGGCGATCACGCGGAACGTCAGCGAACGCGGCCACAAACGCAGCGAAAGCGGCGTCCTTGCGGTTGGTTTGAGCGGTTCCGAGTTACGCCTCCGGCTCACGCATGCGGTAGCCCATACCGCGTACGGTTTCGATCATGTCGATGCCCATCTTCTTGCGCAACCGCCCGACAAAGACTTCGATGGTGTTGGAATCGCGGTCGAAATCCTGATCATAGAGATGTTCGACCAGTTCGGTCCGCGATACGACTTCGCCCATATGGTGCATCAGATAGGCAAGCAGGCGGAATTCATGCGAGGTCAGCTTCAGCGGCACCCCGTCGACATCGGCCTTCGAGGCCTTGGTGTCGAGGCGCAGCGGCCCGCATGTCAGTTCGGACGAGGCGTGGCCCGCGGCGCGGCGGATCAAGGCCCTGACCCTCGCCAGCACCTCCTCGATATGGAACGGCTTGGTGACATAGTCGTCGGCGCCGGCGTCGATGCCGGAGACCTTGTCGCTCCAACGGTCGCGCGCGGTCAGGATCAGCACCGGCATCTTGCGGCCGCCGCGACGCCAGCGCTCGACGACGCTGATGCCGTCCATCTGCGGCAGGCCGATATCGAGTACGACGGCGTCGTAAGGTTCGGTATCGCCGAGGAAATGACCTTCCTCGCCGTCGAAGGCACGGTCGACGACATAGCCGGCGTCGACCAGCGCGTCCGCTATCTGCCGGTTGAGATCCTTGTCATCCTCGACGACCAGTACGCGCATGCGGAGATCGATACCTGTTGAAGTATTCGGCTCAGATATAGGCCGATTCCCGCGGCCTGGGAAACGGCGGGGTCAGTTCTGCGGAACGACAATCTCGGAACGGCGCGGTCGCTGTCCGTCCTTGCCAGGCACCAGCACGACGATGACGCAGACCGGTTGGCCACCACGTGTCGACTGCGAGGCCTTGGCCAGCGTTCCGCCATTCTGCGAGGCCACCTGCAGGCCGATCGCGTAGCAATCCGACGCTGCCAGGACGATCGGGGTGGCCTGGTCGGGCGCGATGGCCGGCACCGCCATCGCCTGCGACGCAAACATCCCGGCGGCACAAAGCGCCAGGGTCGCGGTTCGGAAATGGGAGCGGAGCGTTTTCATGACCGGCGTTGTAACGCTTCGGTGCTGAACGTGAAATGAACGGTGATCGATACAAAAACCATGTCCGCTACACCCCTGAAACGCGCGACGACCGATCGCGATTTGGACGCCCCAACCCGACAAAATCACGGAAACGCCAGTCTAGACTCCGTTTCAGTCATATTGAAAGCGCCTCAGGCATTTTCCTGCGTCAGCGCCCGAAACCGCAGCAGCCCGTGATGCACAAGGAGCTCCTCGTCATAGCGGGCTTCGGTGAACTCAAGCGACAGCCGTGTCTGGCCGCGAGGGCCTATCACCAGCACCGCGTCGGCAAGGCGTGCCTTGATGGCGTCCATGATGGCAAGCGTTTCGGCATCGCCATGAGCTTTCGACCAGACATGCAGCGTGATCAACTGATCGTCGTTGTTTTCGACGCCCGTATCCCAGTCGAAGGCACTGGTCTGGCCACAGGTCACATACGGGAAAGCGGCGTTGTCGGCCGCCCGTTCGAGCAGACCGGCACCGCCCAGCAACGCCGACAGCGATGCATCGCTTTTCAGTCTCAGAAACAGGGCCTGCTGCAAATCGCCGGGCGCGGTCATCGTCCTTTTCCTCAAATCGTTGCGCCATCGACAATGCTTTTCCGAAGCCTGTCCATGTCTGCATGCCTTGCCAGATATAGCGGTTCGCCACGCGAAGGCGATGGCGATTCGTCACCGTGATCATGAATGCCGATGATCTCGAAAATACGACTTCGCCGGCACACCCGTCAGCGCGTGCGTAGCCTGACGATGAAGCTGCGCACCGCAAGCACCAGCACGGTGATGATGATCAGGATCACGGACAATGCAGCGATCGCCGGGTCGATATTGTCGCGCAGGCCCATCCACATCAGCCTGGGCAGCGTTATGGCGTTGACCGAAGTGATGAACAAGGTGACGCCGATCTCTTCCCAGGAGAGCACGAAGGACAGCAACGCCGCGGTGATGATGCCGAACTTGATGTTGGGCATGATGACGCGGGTGGCGCGCTCCCACACGGTGGCACCGAGGCCCCGAGCGGCTAAGTCGATGCGCCTGTCCAGTTGACTGAGCGACACCAGCATCAGCACGGTGGCGAAAGGCACCGTCATCACCGAGTGCGCCATGGCGACGCCAAGCCAGGTATCATAGCCGAAGAACGAGCTGAAACCGGAGATCGAGGTCAACAGGAAGTAGAGCGTGATCGCCGAGACCACTGGCGGCACCACCATGGGCAGCAGCACGAAGCCGACGAGCGCTGCCGTGAAGCGCGGCTGGAACATCCAGACGCCGAGACTGAAGCATAGCGCCAACACGGTGGAGAAAGCGCTGCTGACCACGCCGATCCGGATAGAGAGCAGGATCGAGTCGATCCAGCGCGGATCCTCGATCAGCGAGCGGTAGTGACGCAGCGACAGTTCACCCGTCGGCATCGCCAGCATGCGGCTTGGCGTCAGCGACACCGGGATGACAGCCAGCAGCGGCATCAGCAGAAACAGCGCCACGAAGGCGGCGATGACGAGCGAGACGGGTCCGGGACGATAGGTCGGCATCTCGGCTACACCAATTGTTTCGGCCTGATATAGCGGAACAGCAGCGCCATCAGCGCGCCGACGAACAGCACCAGCACGACACTGATCGCAGCGCCCAGCCCCCAATCCGGGCTCTGGAAAATCCTGAGATAGATGAGTTCGGCCACCATGACGCTGCGGCCGCCGCCGAGGATCGCCGGCGTGACGAAGAAGCCCAGCGAAAAGACGAAAACGATGAGGGCCGAGCCGATGATTCCGGAGCGGGTCATCGGCACGAAGACCGACCAGAAGGTGCGCATGCGGCTGGAGCCGAGACCGCGCGCCGCCAGAAGGACGCGGTCGTCGAGGCTGCGCATGGCCGATGCCAGTGGAAAGACGGCGAAGGGGATGAGGAAATGCGTCATGCCGACGATGACGCCGAATTCATTGCGCACCAGGGTCAGCGGTTCGGAGATGAAGCCGATCGCCTGCAGCCAGGTGTTGATCAGCCCGCGATTGGAGAGCAGCGCCACCCAGCCGAAGGCGCGGGTCAGCACGGAAATCCAGAAGGGAACGAGAATGCAGAACTCGGCGATAAGGCGCTGCGCCGGCGTGCCGCGCACCCAGATAAGGGTGATGGCATAGGCGGCGGCCACCGAGGCGACCGTGACGATTGCCGCGATGCGCAGCGTCCTGACGAACACCGATTGCACCAGATCGTCGGTGAGCAGCGCGTCATATTGCCCAAGCCCCGGCGTCGGCAGCGTGAAGCTCCATTTGACGACGCCGAGGAAAGGCCAGGCATAGGCCAGCACAAGGAACAGGAGCAGCGGCGCCATCAACAGCGCCGCGCTCGTCCTGTCGGAAAGATAGGACCGCATCCTTGCCCTGGATCAGGCGGAGATGATCTTGGTGTATTCGTCGAGGGCCGCCCCGTAATTCTTGGCGTACCAGTCCATGTCGAGCGGAATCTGCTTCTTCATGTTTTCCGGGTCGACAGGGTTGATGCGCTTCTTGTCGGCGGGGATCAGCGCGTCGGTGGCCGGATTAGCCGGACCCTGGCCCAGCTTGTCGAACATGATCAGCTGCTTTTGCGGATCCTGGGCGCTGGCGATGAACTTCATGGCCGCATCCTTGCCGCCCGGATTGCCCTTGAGGACGGCAAGCGCGCCGGGCGAGATCAAGCCCTGGTCCCAGATGAACTTGATCTTGCCGCCGGAGTCCTGCTCGATCAGCGAGGCGCGTGTCGACCAAACGATAGCCATCGAGGCCTCGCCGTTGAGCAGCACGCTCTGGCTCTCGGCGCCACCGCCCCAATAGGCGACGACGTTTTCCTTGAAAGCGGCGATCTTGTCATGCGCGCGCTTGAGGTCGAGCGGATAGAGCGAGGCCGGCGCGATGCCGTCGGCGAGAAGGGCAGCCTCCCAGCTCGAAACACCCCATTTGTAGAGCGAGCGCTTGCCGGGGAACTTCTTCACGTCGAAGAAATCGGCCATGCCGGTCGGCGCGTCCTTGCCGTATTTCTCGGAATCATAGGCGATGATGTAGGAGAAGAAGTAGGTCGAGGCGGCATAGTCCCAGCCGAAACCCGGCCGCATCTTCTTCTTGTCGACGACGGTGTAGTCGATCGGCTCGAGCATGCCCTGGCCGCCGAGCGTGATGGCCGAGAACGGATCGACATCGACGAGATCCCAGGTCGGCGCGCCGCTCTTGAACTGCGCCGCGATAGCGCCCTCGGTCGGGCCCGAGCCGTCCATCTTGACGACGATGCCGGTTTCCTTGGTAAAGGCCTGGCCATAGGCGGCGTCATAGGCGGTGATGGCGTCGCCGCCCCAGTTCACCAGCACTAGTTCCTTCGCGGCGGCGAAGGCACCGGTCGAGCGCAAGAGCATCGGCGTGCCGGCCAGAACGAGTGCTGCAAGCTGCGTGAACTGTCGGCGCGAGATCTCACCGCGACCTGCCCTGGCGGACAGGCTCGCGATGGCTTGTTTCTTGGTGTCGTTGGTCATGTCAGTTCCCCTTATTGTCGTTGATAGTACCGGAAAGTGGTGTGCGAATGTCTCGCCACACCGATCGTCATTGCCCTCCGTCCGGAAGGAGGAAACCCTTTTCCGCCGGCCAGGTCAGCCACACGGAATTGCCTTTGCTGAGCGCGGCGGCGGCGACTTCATTGGGTACCGACACCGTGACCTTGGCGCCTTGCCTTGTCGTCAGATCGAGCCGCGTCGCGGCGCCGAGATAGGTCGAGTTGGTTGCTGTCGCGGCGACGCCGTTCTCACCGGCCGAAGCCTCGCCGGCGATGGACATGTATTCAGGCCGGATCGCCAGTATGGCGTTCCCACCGACGGAACCGGGGTTGCCGCGCAGGCTGACGGCGCGGTCCTCGCACAGGCCGGTGGCGCCATTGTCGGCTCTGCGCACGCCTTTCAGCGGCAACATATTGATCTCGCCCAGGAATTCGGCGACGAAGCGGTTGGCCGGCCGGTCATAGACCTCGTCCGGCGCGCCGACCTGCAGCAATTTACCGTGGTTGAAGATGGCGACGCGCGACGACAGCGCCAGCGCCTCGCTCTGGTCGTGGGTGACGAAAACGAACGTGGTGCCGGTTTCCTGATGCAGGCGCTTCATCTCGGCCTGCATCTGGCCGCGCAAGCTCTTGTCCAGGGCGGAAAACGGCTCGTCGAGCAGGAGCACGCCCGGCTCGAACACCAGTGCGCGGGCAAGCGCCACGCGCTGCTGCTGGCCGCCGGAGAGCTGCGCGGGCAATTTCTTCTCGTGACCGACCAGACCGACGCGCTCGATCATCTCCCCGACGCGCTTCTTGATCTCGGCGGCTGATTTCTTGCGAACCTTGAGAGGGAAAGCGATGTTCTGCTCCACGCTCATGTGCGGGAACAGCGCGTAGCCCTGGAACACCATGCCGGCGGCGCGCTGTTCGGCCGGACGATCGGTGATGTCGGTGCCGTCGCTGAAAAGCCTGCCCTCGGTCGGCTGCACGAAGCCGGCCAGGATCATCAGAAAGGTGGTCTTGCCCGAGCCGGAGGGGCCGAGCAACGTCAGGAACTCGCCGCGACCGATATCGAGCGTCAAATTGTCCAGCGCCCGGAACGAGCCGAAGCTCTTGCCGATCCCGTTCGCCTTGATTTCCGCCGCCCGGCCGGGTTGCTGCATCCTGCCTCTTCCTCAATCCCGGATGAAATCGTAGGCAGGCGCGCGGCTCACCGCAACCGAATAGTTTTCGCCTGATCGGCAAATTTGATTCACGTCTGGTAGATGGGCAGGTGGCGGTCGGCGGTTTCAACGCCCCGCGTCAATATTTCGCCAGTCTGTTTTCCGACAGCTTCGCCCTGAGCCAGTCGCTGAAGGCATTGAGCACCGGATGGCCGGCCTTGGCGTGCTCGAAGACAAGATAGTAGGACCGCGGCGAGGGGACCGACGCCTCGAACGGCTTGACCAGCCGGCCTTCGCTCAGTGCCCGGCGGCCGGTCAGTTCGTCACCCATGGCAATGCCCTGGCCGGCGACCGCCGCCGAGAACACGAGGTTCATATCGGAAAAGAAGATGCCGCCTTCGGTGTCGGGGTTTTCCACCTTGGACAACGCCAACCAGCGCGCCCAGTCCTCGGTGTCGCCGAGATGGAGCAGGTTGGCGCGCAGCACGTCGGCGGGTTTGGAAAAGCCGCCGACCTTGTTGAGCAGCGTCGGGCTGCAGAGCGGCGTGAAGAAGACTTCGCACAGCAGCTCCACCGATCGGTTCGGCCAGTTGCCGACGCCGAAGGCGATGAAGGCGTCCGCTTCCGCATTGCTGACGTCGTCGAGCCGCCGCGGCGTCAGCACCGAGAGCGCAACATCGGGATACATCTGCTGGAACTCGCCGATATGGGAGCACAGGAACATCGAGGCGAAGCCCGGCGGGCAGGAGATGGCGAAGGAGCCGCCGACGCCTGCGCCGCTGTTTTGCGTGCCCGCGTCGCCGAGCACTGTCAGCGCCTTGCGCACGTCGGCGGCGTAGCGCTGGCCGCGCGGCGTCAACGCCACGCCCTTGCCGATGCGCTGCAGCAGATCGAAGCCGAGGTCGCGTTCCAGCAGCCGAAGCTGATGCGAGACGGCGCTGCGGGTCAAACAGAGTTCGTCGGCGGCGCGCCACATGCTGCCGTGACGGGCGAAGCTGTCCAAGGCGCGTAGCGCCTGCGTCGAAGGTATTCGCAAAGGGACCTCAGGTGAACCGAATTTGCACGAGCCGGGAAAACATATCACTTTTTGATAAGCCGCTTCACTGCTTTCTTGGGCCCATGGAGAAATCCGTGATGACGTCAGCACAAGAAACCGCGCTCGCTTGCATCGACAGCATCCAGCCGCTGCTGTCGGCCTGGACGCGCACGATCTTCGATTTCGGCGAAACCGCCTGGCGCGAATACCAGTCGGCCGCCTGGTATGTGGCGCGGCTGAAGCATGAAGGCTTTTCCGTCGAGGAAGGCTCGGGCGGCATGCCGACCGCGTTCTGCGCCCATTGGACGAACGGCGCCGGACCGACGATCGGCATGTATGCCGAATATGACGCCGTGCCCGGCAACTGCCAGGATGCGATGACGGTCAAGCAGCCCCGGCCCGGCCTTGGCGTCGAGGCCGGCGGGCACACCGACCCGCATTCAGGGCTCGGCATGGCAAGCCTCGGTGGCCTGCTTGCCACCAAGGCCGCCATGCAGCGACACGGCATTCCAGGCACGCTGCGCTTCACCGGCGAGCCGGCCGAGAAAGTGCGAGGGTCGAAGCCGATCCACGCAGCCAGGGGCTACTATGATGGCCTTGCCGGCATGATATCCTTCCATCCCTTCTACATGCTGCCGCTCTGCAACACGGCCCGCTGGGACACGCATTGCGGCGCGGCCTACGCCATGATCTACCGTTTCATCTGCGACGAGCCTCAGAACTGGGCACGCGCCGCGAGCGACGGCGCACCGATTCCGCAGGCGCATTCGGCGGTCCGCGCCCCCGGCGCCAACGACGCGTTGATGACGATGTACATGGCCTCCAAGGCACTGCGCGATTCCATGCTGCCGCACCAGGGCGGCTGGTCGATCAGCGAGGCGATCCTGACCGCGGGCCAGGCCACCGCCGACAATCTGCCGGCGGGGCTGGCCGAGATCCAGTACATGATCCGCGTGCCGACCATCGGCATGGCCGAACAGGTCACCGCCGTGCTCGACCGCAATGCGCAGGCTGCGGCCGCGATCAGCGGCTGCCGCTACGAGCGGCATTGGGTGTCGAAGTCGCGCCCCGGGCTGGCTAATCACGCCATGGCCGAGATCGCCTATGATGCGTTGTCGACGGTCGGTCCGCCACGCTGGGATGAGGCCGCCAAGGCGATCGCGCGCGAGATCCAGGTCAATGCCGGCGGCACCGCGACCGAGAATCCGTTCATCGATGAGCTGGAGCGCTTGGTCGACCCCAGGCAAGCCGAGGCAATCCTGCGCCGCGACCTGCCGCCATCGCAGGTCAATTCGACCTCCGACGATTACACGGACATGAGCTGGCACGCGCCGACAGCGCGGTTCTACGTCGCCCGACCGGCCCTGCGTTCGGCAGATGGCCACCCCTATCCTGCATGGGTGATGAATGCGCTGGGCGGCATCTCCGCGACCATTGATCCAATGGTCACCTGCGCCGCCAAGACAATCGCGCTGGCGGCGCTCCGCCTGCTCGAGGACAAAGCCGCCCGCGACAAGGCGATGAACGAATTTACCACCCGCACCGGCGGCGGTGTTGGTGGCGCGAACTGGATCGCGCCGCTCTGCGACTACGAACCGCCGATCAATTTCCGCTGGCCGGAATATGTCACCACGGCGCGCGGTCGCGACTGGTGGATCCCAAGCAATGCATGACCCGATCCACTTGAGAACAAGCACGAGGAGAACCCCATGACCGTTCATGACCGCATCGTCGCCGAACCGTTTTCGCTGCAGCGCCGCAATCCCGCCGGCGGCACCAAGCCGCTGACCGTCTGGGGCTTCGCCAACGAAACCGATGTGCTGACCGACGTGCTGCTCGGCTCGCCCAATTTCCTGCGTCATCTATCGACCAGTTCGCTGTCCAGAAAGCATCTGCGCGAAGCGCCCTGCAACGTCCAGATCGCGCAGGCCCAGCACAAGGATCTGGTTGCCGCCTATGAGCATTTCGGCGTCAACGTCCACTGGCACGAGCCGACGCCGGAGCTGCCGATGCAGGTCTATTCCCGCGATTCCAGCGTCATGACGCCCTATGGCGCGATCATCACCGCCATGGCCAATTGGTGGCGGCGCGGCGAGAACTACGCCGCCATCCGCACCTATGAAAAGCTCGGCATCCCGATCTACGACATGGTCACCGCCGGCACCTTCGAGGGCGGCGACTTCAACGTCATCGAGGACGGCGTGGTGCTGATCGGCTGCGGCGGCGCCCGCACGCAAGAAGAAGGCGCGCGCCAGGTGCAGGCCTGGTTCCAGAAGGAAGGCTGGGAGACGCGCATCGCCTTCATCGACGAATACTACGTCCATATCGACCTGATGGTGGTGCCGATCGCCGAGAAGCTCACCGCGGTGTGCCTGGCCTGCACCGAGCCCGGCATTGTCGACTGGCTGAAGGGCAAGGGCCACGAGATCATCGACGTTCCCTTCCAGGACACGATGGCGCTCGGCTGCAACTTCATGTCACTCGGCAAGGACCGGGTGATCGCGCCGACCTCCAGCAAGACGTTGATCGCCCAGCTCAAGGCGCGTGGCTTCGAGGTCGCGGCCGTCGACATGAGCGAAATCTCCAAGACCGGCGGCGGCATCCATTGCATGGCACAGGCGCTGAAGCGCGAAGCGGCCTGACAGCCCGGCAACGGCAGAACCACGCCCGCCCGCCGGATCGAGAATCTGGCGGGCGGGCGCTCCGCTTGGCAGCTGCCCTGCCCTTTCCATCGATAAACCTTGCAGCTGTGTCCTCGCCGCCCTTGTGAGCGTGCGCAAAATGGACGAATAGTCAGGACAGGGCGCCGCCCTGAAATTGCCCGCTTGCGGTTTTCAGGTCGCGTCACAGCCGAGCCGGGTTTTTGAATGGTCCGTCCTGAACCGCGCAAGAGAAGAGGTCCGATCGCCTCCCGCCTTCTGGCGCTGGACGCATGGCTCGATTCCTCGCTCTATGAGATCGGCTTCAAGGCGCGCCAGTTCTGGGAAGCAGCGACGATCTTCTCGCGGCGCTTCCGGCTGAAGGGCTGGCGCCGCGGCATCATCGAACTTTTGAGCGAGGGCTTCACGCTTGGCGCCGGCGGCATGGTGGTGATGCTGGCGCTGGCCATTCCGGCTTTCCAGGATACGGCCGGCGACTGGCGCGCCCAGGGCGACTTCGCCGTCACCTTTCTCGACCGTTACGGCAACGAGATCGGCCAGCGCGGCATCATCCAGCGCGATTCCGTACCGGTCGACGAGATGCCCGATCATGTCATCAAGGCGGTGCTTGCCACCGAGGATCGTCGATTCTTCGACCATTACGGCATCGACGTGCTCGGCCTGTCGCGCGCGATCTTCGAGAACGTGCGGGCGAACTCTGTCGTCCAGGGCGGTTCCAGCATTACCCAGCAATTGGCCAAGAACCTGTTCCTGACCAATGAGCGCACGTTCGAGCGCAAGATCAAGGAAGCCTTCCTGTCGCTGTGGCTCGAGGCCAATCTGTCGAAGAAGGAAATCCTGCAGCTCTACCTCGACCGCGCCTATATGGGCGGCGGCACATTCGGCATCGAGGCGGCGGCGGACTTCTATTTCGGCAAGAGCGTCAAGGACCTGAACCTCGCCGAGGCGGCGATGCTGGCCGGCCTGTTCAAGGCGCCGACCAAATACGCGCCGCACATCAACCTGCCGGCAGCGCGCGCCCGCGCCAATGTGGTTCTGTCCAACCTCGTCGATTCCGGCTTCATGACCGAGGGCCAGGTGCTGCAGGCAAGACTGCATCCGGCCGACGTCGTCGACCGCGGCGAACAGAAGAGCCCCGACTATTTCCTCGACTGGGCCTTTGACGAGGTCAAGAAGATCGCCAAGCCCGGCCAGCACTCGCTGGTGGCGCACACCACCTTCGATGCCAACATCCAGAAGGCGGCGGAAGAGTCGGTCGAGTTCCACCTACGCCAGTTCGGCAAGGAGTATAACGTCACCGAGGGCGCCGTGGTGGTCATCGAGACCAATGGCGCGGTCCGCGCCATAGTGGGTGGCCGCGACTACGGCGCCAGCCAGTTCAACCGGGCCACCAAGGCGCTGCGCCAGACCGGCTCGTCGTTCAAGCCCTATGTCTACGCCACGGCGATGGAGCATGGCTTCACGCCCAACTCCGTCATCTCAGGTGGCCCGATCAGCTGGGGCAACTGGTCGCCGCACAATTACAGCGGCGAGTCGGCGGGCAACATCACGCTGCTGATGGCGATGGCCAAGTCGATCAACACGGTGCCGGTGCGGCTGGCCAAGGACCATCTCGGCATCGCTCCGATCAAGGCGATGGCCGAGGCCATGGGGGTAGAGTCCCCTCTCGAGGGGCACAAGACGATGGTGCTCGGCACCTCGGGCATGACCGTGATGGACCAGGCGACAGGCTACAGCGTGTTCGCCCAGAACGGCTTCGTCGGTTCCCGGCACGGCATCACCCAGCTCGTCACCCGCACCGGCGAAGTGGTGTATGACTGGACCAAGGACGCGCCACCGCCGCACCGGGTGCTCTCGGAGCAGGCGCTGAAATCCATGAATACCATGCTGGCGGCCGTGCCGGTGATGGGCACGGCGCGGCGCGCGCAAATTCCCAACATCGTCGTCGCCGGCAAGACCGGCACCACGCAATCCTATCGCGACGCCTGGTTTGTCGGCTTCACCGGCAATTACACGGCGGCGGTGTGGCTGGGCAACGACGATTTCACCCCGACCAAGAACATGACCGGCGGCTCGCTGCCGGCAATGGTGTGGCAGCGCCTGATGGTCTACGCGCACCAGAACATCGACCTGAAGCCGATACCCGGCATCGACAAACCATTCGTCGACGAGGAGACCGCGGCCAAGGCGGCAGAAGCGCAGAAGAAGAGCGAGGACCAGGCTGCGGCCGACGCCGACGCCGAGAGGCCGCCAGTGCTGTCCAGCAGGACCACGCAGACGCTGAGGGACATGACGCAGCTGTTCCAGGCGGCACCCAAACTCGACGCACCCCCCGCGCCCGAAACACTTTCGGCGCTGTGACATCGGCTCGAGCGCCGGCGCGGCGAACTGGCAAATCCATCACGCCCGCTTGCCACGAGGCCCCGCGTCGCGATATCCCCGAACGGCAATCCTTCATGCACCCGGCTTTTCATGCTCAAGAACGCCTTCCTGATGCTGCTTTCGCTTGCCATAGCCATTGGCGGCGGGGGCGCCAGCGTCTGGTATGCGCTGAAGGTCCAGGACGGCGTCGGCGCGATCAGGATCGGCCAATGGACCGCCTTCCCCGACATCGGCACCCCGGCCGCCGATCCCTACTCCAAGGCGCGCGTGGCGCGCGAGGGCGTGCTTGCGCTCGGCCGCGCCGAGGGCCTGTCCTTCGTCGCGGAGGATGATGCCGCCGGCAACCAGCTCAAGCGGGAATGCGCCTACAAGATCGAGGGCGGATTTCCGACCGCCCGGTTCTGGACACTCTATGCCGCCGATCAATCGCTCGGCGTCGTCGAGACCGGCAAACCGAGACTTGCCGCGCTTCAGTCCTATGAGGTGCTGCGCAAGCCCGACAATTCGGTGATCATTTCGGTCGGCCATCACCCGATGCCCGGCAACTGGCTTTTGACCAACGGTTCCGGAAGGATGTATTTCGTCCTGACCTTCTACGACACACCGATCGCCAGCAGCACCGGCTTGTCGGACGTTTCGCTGCCCAGGATCGTGAAGGCCGGCTGCGATGCGTAATTTCCGGGCCGCACTACGCCGTCTTTTCCATGCCGTCCTGCTCGGCCTCGTCGGCGCCGGCATCGTGCACATCGTCGTGCTGCTTCTGGTGCCCGAGTTTTCCGAACGCGACGCCTGGTCGCGACTGTCGATGGCCTCGGACCTCTACAGGATGAACCGGCTCGATGCGGAGGCGGGCGGCGCGCCGGTGGTGAAATCGGTCGATCCGCTGTTTTATGCCGCGGCCTGCCGTTTCGACCTCGAGGAAGGCATGGTCCGGATCAAGGCGCCGGGAAACGTGCCCTTTTGGTCGGTGTCGGTCTATGACCGCAATGGCCACAATGTCTATTCCTTCAACGACCATACGGCGACGGGCGGCAAGCTGGATGCCGTCGTGCTGACGCCGGCGCAGATGATCGACGTGCGCAGGGACCTGCCCGAAAATCTGCAGGGTGCGATCTTCGTCGAAGCGCCCATAGACGAAGGCATCTTCGTCATCCGCAGCTTCGTGCCGGACGCCAGCTGGATGCCGATCGTGTCACGCTTTCTCGATCAGAGTTCCTGCGAGCTGCAGGATTTCTAGGCCACGATCGTGGCCAGCGTGACAGGCAAGGCCGCGGCTTTCGCAAAGCTCAGTGATGCGGCACCGGCGTCCTTGGCGCCCCCGGCTTGTCGGGCCCGGCTGGCCGCGCTTCCCCGGCATTGGACCGTTCATAACGGATGCCGGGAAAGATGATCACCGCCGCCGGTATTTCGGTGGTTTGCTTGGCTCGATTGGTTGGTGCCGCACGCGGCACGAAAGACAGTACCATGCCCATGGTTCGCGCATTCCTCTCGGTTTCCCCGGAGCACAACGCAACGCCTCCAAATATCATTAAGGCCGGCAGAGGGTTAACGGAGCGCTAACGGATCGCCGCTAACTTGATCTTTGTTCCCAGGCCAGAAAGTTCTGACCGAGGCAATCGCTAAACCGACGCGGTCCCGGTTGAGCATGATCAAGACTGTGTATCTGTTATCAGGCGTATCCTTCGTGTCATCTTCGGACTTCAGGCAAATCGCGATACGAACGGAATCGGGAAAGGCCGAGAGGCTGTTCCGCGCCGCGGTGTCGGCGTTCTGCTCGCTTACCCGTCCGTCGCGCCGCGAGATCGGCCAGCTCGAGGATTTGACGCTGCCTTTGTTCGACGAGGTGTCGGTCGAATCGCGACGCTATGTGGCAGCCGCCCTCTCCGAATGCGAATATGCGCCGGCCGCGCTGGTGCGTCGCCTGTGCGAGGAGCCGGTCGACATCGCCGCGCCGTTGCTCATCCGCTCGCGTGCCGTCAGCGATATCGACCTGATCGCGCTGATCGGCCGGCATGGGCTGCCGCATGCCCGGGCCATCGCGCGCCGCAGGGACCTGAACCCGACCATCGCCGATCTGATCAGGGCGCTCGAAAGGCCGACATTGGTGCGGGTGCGGGATCCGGAGGAGCAAATCGCCACGCCACCAACCGTCGCAACCGTAAATGCGGAAGCGGCCGAACACCACGCGAAACAGTCCCCCGGCACCGCAGCCGAGAATGCGCGGCGCAGGCTGCGCTCCATGATGCGCACCGGCGACGAAGCATTGGCGGCGAAGGTCGATGCGTTTCCCGGCTCGGATAGCTATGTCAAACTGCGCGAAACCGCGCTGACGGGAAACGCCGCGTTCTTCCAGACCGCGCTCGCCGATGCCCTCGATATGGATTTCTCGACCGCGCGATCGCTGACCGCCAACCAGAACTATGCCCCGCTGCTTGAGGCGCTGCGCTCGCTCGATCTGAGCGAAGACCGGGCATTTCTGATCACGGTCGCCGTCTATCCCAGCCTGTTCCCGCATCCGCAGGCCATCCGCACCTATCTCGACCGCTACCGTCTGCTGCATCGCGACGTGGCCCTGGACAGGGTGCGGGCATGGAAAGCCGAAGCGGTGTCCAAGATGGTGCGCGAAGGCGCGCCGGCAAACAGCGACCGCCGCAAGGCCTCGAACAGCGACGAAGCCGAGGCTCCCGGCCTCAGGGCGTCTTCACGGAAATAAGCTCCTCGACAGGAACAGTCCCCGCCTCGATCTCGAGCACCCAGATGTCGGGATCGAATTTCTTTTCCCTTTCAAGACGGGCATCGAGCACGGCTGGGTCATCACCCGCGGCAAGAAGGCTGAAGAAGCGGTCGTCCGGCTTGGCCGAATCATAACTTGTCTGCGGCGCCGGCCCGTAAAGGGCCATTTCACCCAGCCGACCCCGCGCCAGCACGAAAACAGCGCCGGCCTCGGTCGCGCCACGATTGACCACAGCGGCAAATCCGCCGGCGCCGAAAACCCGGCGTAACAGGGCCGAGACCCACAGATCCGATGTGACGCGCATGAAAACTCCGCAAAACGTGCGGAGCTATCTATCGATATTTCCCTCGCTGGGCGAGCGGTCGTTTCGGGCCTTGTTGGTCGGAGCTCAATTGGTGAGGCCGATCTCGCGCATCTTGACGTAGACCATCTCGTCGGGCTCGCCGGTCTGCGGCAGCCCGAACAGCGACTGGAACTCCTTGATCGCCGCCTTGGTGCGGGCGCCGACCTTGCCGTCGAGCTGCATGTCGTCATTGCCGAAGGCTTTCAGACCCGCCTGGATCTTGACGATGCGGGGATCAGGCCCCTGCAATGCGGCGTTGGTCTGTTCGCCGCCCGTCTGCAACGATACCGGAACGGCGGCCGGTGGCATGTCGGGACGCGGCTGCGGTTTGGGCACGGCAGCGGTGTTCGGCGTTGCGCCCAGTTGATCCAGCAGCAACGCGTCGATCTCGCCGGAAGCGTTGAGACCGACCTTCTGCTGATAGGCCTGTATGGCCTTGCGCGTATTGGGGCCGGAAATCCCGTCGACCGTGCCGGGATAAAAGTCGAGGTCCTTCAATATGCCTTGCACCTGCTCGACCACCGGATCGCCCTTCATCGGTGCGGGCGCCGAATTTGGCCGAACGATATTGATCGTGGTCTCCGGCTCGTCGGCGGTATGCGGAAAACCCTGGAAGTTGCGGGTGGCGAAGAATGCCCCGGCATGCGGGAAAGGCTGATACCACAGCGCGTTCGCCGAGACATAAAACAGCGTCACCAGGAATGCCGTCGATCCGCCCACCAGGACAGGATTGCGCGAAATCATCCCGCCAATAGCAATGGCGCCGTCCTGAAAGGCGTTGCTGCGGCGTTTGACCGCTTTAGCCTGTTTTGCGGAGCGAGCCATTTCGGTCCCCTTTCGCCCTCGTCACCGGCATTGTCAGCACCCCTGCCTGGTTCACCGGGCGCCCCTTCGGCCCATTGACCGGCAGGCTGATGGTCACCGTGGTGCCCTCGCCCGGCATGCTTTCGATCGACATCGTGCCTTCGTGCAGCGCCACCAGCCCCTTCACCAGCGACAGGCCAAGGCCGGTCCCCTCGAACCGGCGCGTATAGTCGTTCTGGATCTGCATGAAGGGCTTGCCGAGACTGGCGAAATCCTCCTCCGCAATGCCGATGCCGGTGTCCCTGACCCAGAAATGCAGACGCGAGCCGATCCGCTTGGCGCCGACGACGACATCGCCGCCATCGGGCGTGAACTTGATCGCATTGGAGACAAGGTTGATAAGGATCTGCTGCACGGCGCGGCGATCGGCATTGATGTCGCCCGCGTCGGGTGCGATCTGCGTCTGCAGGTCGATGTTCTTGGCTTGCGCCTGCAGCCGCATCATGGACTGGCACATTTCGACGGCCTCTATGAACCGGAAGGGCTCCGGCTCCGTCGCGTAGGCCCCCGATTCGATCCTCGATACGTCGAGAATGGAGGTCACGACGGCCAGCAGATGCTGGCCCGAATCCCGCACAAGGCCGACATATTCCTTCTGGCGCGGATCCTTGAAGGCGCCGAACATCTCATGCAGCAGCATGTCGGAGAAGCCGATGATGGCATTCAGCGGCGTGCGCAGTTCGTGGCTGACCACCGCCAGGAACCGCCCCTTGGCCACCTCGGCGGCGGCCGCCGCCTCATTGGCTTTCGCGAGGTCTTCGCGCAGCCGGGCGGTCTCGTCGTTCTCGCGCAGGACAAGCGTGAAGACGTCGCTCTGTTCCTCGCCGCGCACCAGCTCGAGCAAGAACGGCCGATAGTTGTCGGCCGTCAGGCGGTTGTCATTTTGGCCGTTGCCGTTCTGGGGCAGCCTGACGCGCAGTTCGACGCGGCGCGACAGGGCGCCATCACGCATGTCGGCCAGGGCGCTGAGATAGGAGACCCGATCCGACAGATGGACGCGGTCGAAGAAGCCGGTTCCCGAAAGCAGTTCAGGCGGCAGTTTCAAAAGGGTGCGCGCCTTGGCGGACGCATCCAGGACCTCGCCGTGGCGGGCGACGCTCAGGACCACCGCATCGATAATGTCTTCCAGCCGATCGCCGCTATCCACCGCATCGGCCGCACCGACGCTATCAGGAAAAGCCGACATGCGCGGGACAAGCGTCAGCGCCCAGGCCAGCGGGACCAGCCAATGCCAGGCGGCGATCTGCGCGCCCGCGAATGGCAAGAAGGCCGCGGCCAGAGGCTGAAGGGCAATGGCTGCGATGGCCGCCACAGCCCCAAAAAGTGCCGCACGCCGCGTGGCGCCGATCCACCAGGCCTCGAATGGCAGCGCCACGGCAAGCATGGCGACAGGTGAGCTCAAACCGCCGGCGGCGGCGATGAGACCGCCAAGTGCAACAGACGCCATCACCAGCGCGATCCGTGCTGCCGCGACCATCCTTCCGGTCGCCGCCACCAGCAAGGCGACGAACCAGCACAGACCGAAGGCCGCGAAGATGGCGGCGATGGTCACGGCGGCGCCCATGCCTGATGTAACCAGCGTGACCGCGGCACCGGCGGCGAAGAACGGCGCGGTCAGCATGACGCCAATGAACCGGCGCTGGCGCTCGCGGTCGCTTTGTCCGAGAAGGGAGGGATGGACCATACGGTCGCAACCGGCGGCAATCGCGCCGGGCAATTCAGCGTATCTGGCCTTGATCGGCATCAACTCAACGCACTCGCACTCGTCGTGAACAGCTCTGCTTTTGCAGATTATCTTGGTTGGCTCTGAAACTCGCATCCAGCGTTTAAGGAATGGATAAGGCAGGAGCGACCAAGGCTCGGCCCGCGGCAAATATCGGGGTGGCGACGGTCGAAAACCCGGGCAAATGCCGCCATAGTAAATGGAGAGTTATCCGGGAACGCCTGGCGGCAGCGGACCATCGGCGGGAAGAGAACTGCCTGAATTCAACAAAACCGCAATGGAAACAATCAGATAAATGGTTATCGGAGGGTTACGAAAATCGACCCGATGTGAAACAAATCCACGGCAAAACGCCTCGTTTCGAATTTGCCTAAAATTTGAGGAAAATTTTCGTCTAACCTGCAAGCCGTCCTTTGTGGCCGTATGCCAAGATCCTGCCCATAAAAGAGGTCATGCCATGTGACGCATGATCCGGTCACGACAAGAGGCAAGGCATGTTCTTTCTGATAAGAATGGCTTTCTGGTTTTCATTGGTGCTGCTGGCGCTGCCGCTGAGCGTCGGTTCCGACGAGCCGGGGCAGGAAAGCGTCGGGCCGATCCAGGCCTTGTTTGCGGCACGTGACGCGGTGGGCGACATCGCCGGCATCTGCGAGCGCAAGCCCGATGTCTGCGAAACCGGCAAGTCGGCCATGCACACCATCACGGCACGCGCCAAGGAGACCGCCAAGATCGCCGCCGCCATGCTGGACGACAAGCCCGCCGGTCCCGATACCTCGACGACGACCGGCAGCGTGGCGGACGAAATCGTCCTGCCGGAGACCGTCAACCTGCCAGTAAGGAATTAAGCCGCCTCGACGGCGCATCGCGGACCGTCTGCCCTCTCGACGCCCGCGGTGTCCCTGTTTTTTCCGTGACGCGACGCCGCCGCGTGACTATATCCGGGTGATGACGACCACGATCCAGACGATCCGAGACGACTTTTCCTTCCTTGACGAGTGGGAGGACCGCTATCGTTACGTGATCGAGCTCGGCGAAGCGCTGCCTCCATTTCCCGACGAGGAGCGCAATGCCGCCAACAAGGTGCCAGGTTGCGTCAGTCAGGTCTGGCTGACCACCGAGCGGGGACCGGGCAGTGATCCAGTCATCACCTTCACGGGCGATTCGGACGCCCATATCGTGCGCGGGCTGGTCGCGATCATGCTGGCGCTGTTTTCCGGAAGGTCCGCCAGCGAAATCCAGAAAACCGATGCGGAAGCGACGCTGAAGGCGCTTGGGCTGGACGAGCACCTGTCGCCCCAGCGCGCCAATGGTCTTCGCTCTATGGTCAAGCGCATCAAGCGCGATGCCGAGATGGCACTCGAACGGACAGCCTGACAAGCTTGATCCTGTACCATGCGGCCGTCCCGCAAAGTCAAACGGCGCCCGAAGGCGCCGTTGATGTCAGTCTGCGAGGAGCGGGTTACCGCGCCTTGCGCTTGCGGCCAAGGCCCATCTTCTTGGCGAGCTGCGAGCGGGCCGCCGCGTAATTCGGGGCAACCATCGGGTAGCTCGGGTCAAGGTTCCACTTTTCGCGGTACTGGTCCGGCGTCAGATCATAATGGGTCATCAGGTGACGCTTCAGCGACTTGAACTTCTTACCGTCTTCAAGACAGACGATGTAGTCGTCGTGAACCGAGCGCTTCGGGTTTACGGCCGGCTTCTGCTTGTCGGCAGGAGGCTGTTCGGCGGTTCCACCCACACGCCCGAGAGCGGCATGCACATCCGATATAAGGTTCGGCAGTTCGCCGACCGGCACGGGATTGTTGCTGACATAGGCGGCCACCACATCGGCGGTCAGCTCGATCAGCGCATCATTGTTTCTGGAAGGTGTTTCGACAATATCCATGGTCTTCAGGCCCCAACAAGAGTTACGTCGGTCTACGCCCTTTTTTACAGGTAGGGCATCGCGCGAATTTTGTGCAGGTAGAGCTTCTGCGATTCGTGTCGCGAGCATATCAATGCGACCATGGACCAAGTAAGTCAATTCGCTCTTTGCATTATATTCAGGGATGTTGATCAACTATTCCCGGATCAGCTTCAATCTTTCGTGCATCGCGTAATTTTTCGATATTTCGCCCGCCAGATCGGCAAGGGCTGACGTGGCGTCAGTGCACCGTTACATTCGCGATAACTCACAGATCGGGCATTCAATGCTCCGGTTTGCTTGGCCATCGCGCCGACAAACTTGGTTGTTCATATCTTTTCACGAAACCGCAGGTTGCCATCGATTTTTCTTGCGGAAGCAAACTTACGATGTCTGTCCGCCGCCTGCCTCAGGGCCAACCGATGCCGGTCGATCAACACGGGGCACTTGCCATAGGGCCGGATGGTGACGAAGTTGCCTTTCCTGGCCGGATCGTGCCAGACCTCACGCCAGCGATAACGAACCGCCTGCTGCCCAATGCCGGTTGGTTGGCGATATCGAACAGGTTTCAAGAATACTTCCAGAGCGAGACGCAATGACCAAGCTCCCCCGATTTCCGATCGTCACCCCGCCAACACCCGAGAAAAGGCCGGTTTTCGACACGCATCACGGCATCACGCGAACCGATGAATATGCCTGGCTGAGGGCCGACAACTGGCAGGAGATGTTCAGGGATCCTTCCTTGCTCGATGGCGCGATCCGTGTCGAACTCGAAGCCGAGAACGCCTACCAGTCGAAGCTGATGGCAGACACGGTCGACCTGCAAAAGCAGCTTTTTAAGGAGATGAAAGGCCGCATCAAGGAAGACGATTCCTCCGTGCCGATGAAGGACGGACCTTATGCCTATGGTTCTTCCTTCAAGCTCGGCGGCGAGCAGCCGCGCTATTTCCGCATGCCGCGCGACGGCGGCGCAGAACAGATCCTGCTTGACGGTGACGCAGAAGCCGAGGGCAAGGCCTATTTCCGGCTTGGCGGCGTCGACCATTCGGCCGATCACCGCAAGCTCTTGTGGGCGTTCGACGACAAGGGCTCTGAATTCTACACACTGCGCGTGCGCGATCTTGCCGATGGCAAGGACCTGGCGGACCAGATTGCCGCCACCGGCGGTTCGGGTGTGTGGGACGCGGGCAATGACGGTTTCTTCTACACGCGTCTCGACTCCAACCACCGGCCGTCGAAGGTGCTGTTCCATGCATTGGGGCAGGCCCCTGAAAACGACCGCCTGATCTATGAGGAAAGCGATCCCGGCTTCTTTATGAATGTCGACGGCACCCGTAACAACCAATGGATCATGATCGGTATCAACGATCACGAGACCTCGGAATATCGCCTGTTGAGCGCCAGCGATCCGTTTGCCGAACCCAAGCTGGTTTCGGCGCGCGAGACCGGTCTTCAGTACGAGTTGGAAGAAGGCGGCGACATCTTCTTCATCCTGACCAATGCCGATGGCGCGAAGGACTTCAAGATCATGACGGCGCCGGCAAACGATCCGGTGCGCGCCAACTGGCAGGAGTTGGTGCCGCATGAGCCGGGCCGGCTGATCCTGTCGGTGATCGGCTTCACGGATCATATGGTCCGGCTCGAGCGCAAGGAGGGCCTGCCGCGCATCGTCGTGCGCGATCGCGCGAGCGGCGAGGAGCACCTGATTTCCTTCGACGAGGAGGCGTTTTCGCTCGGTCTTTCGGGTTCCTATGAATACGACACCGAAATCATGCGCTTTTCCTATTCGTCGATGACGACGCCGTCGCAGGTGTTCGACTACAACATGCGCACCCGCGAGCGTGTGCTGCTCAAGACGCAGGACGTGCCGTCCGGGCACGACCCGGACCATTACGTCACCAGACGACTGATGGCACCCGCCGCCGACGGCGAACTGGTGCCGATCTCGCTTCTGCATCACCGCGACACACCGCTGGATGGATCGGCACCTTGCCTGCTCTATGGTTACGGCTCCTACGGCGTCACCGTGCCGGCAGCCTTCAACACCAACTGGTTCTCGCTGGTCGACCGCGGCCTGGTCTTTGCCATTGCCCATGTCCGCGGCGGCAAGGACAAGGGTTACAGCTGGTACGATGACGGCAAGCGGGCGCACAAGATGAACACCTTCACCGATTTCATCGCCTGTGCGCGCCACCTCGTTGCCGAGCGCTATACGGCGCACGACCGCATCGTCGCGCAAGGCGGCTCGGCCGGCGGCATGCTGATGGGCGCCATCGCCAACATGGCGCCGGACTGCTTTGGCGGCATCGTCGCCGAAGTTCCCTTCGTCGACGTTCTCACCACCATGCTGGACGCGACGCTACCGCTGACGCCGCCGGAATGGCCGGAATGGGGCAATCCGATCGCGTCAGCCGACGACTACCGGACGATCGCCGCCTACTCGCCTTACGACAATGTCGCCGCGCTCGACTATCCGCCGATCCTGGCGCTCGCCGGCCTCACCGATCCCCGCGTTACCTATTGGGAGCCGGCCAAATGGGTGGCGCGGCTGCGCGACCGCAAGAGCGGCGACAATCCGGTGCTGTTCAAGATCAATATGGATTCCGGCCATGCCGGTGCGTCGGGCCGCTTTTCCCGCCTGGAGGAGATCGCCTATACCTATTCCTTCACGCTGAAGGTGACCGGGAAGGCGCAGCTTGCCGAGCAAACGCTTCGATGACCCATCCGTCCGCATTGACAGCTTACATCGTCCTTTTGCTCGGCTTTGTCTTATTCCGAGTCCAGCCACGCTGCTGACGATCGCACGCGCAACGATGGCGATCATGGCTTTTTGAATTCCGCATTGCTCATTTCCGCTCGCAATCGCGGCGGCCTCGCGCTACCCAAAGGCACGTTTTCTCCGGGCCAAGACGCCCGCCTCGCACAAGGGTCCATTATGCTGCTCGTCGACGTGTATCTCGACAAATCGCCAATCCAGGGCATCGGCGTTTTTGCCAAGAACCCTATTGCCCGCGGCACGTTGATCTGGAAGCTGGATCCAAGGTTCGACCGGATCATTGCGGTCGAGACCTATGAAGGCGAAAGCGGTCCGGTGAAGAGCTATCTCGACCGCTACGCCTATCCAGACCGGCGCGATCCAAACTACATTGTCTTCGAAGCGGACGATGCTCGCTACATGAACCATGCCGACGAGCCGAACTGCGACGTCTCCTCGCCCGAGGAGAGTTTTGCCCTGCGCGACATCGCGGCCGGCGAAGAACTGACCTGCAACTACAACCATTTCTTCGAGGCGGGCTTCGATTTCCTGGGCGACCGCCATCCGTCATCCGACAACTAGCTAAAGCAATCCCAGGAAAGGTGTGAAGCGGTTTTCTGTCCGGAATTGCGTCAAAAGAGAGATCGAGCGGGTCGGCGTTCCTTGAAACGATGAACCGCTTTAGTTCGTGGCTTTCTTGCGCGCCGGGTAGCCATTTGGATGCGGCGGTATCGCCTTGAGGTAGGCCGCGATCGCCGCACGATCCCCCGCTGTCAGCTCGGCCATGTTGTGTTGTACATCGACCATCGCGCCGCCTACGGAATCAAAACTGGGCGTGAAACCGGTTTCGAGGTAGTTGGCAATGTCGGCCTCCGACCACTTGTCGATACCGCCCTCGCCCGATGTGATGTTCGGGACGACGCCGCTGCCTTCGGCGGCCACGGCACCGGCCAGCCATTCACTTTTCCTAATGCCGCCCGCGAAGTCGCGCGGCGTGTGGCATTCACCGCAATGGCCCGGCCCTTCGACCAGGTAGCGGCCGGCCACCACCGGGTCAGGCGCACCATCGGGCAAGGCAACGACCGGCTGGTCACTGAGATAGAGCCGTTTCCACAGGCCGATGCCGCGACGGATGTTGAAGGGGAAAGCGAGCGAATTGCCCGGCGCCTTGCCGGCGACCGCAGGCAGTGTCTTCAGGAAAGCATAGAGATCGGCAATGTCCGATGACTTCATGCGTGCGTAGGACGCATAGGGAAAGGCCGGATAAAAATGCTCGCCAGACGGCGACACCCCTTTGAGCATCGCATTGGCGAAATCCTCGAACGACCAGGCACCGATACCGTCCTTGGAATCTTGCGAGATGTTGGGGGGCACGAAAATGCCGAACGCCGTCTTCAGTTCAAGACCGCCCACGAGCTGAAGCCGCGCATCGCCCCGTGAACCCGGCTTTGCATGGCAGGAGGTGCAGCCGCCGGCATAGAAGATGCGCTTGCCTCTGGCCGCATCGCCAGGCCCGAGCTTGGCCAGGGTCTGCGTGTCCAAGGTCACGGGCGCCGAGAGGACCCATCCGGCAACCGCGCCGACGCCGCCCAGGGCAATGAGCACGCCGACGAGTTTTTTGACGAAGGGCATTGCCCGCTATCAGCCTTTTTTCACCCGATAGCTCTGGTGGCAGGCGCCGCAATTGGACGCGATGGCACCGAATTTCGTCTTCAATATATCGATATCGGCGGGCGTGGCGGCGGTTGCCGCCTTGACGTCGGCGAGATATTTGTCTTCCGCGGCCTTGAAGCCTGCCATGTCTTCCCAGATTTTCGGCGCCGCCGTGGTATCGCCCGCGTCGCTGCCCGCCGGAAACAGGGCACCGACATCGAACTTTTCCGCATTCGCCTGCAGGGCCTGCAGTTGCGCCAGTACGGCAGCGGCATCAAAAGGCTCCTCACCCTTGACCACTTTCGACAGGCCGCCGACGATCTTTCCGCGTTCCTTCATCAGAGCTTGCCGATCGAGGATCGGGTCCGCAAATGCGGCCGAGCCGGCAACTGCGAGCATGGAAATGGCGACGATAAGCTTTCTCATTCAATTGGCTCCGTGATGAAGGCATTTGGGGACACGACGTAAACGGATGTGGCGAACGGAATATTCCCTTTGCCTCCTGATGACTTTTCCAGACCCTTGCTGGCGCGGATCTCGAGGCAGAAAAAGAAAAGCCCCGGGCTGCCGGGGCTTTTCCGAAGATCGATCAGGCTGTTACACCACCGCGCGCCCTTGGCGCGCCAAGGATGCTGCGCATGATCCTTTCCGAAAATCGTGTCCGATTTTCGGCGTCATCCGCGGGCCTTTTCGTAGAGATCGAGAACGTGATCCCAGTTGATCAGGCTATCGACGAAGGCCTCAAGATATTTCGGCCGCGCGTTGCGATAGTCGATGTAGTAGGAGTGTTCCCAGACATCGACGCCGAGGATCGGCGAGGCGCCATGAACGAGCGGGTTCTCGCCGTTCGGCGTCTTCGAGATCGCCAGCTTGCCGTCCTTGACCGAAACCCAGGCCCAGCCCGAACCGAACTGCGTCGTGCCGGCCGCGATGAAGTCGGCCTTGAACTTGTCGTAGCCGCCGAGGTCGCTGTCGACCGCCTTCTGCAGAGCCCCAGGCAGCTTGTTGCCGCCGCCGCCTTTCTTCATCCACTTCCAGAAATGGATATGGTTGTAGTGCTGCGCGGCATTGTTGAAGAGGCCGGCGTTCTTACCGAACGATTGCTTCACCACCTCTTCGACCGACAGGTCGCCCATGCCGGCTTCCGCGGCCAGTTTGTTGCCGTTGTCGACATAGGCCTTGTGGTGCTTGTCGTGGTGATATTCCAACGTCTCTTTCGACATGTAGGGCTGCAGGGCCTCGTAGTCGTAAGGCAGAGCGGGCAATTCAAAAGCCATGGACGGTACTCCCTCGATGAAAATCCGGTATGGATACCGGATCAAGATAGGTCTGGATCGGGCTCGGACAACTCCGAAATGAAGCGTCGGACGCTCTTTCTAGGCGGGTTCCGGCGAACTGTCACACGGTTTCCAGAAACGAAACCGCGTTGCGACAAAACGCCGGACGGGATCAGCTGGCCGGCGTTGAATGCGCCCAATCCCAATAGAGTTCGCGCGCTTTCTTGGCTACCGGCCCGGGTTGCAGGTTGCGATCCTCGATGCGCGTGACCGGCACCACTTTGGAATGGTTGCCGGTCGAAAAGATCTCGTCGGCTTCGAGGAAATCGCGCACCGCCAGCGTCTTTTCGGTGGTCCTGAAGCCATAGTCGCCGAGCAACGTCATCGTCCGCGAGCGCGTGATGCCGGAGAGGAAGGTGCCGTTCGGCGCCGGCGTCAGCACGTGGCCATCCTTGACCAGGAAGATGTTGGAGCTGCCGGTCTCGGCGACGTTGCCCAGCATGTCCAGCACCAGCGCATTGTCGAAGCCGCGCATCTTGGCTTCGAGGATGGCACGGCCATTGTTGGGATAGAGGCAACCAGCCTTGGCGTTGGTCGGCATCGTTTCGATGGTCGGACGCCGGAACGGCGACACCGTCACGGAAAAGCCGGTCGGCGCGATCATCGGCGATTCGTAGAGGCAAAGGCAGAAGCGGGTCGATGCGGGATCGGCCGGCACGCCCATGTAGCCGCCATGCTCGGCCCAATACATCGGCCTGATATAGACCGCCGTCTTGCCATCGAACTTCTTCAATCCGTCCCAGGTCAGCCCGACGATCTGTTCGGGCGTCATATTCGGCTTGAGGCCGAGAGCGATCGCCGAGGCGTTCACCCTCCTGGCGTGGAGGTCGAGGTCGGGCGCCACATCTTCGAACCAGCGAGCCCCGTCGAACACACTGGTGCCCAGCCACATGGCATGGCTGCGCGGGCCAAGAATGGCGACATTGCCTTCGTGCCAGTCGCCATCAACGAAAGTCCATGTCGCGGATTGCGCTGCTGCCGCCAGTGTCATCGCGTTGTCCCGTTCGGATCAATCTCGTGTGACAGCCATTGGAAGATGCTTTGGCCGGCGCCGTCAACCAGCATCAAGGAGTTTTGTTGAGGCCAGCGACGGCGCGATGCAATCAAGGCTTGCGCCTTGCCGCGCCGCGTCTCAAAACTGTTGATATGCAATATGCCGCCTATGTTTTCGACGCCTATGGCACGCTGTTCGACGTGCATGCCGCCGTGCGCCGCCATGCCGATCAAATCGGCCCGGCCGGTCAACTCCTGTCCGAAATCTGGCGCGCCAAGCAGCTCGAATACTCCTGGGTGCGCACACTGATGGGCGCCTATGCCGATTTCTGGCAGTTGACCGAGCAGTCGCTCGACTTCGCGTTGCGCAAGGTCCCTTCGGCCGATCCAAGCCTCAAGGTCAGGTTGCTGGAAGCCTATTGGCGGCTGGACTGCTACCCGGAAGTGCCGGCTGTGCTGAAAGCGCTCAAGGCTTCGGGTGCCAGGCTGGCGATCCTCTCCAACGGCTCGCCCGAAATGCTGGAAGCGGCGGTCAAGTCCGCCGCGCTAGATCAGGTTCTGGACGAGATCTATTCCGTCGATGCGGTGCGGCGCTTCAAGACCGATCCGGCGGTCTATGACATGGTCGCCACCGGCTGGCGGCTCTACCCCGGCGCGGTTTCCTTCCAATCCTCCAATCGCTGGGATATCGCGGGCGCCACCAAATTCGGTTTCCGCACGGTTTGGATCAACCGTTCCAATCAGCCCGAAGAATACCGGGACTTTCCGCCGACCTTGATACTGCCGTCCCTTGAAGCCCTTGTCACAGCTTAAGCCAACTGCCTGTGACCCTGGCGCCACAGTGGCAGCGCAGTCACAGCTTCGCCTTTGTTTGTCCACGTTCGGGCCAGAATCGGAACCGCCTATCGCCTCAGGTGTTGTCAGGCACCCGCGTAGCGGCAAGCGAATTCACGCTTTGTTGGAATTTGAGTCTTAAAGAAGGCAGCCATGTCCATAACCGAAATCGAATCCTATCGCCTGAGCCGTCGCGGCTTCCTCAACGCCGCAGCGCTGGGCGCAGCCTCGATCGCGGTTTCCGCATGCGCCACCACCGGACCTGGGCCGGTTCAGCCTCCCCCGCCAGCCTATGTCGAGCCGCCTCTGGCCGACTATGCGTCGATGTACGCGGCCGTCAGCGATGGCGGCTTCGATCTTCCGGCCATCCCCGTCGACAAGATCGATCCGCAGTTCCTGCGCCAGATCGTGCCTGACCCGACCGGCCAGAAGCCGGGAACCATCGTCGTCGATACGACGGGCCATTTCCTCTATCTGGTCCGTCCGGGCGGGCAAGCCATCCGCTACGGCGTCGGTCTCGGCCGCGCCGGCTTTGAATGGTCGGGCGACGCCGTCGTCCAGTGGAAGCAGAAATGGCCGAAATGGACGCCGCCGGATGAAATGATCGCCCGGCAGCCGGAATTGAAGCAGTACAGCGCCGACAATGGCGGCATGCCCGGCGGTCTGAAGAACCCGCTCGGTGCGCGTGCGCTCTATCTCTTCCAGGGCAATGTGGACACGCTCTATCGCCTGCACGGCTCGCCGGAATGGCGCTCGATCGGCAAATCGGTGTCGTCGGGCTGTGTGCGCCTGATGAACCAGGACATCATCGACCTCTACGACCGCGTGCCCCAGAAGACCCCGGTCATCGTGACCAGCGACGCCCGCCAGCCGATGGTGGCGACTGGGAACCGCAAGGCCATCCCGATCGACGCCGGCGTGCCGGCGGGGTCGGTGCTTCTTGGACCGGTGAAAGCGGTAACCGACGCGATTTTCTAATTCGGTCGCGCCCACCGAAATGCATGGCGCCGCGCGTCCGAACGAACTCGCGGCGCTATAAGCCAGCTTTGCTGACTGGTGCGGGGCTCAGCGGCCTCTTGAAAGACTGCCCAGAATCCCGCGTACGATGGCGCGTCCAACCGACGAGCCGACCGAGCGCACCACCGACTTGATCGCGGCCTCCGCCACCGTCTGACGATTGGAGGGGCGCGGCGCCGGCGCCCGCCTGCCGCCGGACCACGGCGCGGCATCATCATCGCCAAACCCTGGAATGGTCCAGCGCGAGCCACCGCTGCCCGCCTGCTGTTCGGCATCCTGCGCCTCCCTGGCTTTCTTCTGCAGGATTTCGAAGGCCGACTCGCGGTCGACGACCTGGTCGTACTGGCCGGCGACCGGGCTCTCCGCGATCAGCTGGCGGCGCTCGTCCGGCGTGATCGGGCCAAGGCGCGAGGACGGCGGACGGATCAGCGTGCGCTGCACCATGGATGGAACGCCCTTGGCCTCCAGCGTCGAGACCAGCGCTTCGCCGGTGGCGAGCTGGGTGATGGCGGTGGCGCAGTCGAAATCGGGATTGGGACGGAACGTTTCGGCGGCCGTCCTCACCGCCTGCTGCTCGCGCGGCGTATAGGCGCGCAGTGCGTGCTGGACACGGTTGCCGAGCTGGGCCAGCACCTTCTCAGGGATATCCAGAGGGTTCTGCGTGACGAAATAGACACCGACGCCCTTGGAACGGATCAAACGCACCACCTGTTCCACGCGGTCGATCAGCACCTTTGGCGCCTCGTCGAACAGCAGATGCGCCTCGTCGAAGAAGAAGACCAGCTTCGGCTTGTCGGGGTCGCCGACTTCCGGCAATTCCTCGAACAGCTCCGACATCAGCCAGAGCAGGAAGGTCGCGTAGAGGCGCGGGTTCATCATCAGCTTGTCGGCGGCCAGCACGCTTATAGCGCCACGGCCGTCACGCGTGGTGCGCATGATGTCGGAAATCCGCAACGCCGGCTCGCCGAAGAAGTTCGCCGCGCCCTGCTGTTCCAGCACCAGGAGCGTGCGCTGAATGGCCCCGACCGACGGCTTGGTGACATTGCCGTAGCGGGCGCTGATCTCGTCGGCGCGCTCCGCGATGTTGGCCAGCAGCGCCTGCAGGTCCTTGAGGTCGAGCAGCAGCAGGCCGTCTTCATCGGCAATGCGGAAGGCAATGTTCATGATGCCTTCCTGTGCATCGCTCAGGTTCATCAGCCGCGACAGGAGCAGCGGCCCCATTTCCGAAATGGTCGCGCGGATGGGGTGACCCTGCTCACCGAACAGGTCCCAGAAGATCACGGGGAACTCCTGGAAATTGTATGGATCGAGCTTGACCTGCGCGGCGCGCTTGACCAGGAAATCCTGTGCCGTGCCCATCATGGCGATGCCGGACAGGTCGCCCTTGATGTCGGCGCAAAACACCGGCACGCCGGCATTCGAAAATCCTTCGGCCAGGATCTGCAAGGTGACGGTCTTGCCGGTGCCGGTGGCACCGGTCACCAGGCCGTGACGATTCCCGTATTGCAGCAGCAGGTTTTCGGCACGCTGATAGCTGTCGTCGGGCTTGCGGCTGGCGCCGATGAAAATACTGGTGTCGTCAGCCATATACCGGGTCTCCGCAAACTGATGTGTCTAAAGCCAGCCTTTGCCCGAAGGTATAGTGAGGCCGTTGCGGAGCGACAATGCCAATCGTCGCGATCGGTTTTTTCGTGCTTGCGGATTTTGCTGGTGTTTGGCAATCGTTCATGGTTCGTCCACACAAGTCGACCTATATCCGATGGATCGAATTCAGACCTTGATCGTGCATTGCGATAACCGACCGGTGACCGTAGACTGAACTGCTCCGGCTGGTGCGGCCACATAAAAGAGGAAGATGGATGGGCGCTGGAGCCTTGACCAGGGATGTTGAACCGGCGGATGCCGAACGCCAGCGATGGCTGGCCTTGGCGGAAAAGGCGTTGGCCGGGGCGTCCTTCGAGGAAAAGCTGGTTTCGCACACCGACGACAACATCCGCATCGAGCCGCTCCACGAGCGTGCGACCGGAGCTGAACCGATCGTACGCGCGAATCCCCGATCGCCCTGGATCGTTAGCCAGCGCGTCGACGACCCAGATGTCGATCGTGCCAAGGCCCAGGTCCTGGATGATATCGCGCAGGGCGCGACCGGACTGTCGCTCGTCTTCGAAGGTGCTCCGAACGCATTCGGCTACGGCCTGCCCAGGACTGCGCAGGCGCTTGAAACGGTGCTGGAGAGCGTGCCTCTCAACCAGGTCCAGATCCGCATCGACACCCATCCCTGGAGCCGCCCCATGGCCGACTGGCTGGTGGCGTTCCTGAGCAAGCGCCGCTCCGATCCGGCGACGCTCAACCTCTCCTTCGGCATCGATCCGGCCGCGATTCTTGCCGGGACCGGCAGGTTGCGCATGTCGATCGAGGCATTGCAGGAATCGATGCCGCAATCGCTGGCGCATTTCTTCTCGATGGACGTTCCCGGTGTGCTTCTGGAAGCGGACGGGCGCGTCTTCCACAATGCCGGTGCCACGGAAGCGCAGGAACTCGGCATCATGCTGGCTTCGGCGGTCTCGTATCTGAGGATGTTCGAAAAAGCCCGGCAGCCGCTCATCTATGCGGCACCTCATATCGGCTTCGCGCTGAGTGTCGACCAGGACCAGTTCCTGTCGATGGCCAAGGTGCGGGCCTTGCGCAGGCTTTGGGCACGGGTGCAGGAAGCCTGCTCGATTCCCAATTCCACGGCCAATATCCATGCCGAGACATCATTCCGCATGATGACGGCGTTGGACCCGGAGACCAACATCCTGCGCACGACGATCGGCTGCTTCGCGGCGGCGGCGGGGGGAGCCGATTCGATCTCCAACCTGCCGCATACCATCGCGCACGGTCTGCCGGCGCCTTTTGCCCGCCGTGTCGCGCGCAACGCGCAACTAATCATGGCCAATGAAAGCCATGTCGATCATGTCGCCGATCCCGCCTATGGTTCCGGCGCGGTGGAAGCGCTGACATCAGATCTTTGCGCTGCGGCATGGGTGGAATTGCAGGCGATCGAGGCCGAGGGGGGGGTGCTGTCCAGCCTTCAGCAAGGACATATCCAGCAACGCGTCCGCACGGCGGCCGCTCGGCGCGCAGCCGCCTTCAAGGTGGGCGAGCGGGCGATCATCGGCACCACGCTCTATCCGCTGAAAAGCGAGCGTCCAGTCGAGACGCTCGACGCCGAACGGCGCCCTGCCTTCACTGAAGGCGTCGTGCTTTGCGAACCGCTGTTTCCGGTCCGCATCGACCAATCCATCGGGGCCGCATCTTGATTCCGGATTTCAGTCAGATCGGCTGGGCGCCGCCGCGCCGCGCATCGGAAGAGGTCAAGGGCCAGCGGATGACGCCCGAAGGTCTTGTCGTCAAGCATCTGTACAGCCAGGGCGACCTCAAGGGCCTGCCGCATCTCGATACCTATCCGGGCCTGCTGCCCTTCGTGCGCGGGCCCTACCCGACCATGTATGTCCAGCAGCCCTGGACGATCCGGCAATATGCCGGCTTTTCGACGGCGGAGGAGTCCAACGCCTTTTACCGGCGCAATCTTGCCGCCGGCCAGAAGGGCCTGTCGGTTGCCTTCGATCTCGCCACGCATCGGGGCTATGACAGCGACCATCCGCGCGTCGCAAGCGACGTCGGCATGGCGGGCGTCGCCATCGATTCCATCCTCGACATGCGGCAATTGTTCGACGGCATTCCGCTCGGCGACATGACCGTGTCGATGACGATGAACGGCGCGGTACTGCCGATCATGGCGCTTTATATCGTCGCGGCGGAAGAACAGGGCGTTGCGCAGAAGGATCTGGCCGGGACCATTCAGAACGACATTTTGAAGGAGTTCATGGTCCGCAACACCTACATCTATCCGCCGAAACCGTCGATGCGGATCGTTTCGGACATCTTCTCCTACACTTCAAAGAACATGCCGAAGTTCAATTCGATATCGATCTCAGGCTACCACATGCAAGAGGCCGGCGCGACCGCCGACCTGGAGCTTGCCTATACGATCGCCGATGGTATCGAATATGCTCACGCCGGCGTGGCGGCAGGCCTCGATATCGACCGCTTCGCGCCACGCCTGTCCTTCTTCTGGGCGATCGGCATGAATTTCTTCATGGAAGTGGCCAAGCTCAGGGCCGCGCGCCTGCTGTGGGCGACCTTGATGGAGAAGAATTTCGCGCCGAAGGACGAGCGTTCGCTGTCGCTGCGCACCCATTGCCAGACGTCCGGCTGGTCGCTGACGGCACAGGATCCCTACAACAACATCATCCGGACCATGATCGAGGCGATGGCGGCGACGCAGGGCCATACGCAGTCGCTGCACACCAACTCCTTCGACGAGGCGATGGCGCTGCCGACCGACCATTCGGCCCGCATCGCCCGCAACACGCAGCTCATCCTGCAGAAGGAATCCGGAACCACGCGCATCATCGATCCGTGGGGCGGATCGGCCTACCTCGAACGGCTCACCCATGACCTGGCGGCGCGCGCGATGACCCATATCGAGGAGGTCGAGGCGCTTGGCGGCATGGCCGCCGCGACCGAACAGGGTATTCCCAAGCTGCGCATCGAGGAAGCGGCCGCGCGCACGCAGGCGCGCATCGATTCCGGGGAGCAGATGCTGGTCGGGGTCAACGCGCATCGCCCGGAGACCGACATCGAGGTCGATGTGCTGAAGATCGACAACGCCGAGGTGAGAGCCCGGCAATTGTCTAAGCTGCAGCATCTGAAGGGCACGCGCGATGTCGCCGCCGTGGAAAGCGCGCTCGATGCGCTGACCCGTGCCGCGCAAGGCAATGAGAACCTCTTGGAATTCGCCATCCGTGCCGCGCGCGCCAATGCCACGGTCGGCGAAATCTCGTACGCCCTGGAAAGAGCCTTTGGCCGGCACGTCGCCACCGTGCAGACCATTTCCGGCGTCTATCGCAAGGCGCTTGGCGACAATCTCGTGGTCGATGGGCTGCAGGACAAGCTTTGTGCCTTCGAGAAAAAGACCGGCGGCAAGCCGCGCATTCTCGTTGCCAAAATGGGACAGGATGGCCACGACCGTGGGCAGAAGGTGATCGCCACCGCCTTCGCCGACCTCGGCTTCGACGTCACCGTCGGCGCGATGTTCCAGACACCGGAGGAGATCGCCAGGCTGGCGGTCGAGCATGATGTCCATATCATCGGCGCCTCGTCGCTGGCGGCAGGGCACCTGACGCTGATCCCCGAATTGCGCGACGCGTTGAAAAAGCTCGGCCACGGCGACATGCTGATCGTGGCCGGCGGCGTCATCCCGCCGCAGGATTATGACGCGGTGCTGCAAGCTGGTGCCGCGGAAATCTTCCCGCCGGGAACTGTTATTCCGGAGGCGGCGGATCGGTTGATGGACAGGTTGTTGCCCGAAGGCTAGAGTAGTTATAATTTTTGTTGCAACACCCAATAGGCCGCGTTATAATCCCGGTTGCAACGGGATATTTCGTCATGAACACCACTATTCGCAAAATTGGCAATTCCGATGGCCTGATCCTGCCGAAAGAACTACTCGATCGGTTGAATTTGAAGACAGGCGACAACGTGGTCATCGTCCAAGAAGGGCAGGAGCTTCGTTTACGTCGCTTGGAAGACTCTGCCGAGGAGTTCGAGCGTAAGATGAAGATCGCGCGCGAACGAATGAAGAAGTACGAAGTTGCCTATCGCGCTCTCGCCAAATGACTGAACATCATTCGCGAGAGTTCGTGGAGGCAATGCATGCCGAGCAGTTGCGCCTTCATGGCGGTGCATCGGGCATTCGCGACGAAGGTATGCTGGAATCAGCCCTCGCCAGACCTCAGCAGAAAGAGGCCTATGGCGAGCCCGATCTTTGTGAACTTGCGGCAGTCTATCTTTTCGGCGTTGCGAAGAACCATCCGTTCGTTGATGGCAATAAGCGCACGGCTTTTGCCGCAGCTGACTTGTTTCTCTATTTCAACGGATTAAGCGTCGAAGCGGACCAGGAGGACATCATCCAGATGGTGTTGATGGTTGCCGCGGGTGAGATCGACGAGGCCGGCGCCGCGGCGTTCTTCCGCGACCATGTCGTCAAGCTCGAAGGTTAGCTGTCCGAGAGCTTGACGATTTCCCATTCCTTGCCGTTTACAGCAGCCACGTCGCCAACCTTCTTGCCGAACAGGGCGATCGCCATCGGCGAAACATGCGAAATGCTGCCCTTCGACGGATCCGCTTCGTCTTCGCCGACGATCTTCCAGTGCACCTTCTTGCCGTCATCGCCTTCCAGCGTGACACCCATGCCGAAGCGAACGACGTCGCTGCCGGGCTCCGGTGTGGAAAGCTCGGCGCTCTCCCGCCGCGCGGTCCAATAGCGCAGGTCGCGTGACACCACCGCGATGCGCTCGCGGTCGCCCCGCCTCTCGGCCTTCGCCAGCACATCGCGCAAGTCGGCCAGATTGTCCTCGATCAGCGCAAGGCCACGCTCGGTCACCAGATTGCGGTGCGGGCTGATCGGTCGCTCACCGACACCAGCAATGGCATTCTCGCTGTCTTCTTCGCGGGTAAAAGCTCTGCTCATTTGCTGAACTTAGGCGCCGAATGCCTGCGCGACAAGCCATTGCTGCTGAGAACAGGCACCTGGGCGTCTGGCACGATTCCTGCGGTGTCAGGATTGAACACTGGGATTCTGTGCCGATGTTGAACAGACGAACGCTGCTGACGCAGACCGCCGGCTTTGCCGTCATCGGCCTCTCGCTCGGCAAGGCCGCAGCCGCGAGCCTTACCGGTATCGAAAAGGCCTCGATGCGCGGTTCTATCAATGCCACCGAACTGGGCGTACAAACCGGCACCTTCGATGATCAGAGCAAGGCCTTTGCCAAGCTACTGCGTGACGCGAACAGCCGCGATATGCCGGTGTTCCTGCCGCCCGGCGCCTATGTTGTTTCCAACCTCTCGCTGCCCGGCCGCGTGCGTCTTTCCGGCGTGCCGGGTGCCACGCGGATCGTCTATGGCGGCGACGGCCACCTCTTCATGGCCGAGCAGGCCGACCATATCGAACTGAGCGGGCTGGTTTTCGACGGCGCGAACCGGTCGATGGGCGACTACGCGCAAGGGCTGCTCGATCTGCGCCGGGTCGGCCATCTCGTCGTCGACAATTGCCAGATAACCGGGAGCGGCAAGAGTGGACTGGCGCTGGAACACGCAGCGGGCCGCATCGAACGGTCGGACGTATCGGGCGCCGCCGATGCCGGCATCTATTCGGTCGAGGCCAGCGGCCTAGCGATTACCGGCAACACCGTTTCGGACTGCGGCAATGGCGGCATCCTCGTGCACCGCTGGCAGGCGGCGGAAGACGGCACCATGGTCACCGGCAACCGCGTCGAACGCATTGGCGCTCGCAGCGGCGGGACCGGCCAGAACGGAAACGGCATCAACGCCTTTCGCGCCGGCAATGTCGTCATCTCGGGCAATGTGGTTTCGGATTGCGCCTTTTCGGCTATCAGGGCCAACAGCTCGAGCAACCTGCAGATATCGGACAACACCTGCTCGCGCTCGGGCGAGACAGCGGTCTATTCCGAATTCTCATTCGAGGGCGCCGTCATCAGCAACAATATCGTCGACGGCGCAGCCAACGGCATCTCGATCGTCAACTTCAACGAAGGCGGCCGCATGGGCATCTGCTCGGGCAACGTCGTGCGCAATTTGTCGACCACCGGCCCCTACCCGGCCGATCCGCCCGGCTTCGGCGTCGGTATAGCCGTCGAGGCCGACACTGTCGCTTCCAACAACGTCATCGAGAACGCACCGCTCTATGGCATGTCGATCGGCTGGGGCCCATACCTGCGCAATGTCGTGGCCACCGGCAACATCATCCGCAAGACAGGCACCGGCATTGCCGTAAGCGTGGCCGAAGGTGCGGGCACGGCCGTCATCTCCGACAACGTCATTGACGGCACGTTGAACGGCGCCGTCGTCGGGCAGCGCTGGGCGGAACCGGTGACGGCCGACCTCACCCAGTTGAGCAACAGCGGCTTCGCGCATCTGACAGTCGAGCGCAACCGGGTCAGTTGATCGCTGCTTTCAATTCAAGGCTTGTGTCGGCCGCAGTGCCCCGACCTTGGCCCCGACCCGACTTTCGATAGGCGCGTTTGCCATTCCGTCTAGCTTTGCCGCCAAGGCCTCGTCCGTATGCAACAATCGGGCAAGGACGGCGGCAGCCATGGCTTCGCCGGCGCGGCCGGCACCATCATCGCATTTGATCGCTATGCCGAGGCCAAGTTCAGGTAGCGCGCTGCAGTGGACGCCTTCGGCGCCGCCTTTCGCAAAAATCCGGCCAGGTGCGGCTTCCATGAGCGCCAGATCCGCGCGGCCAGTGCCTGCAACGAAGAAGGGCTCCGCCATGCAGGCGCCCAGCAGCCGCTTTGCCGCCTTGGCCCGCTCGGGACCAAAACCATTTGTGGTGGCCATGCGGGCAAAGCCGAGCGCGAAACTCCTAAGCGGTACGGCATAGGTCGGGATCGAGCAGCCGTCGGTCGCCCGCTCATCCGGGCCGTGCACTGCCCCGGTGACCGATTGCATCGCGTCGCGCACCATCTCCTGCAAGGCGTGCCCCGCCTTGACGTAGCCGCGGTGGGCGATGCCGGAATGGACGCAGGCGCAGAGGAAGCCGGAATGCTTGCCCGAACAGTTGTTGTGCAGCGCATTCGGCAAATCGCCGGCGCGGGCGAGCGCGATCTCCGCGTCATGATTCGACGGCCAATGCGCGCCGCATTCGAGCGCTGACTTGTCCAGTCCGGCCTTGGCCAGCATGGCTCGCGCCAGTTCGACATGCGCCGGCTCGCCCGAATGCGAGGCGCAGGCCAGCGCCAGTTCGCGGTTGCCGAAGCCAAAAGCGTCGGCAGCACCGGTTTCGACCAGCGGCAAGGCCTGGATGGCTTTGACCGCCGAGCGTGGAAACACCGGCCTTGAGGTGTCGCCGATTTCCCAGACCGACTTGCCGTCGGCATCGAAGACCGCAACGGCACCGCGATGGGCGCTCTCGACGATCGAACCGCGCAGAACCTCGATCACAACCGGATTTGCCAATGTCACCTCCCGCGAATGCAGGGGCGGTTTACCTGATCCGGTCGAGAATGGAAACGTAGTTGGCCACCGCCGCGCCACCCATGTTGAAGATGCCGCCAAGCTTTGCGCCCGGCACCTGGATGCCGCCGGCTTCGCCGACAAGCTGCATGGCGGTCAAGACATGCATGGACACACCGGTTGCGCCGATCGGATGACCCTTGGCCTTCAGTCCGCCGGAGGGATTGACCGGCAAGCGGCCGTCCTTTGCCGTCGTGCCGTCAAGCGCCAGTTTGGCGCCCTCACCGGGTTTCGCCAGACCCATCGCCTCATATTCGATTAGTTCGGCGATCGTGAAACAGTCATGCGTCTCGACAAAGGACAGATCGTCAAGCGTAACGCCGGCGTTCTTCAGCGCACGGGTCCAGGCCTGTTCACAGCCTTCGAAGGCCAGGATGTCGCGCTTCGACATCGGCAGGAAATCCTGCACATGTTCGTTGGCGCGGAAGGCAACCGCACGGCGCATCTTCAAAGCCGTTGCCGTGTCGGCCAGGACAAGGGCGGCGGCGCCGTCGGAAACCAGCGAGCAGTCCGTGCGCTTCAGCGGGCCGGCGACGAAGGGGTTTTTCTCGCTTTCCTGCCGGCAGAAATCATAGCCGAAATCCTTGCGCATCTGGGCATAGGGGTTGTCGACGCCATTCTTGTGGTTCTTGGCGGCAATCATGGCGAGCGCGTCCGACTGGTCGCCATAGCGCTGGAAATACGCCTGCGCGATCTTGCCGAAGACGCCGGCGAACCCTGCCGGCGTGTCGCCGTCCTCGGGTAGATAGGAGGCCTTCAGCAGGTTCTTGCCGATTTCCGGCCCGGGCGTCGTCGTCATCTGCTCGGCGCCGACTACCAGCACGATGCGGGCCGCGTTGGCATCGATGGCACGAATACCTTGCCGGACCGCCGCCGATCCCGTCGCACAGGCATTCTCGACGCGCGTCGCCGGCTTGAAGCGCAGCCGGTCATCGGCCTGCAGCACCAGGCTTGCGGTGAAATCCTGCGCCGAAAAGCCGGCGTTGAAATGGCCAAGCACGATCTCGTCGACATCGTCCGGGCCGATTCCGGCATGGTCGAGCGCGTCCGTCGCGACCTTGACGATGAGGTTTTCGAGCGTTTCGCCCTCGAGCTTGCCGAAACGCGAATGCGCCCAGCCGACGATGCATGCGGTCATGGCGGTCTCCATCCTTGGCGCCAGCCTAGCATGTGGGCCTATGGCGCACTTCGCCTTTATTGTTCAAATGTAAACATTCCTGCGTTCGCCGTGAAGGGCCGGAACCAGACAATCGCTTGGTGCAGGTCGAGCCTGCGACGATTTTTTTGTTGATTGATCCGTCAATAAAAAATAATCCTGCTTTAGAGGAACCTAGCGAGATGCCGAAAGTCGGGATGGAGCCACTGCGCCGCAAGGCGCTCATCGATGCGACGATCTCGGCGATCGGCGAGCGCGGCTCGCTTGATGTGACCATGTCCGAGATTGCCGGGCGCGCTGGCGTGTCCTCGGCCCTTGCCCATCACTATTTCGGCGCCAAGGACGAGCTGCTGTTCGCGACGATGCGGCACATCCTGGCCGAACTGACCATCGATATGCGCCGCGCGCTGCAATCCGCAGCGTCCCCGCGCGAACGCGTCTCGGCCGTGGTCGCCGTCAACTTCTCCGACATCCAATTCCAGCCGGAAACCATCGCCGCATGGCTCGCCTTCTACGTCGAGGCACAGAAATCGTCCTCGCTGCGGCGGTTGCTCAGGGTCTATGCGCGACGGCTGCATTCGAACCTCATGAGCGGGCTAACCGGCATCCTGCCCAGGGCCGAGGCCGACCGTGCCGCCGAAGCGACAGCGGCGATGATCGACGGGCTGTACATCAGGCGTGCGCTGAAGGACGGCGTGCCCGACGCCGGAACCGCGATCGCGCTCGTCGAGGATTATCTCGAAACCAAACTCGGCGAGCGGCAAAAACAGTGACAGCGAAACGACCCAATTTCCTGATCGTCATGGTCGATCAACTCAACGGAACGCTATTCCCCGATGGACCGGCGGCCTTCCTGCATGCACCGCATCTGAAGGCGTTGGCCGCACGCTCGGCGCGCTTTGCGAATAACTACACGGCCTCGCCGCTCTGTGCGCCGGGCCGGGCCTCGTTCATGAGCGGCCAGTTGCCGTCGCGCACCGAGGTCTATGACAATGCTGCCGAATTCGCCTCGTCCATCCCGACCTTCGCGCATCATCTGCGTTCCGACGGCTATCACACGGTGCTGTCGGGCAAGATGCATTTTGTCGGGCCCGACCAATTGCACGGCTTCGAGGAGCGGCTGACGACCGATATCTATCCGGCTGACTTCGGCTGGACGCCGGACTATCGCAAGCCCGGCGAGCGCATCGATTGGTGGTACCACAATCTGGGCTCGGTGACCGGTGCCGGCGTCGCCGAGATCTCGAACCAGATGGAGTATGACGACGAGGTCGCTTTCCACGCTGTGCAGAAGCTCTATGATTTCGCCCGCGTCTCCGACGGCGCCGCGCACCGGCCCTGGTGCCTGACGGTTTCCTTCACGCATCCGCACGATCCCTATGTAGCGCGGCGGCAATATTGGGATCTTTACGAGGATTGCGCGGCGCTCGAGCCCGAAGTGGCCTTCATTCCCTATGACAGCCAGGACCCGCATTCGAAGCGGCTGTACAAGGCCTGCGACTACGACAGTTTCGACATCACTGCCGAGCAGATCCGCCGCTCCCGTCGCGGCTATTTCGCCAACATCTCCTATCTCGACGACAAGGTCGGCGAGTTGCTGTCGGTGCTGGAGCGCACGCGCATGCTCGACGACACAATCATCCTGTTCTGCTCGGACCACGGCGATATGCTTGGGGAGCGCGGGCTTTGGTTCAAGATGTGCTTCTTCGAGGGCTCGGCGCGGGTGCCGCTGATGATCGCTGGCAAGGGCGTGCCGGCCGGCCGGATCGACACGCCGGTCTCCAATCTCGATGTGACGCCGACGCTCTGCGACCTCGCTGGCATCGACATGAGCGCAATCGCGCCATGGACCGATGGCCAGTCGCTGCTGCCGCTGCTGGATGGCAAGCAGCGCACCGCACCAGTGCTGATGGAATACGCCGCCGAAGGCTCCAACGCGCCGTTGGTGGCGATCCGCGATGGCCGTTACAAGTTCGTCCATTGCGAGATCGATCCGCCTCAACTCTATGATATCGAATCCGACCCCCATGAATTGGCTAATCTCGCCGCCGATCCGGCGCATGCCGGGCTGGTGGCGACGTTCATGGAAAAAGTCCGCGCGCGCTGGGACATGGCGGCGTTCGATGCCGCCGTGCGCGCCAGCCAGGCGCGGCGCTGGGTGGTCTATCCGGCGCTGCGCAACGGCATGCACTACCCCTGGGAATTCCAGCCGCTGCAAAAGGCGTCGGAACGTTACATGCGCAACCACATGGATCTCAACGTGCTCGAAGAGCAGAAGCGGTTCCCGCGAGGCGAATGATGACCCAGATCCTTGTCCCTACCCTCGACCATCTCAAGCAGGCCTATGCCGTCACGTCCCGGGCGACGCAGATCACGCCGCTGCTGGAATCGGTGGCACTGGCGCGCGAGACAGGTGCGGCCCGTGTCTTCGTCAAACCGGAATCGCTGCAATGGGCCGGATCCTTCAAGATACGCGGCGCCTATTGGCGGCTGAAGCGGCTTTCGGCCGACGAAGCGAAAAGGGGCGTCGTCGCCTATTCTTCCGGCAATTTCGCGCAGGGGCTGGCCGCCGCTGGCCAGGCGCTCGGCATTCCCGTCACCATCGTCATGCCGATCGACGCGCCGGCCGCCAAGCGTGACGCCACGGCGGGTTACGGCGCGCGAGTCGTGCTCACCGATCATGGCGAGCGCGCCCGTGAGGAGGTCGCCGCCGCCAAGGCGCGCGAAATCGCCGAGACCGAAGGCGTGGCTCTCCTGCATCCGTTCGACGATCCCGAGATCGTCGCCGGCCAAGCGGGCGCTGGCCTCGAGGCGCTCGACCAGCTTGCCGCCAAGGATGCCAGCGCCGATCTGTTGTTCTGCTCGGTCGGCGGTGGCGGGCTGATCGGCGGCGTTTCGCTTGCCTTCCACTATTTGTCGCCGGCTACCGAGATCATCGGCGTCGAGCCGGAAGGTTTCAACGGCATGGGTGCCTCCCTGGCGCATGGCAGCATCGAGACGATGCCGATCGGCCCGAAATCGATCTGCGACGGGCTTATGTCGCGACGCCCAGGCGACGCGCCCTTCGCGGCGGTCAAGACCGCGGGCGTGCGGGGCATCACGGTGGACGATCAATCGGTGCGGCAGGCAATGCGGATCGCCTTCGAGCGGATGAAGCTGGTGCTGGAGCCGTCAGGCGCGGCATCGCTGGCCGCACTGCTCGGCGGCAAGGTGGATGTAAAGGGCAAGACCGTTCTTGTGGTCGCAACCGGCGGCAACGTCTCGCTCGCCGATTTCATCACGCATATGAATAATGGGCTGACATGAACCATGCTTGAAGCGGATTTCGTCATCATCGGCTCCGGCTCCGCCGGCTCGGCCATGGCCTATCGCCTGTCGGAAGACGGCAAGCATTCGGTCATCGTCATCGAATTCGGCGGCAGCGATATCGGGCCGCTGATCCAGATGCCGTCGGCGCTGTCGATCCCGCTCAACATGAGCCTCTATGACTGGGGCTTCGCCAGCGAACCTGAATCCCATCTCGGAGGCCGTGTGCTGGCGACGCCGCGCGGCAAGGTGATCGGCGGTTCGTCCTCTATTAACGGGATGGTCTATGTGCGCGGCCATGCCCGCGACTTCGATCATTGGGCCGAACAGGGGGCGGCCGGCTGGGGCTTTGCCGACGTGCTTCCCTATTTCAAGCGCATGGAAGATTCCGACGGAGGCGAGGACGGCTGGCGCGGACATGGTGGGCCGCTGCATGTGCAGCGCGGCTCGCGGCGCAATCCGCTCTATGGTGCCTTCGTCGAGGCGGGCCGTCAGGCCGGGTTCGAACTGACCGACGACTACAATGGTGCCAAGCAGGAAGGCTTCGGCGCGATGGAGCAGACCATTCTGGGCGGTCGGCGCTGGTCGGCGGCATCAGCCTATCTGAAGCCGGCGCTCAGGCGTAAAAACGTGAGTCTGGTCAAAGGTTTTGCCCGGCGGGTGATCATCGAGAATCAACGCGCCATCGGCGTCGAGATCGAGGCTCACAAGCAGATTCAGGTCGTTAAGGCGCGACGTGAGGTGATCGTCGCCGCCTCGTCGATCAACTCGCCCAAGATCCTGATGCTGTCCGGCATCGGCCCGGCCGACCATTTACGCGAAAACGGCATTGCCGTCGTGGCCGACCGGCCCGGCGTCGGCCGCAACCTGCAGGATCATCTGGAGCTGTACATCCAGCAGGAATCGACCAAGCCGATCACGCTGAATTCGGTGCTCAACCCGTTCTCCAAGGCGATGATCGGGGCGCAGTGGCTGTTCTTCAAATCAGGCCTCGGGGCCACCAACCATTTCGAGGCGGCGGCATTCGTGCGCTCGCGCGCCGGCGTCGACTACCCCGATATCCAGTACCACTTCATCCCGGCGGCGGTTCGTTATGACGGCAAGGCGGCGGCGAAGTCGCATGGCTTCCAGGCCCATGTCGGACCGATGCGGTCGAAATCACGCGGCTCGGTGACGCTGCGCTCGCCGGATCCAAAATCGAAGCCGGTGATCCACTTCAACTACATGTCGCATCCGGACGACTGGGCCGAGTTCCGCCACTGCATCCGGCTGACGCGACAGATTTTCGGCCAGAAGGCGTTCGACGCCTATCGCGGCGAAGAAATCTCGCCGGGCAGCCATGTGCAGTCGGACGACGATCTCGACGTGTTCATCCGCGACCATGCCGAGAGCGCCTACCACCCCTGCGGCACCTGCAAGATGGGGCGAGCCGACGACGCAATGAGTGTCGTCGATCCGGAATGCCGGGTCATCGGTGTCGAGGGCTTGCGCGTCGCCGATTCCTCGATCTTCCCGCGTGTCACCAACGGCAACCTCAACGCGCCGTCGATCATGACCGGCGAGAAGGCCTCCGACCACATTCTCGGCCGCACGCCGCTGGCGCCCTCCAACCAGGAGCCATGGATCAATCCGCGCTGGCAGGTGTCCGACAGATAGAGCATGATCCCGGGGCATTCCTCCGGCGCATGATCCCGAAATCGGATTCGATTTCTGGAAAGTTCATGCGCAGAAATAAGGTGCTGCAGCGTCCTTTGCGCGTCCAGGAGGACGCGCGGCGCTGCGGCGAAGACAATGTGGAGACTCCCATGCGCGCCCAGCCCACGGCATCGCACTATGTCAACGGACGCTATATCGACGACGAGCAGGGCGCGCCGTTGCCGGTCATCTATCCGGCAACGGGCGAGACCATCGCGATGCTGCGTTCGGCGACGCCGAACGTGCTGGAACTCGCGATCGAGGCCGCACGGGCCGCACAGCCGGCCTGGGCGCGGCTGAAGCCGGTCGAGCGCGGCCGCATCCTGCGCCGCGCCGCCGACATTCTTCGCGCCCGCAACGCCGATCTTGCTCGCATCGAGACACTCGACACCGGCAAGGCGATCCAGGAGACGCTGGTGGCGGACGCGCCTTCGGCGGCGGACTGCCTTGAATATTTCGGCGGCGCGGTCGCCGCCTATAATGGTGAGGCCGTCGATCTTGGCGGTCCCTTTGCCTATACGCGGCGCGAGGCGCTCGGCGTCTGCGTCGGCATCGGCGCCTGGAATTACCCGATCCAGATCGCCGGCTGGAAATCGGCGCCGGCGCTGGCCATGGGCAACGCCATGGTGTTCAAGCCGTCGGAGAACACCCCTCTTTCGGCGTTGGCGCTGGCCGAGATCTACAGCGAGGCCGGCCTGCCCGATGGGCTGTTCAATGTGGTGCAGGGCTATGGCGACGTCGGCGCCGGGCTCGTCGGCCACGATGTCGTCGCCAAGGTCTCGGTGACGGGCTCGGTGCCGACCGGCCGAAAGGTGTTGTCATCAGCCGGTTCGAAGATGAAGCACGCGACGATGGAGCTTGGGGGGAAGTCGCCGCTGATCGTCTTCGACGACGCCGACATCGAGAACGCCATCGGCGGCGCCATGCTCGGCAATTTCTATTCGACCGGCCAGATCTGCTCCAACGGCACGCGAGTCTTCGTGCAAAGCGGCATTCATGACCGCTTCGTCGAACGATTGGTCGAGCGGACGAAGAAGATTCGTATCGGCGATCCGCTCGACCCCGAGACCCAGATGGGTCCGCTGGTATCCAGGGCGCAGCATGAGAAGGTGGTTGGCTATATCGAGGCCGGCAAGCAGGACGGCGCAACACTCGCCTGCGGCGGCAACGTGCCTTCCTTGCAAGGTTTCCAGGGCGGCTTCTTTGTCGAGCCGACGGTATTTACGGGTGTCACCGACACGATGCGCATCGCGCGCGAGGAAATCTTCGGGCCTGTGATGAGCGTGCTGAAATTCGATGGCGAGGACGAGGTGATCGACCGTGCCAACGACACCGAATTCGGCCTCGCCGCGGGCGTGTTCACGCGCGACCTGCCGCGCGCCCATCGCGTCATCGCCGAGCTTCAGGCCGGCACCTGCTGGATCAATGCCTACAATCTGACGCCGGTGGAAATTCCTTTCGGCGGCTTCAAGCAGTCCGGCATCGGCCGCGAGAACTCGCTGGCGGCACTGGCGCTTTATTCGCAGTTGAAGGCTGTCTATGTCGAAATGGGAGATGTGGCGAGCCCGTATTGAGCGGTGCTACGCCGCCTTTGTCCTTCTCGCAAAAGCCGAGGCGACTTTGGGTGGGCGGCGAAGCAAGACCTCTTAGCCCTTGTTTTCGCCAGGGAAATAAGGTGGGCGCCACAGTCGGGATGCGCTAACATATTGTTTTTTCTGGTCGGAGTGGCAGGATTTGAACCTGCGACCCCCTCGTCCCGAACGAGGTGCGCTACCAGACTGCGCTACACTCCGTGACCAGACCGCGGGCTTATAGCCGCCACACTTCATTCCTGCAAGCGGCAATGGCAGCACTTCTGTCGCATTTCGTCAGCTTTCGTCGCCCTCGGGTGCGGAGCTGTGCCTGGACGGTCAGCCGAGGACTATGCCAATCACCATGGCGGTGATGGCCATTGCGAAGACCGGTGCGAGCAACCAACGCGCCAACACTTTTCTGGTCAGCTTCCTCCGACGATTCTGCAGCGGACAACGAGGGCAACCGGTGGCTGTTCCGGGCGGTGCGCCTGACGGGGCCATAGGGTTTTGCGGTCAGACTTAGGTCCTGCTCCCAACCGACCGAAGCCCGGCCCCGGGAACATTTGCACTCCGTCCCAGTTCGTTGGTGGGCGCGGACACGATCACACGATCAGAAGAGCGGAATTGGATGAACATGTCGAACCGTGAGACTGCAAGATCCCATGCCTTGGGAATGCGCGTGGCCGGGCTCAGAAACAGGATGCGGGAGGCCCGGATTACCGAGGGTGAAATGAGGACCTTCCAGAAGGTCGCAGCCGTGATCGAGGACGGTCACGGCCGGATCGATGGCGACGATCTGATCGCGGCTTCTTTCGTTACCGACACGCTGGCCGACAAGGGAACGCCCTGAAACCATGCGGACAATCAGCAGGCTTTTTGATTCCCATGCCGAAGCGGCACGGGTCGCCGGCGATCTTGTGGCGGCGGGCATTCCTTGCGTACGCGTTGCCATTATCGGCCCCTACCACGACGAGATCGGCATCCTAAGGACGCCGGCCGCCATCCTTGGCGCTGTCGCCGGGGTGCTGGCTTGCCTGAGTGCTGTCGCCGTCTACGGCGTCAGTTCGCTTCCGGCCGGACTATCTGCAACGGCAATAATAGGCGTGCTCTGCGGCGGTGGCGCTGGCGCGCTGCTAGGAGCATTCGTCCCGACTGCCAAAAAACCGGATGATCGGAGCGCAGCCGAGGGGATTGTTTTGGTGACGGCGCATGTCGATGAAACCGAGACCGACATCGCCCAGGCCGTGCTCGGTGGTTGCGCGCCGTTGGACGGCTTCGTCGCCGAGGCGGCATGAGAATCTCCAAAAAAATTGATGCATCGGCCCGATAGCCACCGTGGGTCGACGGGTTCACATATCACGGCCGGAGCGGACGGCAACCATGCCCGGCGGGGCGCAGAGCTTTGACGAAATGGGCATCGGCCCTAGGTAGTTCGATGGATATGAGGGGCCGGTAAGACGGCGAGCCGGATGCGGACATGAACTTGGCTTCAACGGCAGCATCGGCACCGACTGTTTTGGTTGCGGTGCTTCTTGCTACTGGCTGCTCGTCGATCGGCGGGACCGGCAACCCAGCGAAATACGACAGCATGAGCTGCACCGAACTCAACAGCGCGCTGGGAAGCACCGCCAGCGCGATCTCGCAAACCGCGATCACGCGCGGCAAGGTCGCCAACAGCAGTGTCCCACGCTGGCTTTTGGGTGGCTCGCGCGTGAAGACTGCGATCGCTAACCGCGAGACGGCCAGGATCGAACGGCTGAAGCAGCAACATGATGCCATTGTCGCTGCGCGGGCGCGCAGGTGCCATAGGTCAGTTGGCTGAGCGCACAGCCGTGATGATTGCCTTCACCTGACGCGACGTTTCACGCACTCAACCGGAACCGTGTGACATCAATCGCGGCGTTCATCAGCGTCTGCGTGTAGGGCGCTTGCGGATTGCCGAAGATCGCCTCGGTCGGCCCTTCTTCGACGATCTTGCCTTGCTTCATGACGATGATGTAGTCGGCCATGGCGCGCACCACGGCGAGATCGTGGCTGATGAACAGGTAGGATAGTTCATGGTCCGCCTGCAGCTTGCGCAATAGTTCGACGATCTGTTTCTGCACCGAGCGATCGAGCGCCGAGGTCGGTTCATCCAGTACGACCATTTTGGGCTTCAGGATCATGGCGCGGGCAATGGCGATGCGCTGCCGCTGCCCGCCAGAGAATTCATGCGGGTAGCGGTTGCGGGCGTTCGGATCGAGGCCGACCTCGCGCAAGGCCTCGACCGCGCGCTGGTCGCGCTGTTTGCCCGAAAGGTTCGGCTCATGCACCAGAAGCCCTTCGGTAACGACCTGGCCGACCGTCATGCGCGGCGATAGCGAGCCGAATGGATCCTGGAAGACGAGTTGCATCTGACGCCGCAGCGGCCGCATTGCCTGCCGGTCGGCGGTGGAAATGTCGCGATCGCCAAAACGGATCAAACCATTGCTCGGCAGCAGCCGCAGCAAGGCGCGGCCGAGCGTCGACTTGCCCGAGCCGGATTCTCCGACGATGCCGATGGTCTGGTTGCGCTGCAGCCGGATCGAAATGTGATCGACCGCACGCAGCATCAGCGGTTCACCAGCCAGAAACCCGCCGCCGATCTTGAATGTGACTTCGACATTCCTGCCTTCAAGGACCACCGGCGCATTGGCGGGCGGAGGCGCCTTGGTGCCTGTCGGTTCGGCCGCCAGCAGCATCTTGGTATAGGCATGCTGCGGGTTGACGAAGATCGCCTCCGCCTCGCCTTCCTCGACAACCTCGCCCTGGCGCATGACATAGACCCGGTCGGCGAAGCGCCGGACGATGCCAAGGTCATGGGTGATGAAGACGATCGCCATGCCAAGCTTGCGCTGCAACTCGGCCAGAAGCATCAGTATCTGTGCCTGGATGGTCACGTCGAGGGCCGTCGTCGGCTCGTCGGCGATCAATATGTCGGGGTCGTTGGCGAGCGCCATGGCGATCATCACGCGCTGGCGCTGACCACCGGACATTTCGTGCGGATAGGATTTCATCCGCCGCTCGGGATCCGGAATATGCACCAGCCGCAGCAGCTTCAGCGCCTCCTCATGCGCCTCGGCGGCATTCAGGCCCCGATGCCGCCGGATCGGCTCGATCAACTGGTTGCCGATCGAATAGAGCGGATCGAGCGAGGTCATCGGCTCCTGGAAGATCATGCTGATCTTGCGGCCCCTGACCTTATTCAGCTCGGATTTGCTCAGTGTCAGCAGGTTGCGGCCGCGATAGTCGACACTGCCTGACGCCTCGCCATTGGAGGCCAGCAAGCTCATCGCCGCCATCATGGTCTGACTTTTCCCGGAGCCGGATTCGCCGACCACGGCAACGGTCTCACCCGCGTTGACATGAATGTTGATGCCCTTCACCGCCTCGACGGCGCCATCCAGCGTGCGAAAGCGGACGCGCAGGTCCTTGACGCTGAGGATCGTTTCAGGAGCGGTCATCTCAGCGATCCCCATCTTTATCGATCCCTTGGGTCGAGCGCATCGCGCAGACCGTCGCCGACGAAATTCAGGGCGAACAGCGTCGAGACGAGGAAGAAGGCGGGGAACAGGAGCAGCCAGTTGGCGGTGCCGATGTTCTTGGCACCGACCGAGATCAGCACGCCCCAGCTGGTCATCGGCTCCTGGATGCCAAGGCCGAGGAATGACAGGAAGCTTTCCAGGATAATGACCTGTGGCACCAGCAGCGTCATGTAGATCACCACCGGACCAAGCAGATTGGGGATGACATGGCGTAGCAGGATGCCGCGGTGGCCGACGCCCATCGCCTCCGCCGCCTGGACATATTCCTGACGTCGGATCGACAATGCCTGGCCACGCACGATGCGTGCCATATCGAGCCACAGCACCGCACCGACCGCCAGGAACATCAGCACGAAATTGCGGCCGAAGAACACCACCAGCATGATGACGAAGAAAATGAACGGCAAGGAATAGAGCACGTCGACGATGCGCATCATGACCTCGTCGACCTTGCCCCCTGCAAAGCCGGCCGTGGCGCCGTAGACCACCCCGATCACCACCGCCACGACACCAGCAAGCAGGCCGATGGCCAGCGATATGCGGCCGGCCATCAGTGTGCGCGAGAGAAGATCGCGGCCGGTATTGTCGGTGCCGAACAGAAAATATTGCTGCTTCACCGACGTGCTCATCACCACTTCGAGGCCGTCGGGCGACTTGCTCTCGATCTTGGTGTCGTCGAAGGCATCGGAGCGGTCGAGGTAGCGGATGTTGCGATCATCGATGGGTTTGGTGGAGGTGACGGTGACCGTGACGCGCTCCCCATCCTGCTTCCATTCCTTGATGTCGACCCGCATGCGCTTGATCGCGTCGTTGAGGGCCGTCTCGATCATATCGGCCTTCGGGTAGGCCGTAAGACTCGGCGGCGTGCGCACATAGTCGGCATAGATGGTCGTATACTGGTGCGGCACGAACCAGGGGCCGAACACGCTGATGGCGGCGATAAAAACGAGGTAGTAGAGGCTGAACATGGCGGCGCGATTGGCCTTCAGGCGCGCCCAGGCATCGCCCCAGAGCGAGCGGCCGACCACGACGGGAGCTGTGGCTGCGATGTCAGTCATAGCGCACCCTTGGGTCGACGACCGCGTACATGACATCGACGATCAGGTTGAAGACGATGGTGAAGATGGCGATCACCACCACCGTCCCCATCACCAGCGTGTAGTCGCGGTTGAGCGCGGCATCGACGAAATAACGGCCGACGCCGGGAATGGAGAAGATGGTCTCGACAATGACCGAGCCGGTCAGCAGCGCTGCCGCCGCCGGCCCGGTGAAGGAGACGATCGGCAGGATGGCACCGCGCAGCGCGTGCTTGACCACCACCGACCAGTCGGAAAGGCCGAGCGCGCGGGCGGTTCGGATATGGTGGGACCGCAGCGATTCAATCATCGAACCCCGCATGAGGCGGGCAACGATGGCAATCTGCGGCAAGGCAAGCGTCAGCACCGGGCCGACCTTGTTGATGAAGGCGCCATCGCCCCAACCGCCGATCGGCAACAGCTTCCAGGTCAGCCCGAACAGGAGCTGGATCACCGGCGCGATGACGAAGGTCGGAATGGTGCTGCCGGCTGTCGCCAACGCAATCACCGCATAGTCGCCAAGCTTGTTCTGGTTGAGCGCGGCAATGGTGCCGAGCAGGCTGCCGAGCAGCAGCGCCAGGATCAGCGCCGAGGCACCGAGCTGGACGGAAATGGGCAGGCCCTTGGCAAACAATTCGGTGACGGTGAAGTCCGGCATGTTGTAGCTCGGGCCGAAATTACCGCGCAGCAGATTGCCGAGATAATGCGCATATTGCAGCCAGAGCGGGTCGTTGAGACCATACTGGGCTTCAAGGTTAGCCCTGATCTCGGGGCTCAGTCCCCGCTCCTGGTTGAATGGCCCGCCCGGCGCAACCCGCATCAGAAAGAACGCCATCGTCACGATAACGAACAGCGTCGGAATGGCGGTCAAGAGCCGCCGGAATACATATCGCAGCATCGGTGCCCCGCTTGATCCGGAACACATCCGTCCAACGGGACGATTGTACTCCGGCTTTCAAATCTACGCACCGAACTTTCCGAAAAGCGATTCCGGTTCCCGGGCCGATGCGATGGCAAACCAGCACCGCCGCGCCACTCAAGGGCGCGGCGGGTTTGGCCTGGGAGGTCAGTCCTTGCTGATGAAGCGGGACGGGTGAACGTCCATCACATTGTCGACAAAGCCGTGCAGCTTCGTGGAAACGATGTCGTGGTAGCTATAGTAGAGCAGCGGAATCTGGCCGACGTCGTCGACGAGGATGCGCTCGGCTTCAGCGAGATCCTTCATGCGTTCTTCAGGCTTGCCGCCGGCAGCGGCTGCCTTGTCCATGGCAGCCTCGTATTGCGGGCTGTTGTAGCTCGAATAGTTGTTGCCGCTCGCCTTGCGCGAGATGCCGAGGAAGGTTTCCGGATCCTTGTAGTCGGCGATCCAGGCGGCGCGCGCCACGTCATAGTCGCCCTTCTGCTCCAGGAAGGAATAGTGGGTCTTGGTGTCGGTGTTGAGCAAGGTGACGTCGACGCCGAGGGGCTTCAACTGCTCCTGAATGGCGACGGCAGTGTTCTTGTGGTTCTCCGAGGTGTTGTAGCGGATCTCCATCTTCAGCGGATGTTCGGGCGTATAGCCGAGCTTCTCGAGGATTTTCTTGGCCGCGTCCTCACGATCGATCTGCGGCATGTCGGCATATTTGGCCATTGCCGGCGTGTAGCCCTCAATGCCGGGAGGCACCATCGAATAGCCGGGCAGCATCGAATTCTGCCAGACCTTTTCGGCGATGAAGTCACGGTCGATCGCCATCGAGATGGCGTTGCGCAGCTCGGGGTTGTTCCACGGCGCCTTGTCGGTCTTGATCGCATAATAGTAGGTGCCGAGATACGGCCCGACATGGATCTGGTCGCCGAACTTGGTTTTCAGGTCGGCGAGCTGTTCGGTCGGCAGATCGTCGTAGCTGTCGAGTTCGCCAGCCTCGAAGCGCTTCATCGCCGAAGAACGGTCTTCGGTCGGAATGTAGTTGACGACGTCGATCTTGACGCTGCCCGCGTCCCAGAATTTCGGATTCTTGACCAGCTTCATGTGGTCGTTAGGGACCCATTCCGCCAGCGTGTAGGCGCCGTTCGACACCAGCTTGCCCGGCTTGATCCAGTCGGCGCCGAGCTTTTCGATGGAGGCCTTGCTGACCGGATAGGTCGCCTGGTGGGTCAGCATCTCCAGGAAGTAGGGCGTCGGCGCCTTCAGCGTCACTTCCAGCGTATTTGCGTCAATCGCCTTGGCGCCCATATCCTCAGGCTTGCCCTTCTTGGTGTTGACCTCCTCGGCATTCTTGATGGGATAGAGCATGGAAGCATATTCGGCGCCGGTGGCCGGATCCTCCAGCCTGCGGAAGGCATAGACGAAGTCCTCGGCAGTCACCGGGCTGCCATCCGACCACATGCCGTCCTTGCGCAGCTTGAAGGTGTAGACGGTGCCGTCATCCGATACCGTCCAGCTCTCGGCGGCGCCTGGGATGACATTGGCCTTCTCATCCTGCATGACGAGGCCCTGGAACAGGTCGCGCAAGACATTGGCTTCGTAGACCGTCGAGGTCTTGTGCGGGTCGACGGATTCGGATTCGGCAGCGGTGCCTCGGTTGTAGACAATTTCGGCGAATGCCGGCGTGTAGAACGTGCCGGCGGTCACTGCCATGGTCGTGGCGAAAACTGTCGCCTTCAGCATGTTTTTCAGCATGAAGTTCTCCCAATCGGCGCTGCCGTCGCGCGCCTTTTCGTGTGTTGACGCCCCGGAACCGATGCCTGGCTCCTTTGAGCGTGCCGCCGGTTCCCTCCGGCAGCTGGTGGCAGGAGACTAGACAGGAGGTAAGCTCTTTTCAACCGAGTACTGATTGACCCTAAGTCAATCCCCGCAATCACAGAAGCAACCTCTAAATTAGAAATGGCTTTTTCAATCGTGCGCAGCCGCCGGTTGTACCCTGAGTTTTCGCTTTCTGCATGCGAAATTTGGCATGCTCGGCACCATGGTTGAGAAGCTTATTTCCAGGGTCAGATGGCGCGAGTTCCGAACAGATGCTTCGGGGACCTCGGCAGTCGAGTTCGCTGTGCTATCACCGCTCTTTATCCTTCTCCTGCTCGGGATGGTTGCATACGGCATCTATTTCGGGGCCGCCAACTCAATCCAGCAGATCGCGGCCGACGCCGCCCGGACGGCCATCGCCGGGTTGAACCAGACCGAGCGGCAGACGCTCGTGGCCAGCTTCCTGACAAACAACGCCGGCGGCTATCCCTTCGTCGATGCCAGCAAGCTGACCTACCAGGCCAATGACAGCACCGCCGACGGGAGCCAGTTCGTGGTGTCCATCCAGTACGATGCACGCAACCTGCCGATCTGGAATCTCTTCCCGGGCATAGCCATGCCGGGGACCACGATCACGCGCCAGTCAACGATCAGAGTTGGGGGTATCTGAATGCCGTTGCGTCGGCGCACGAAGGTGGTGCGGCTTTCCCAGCATATGCTTGCCGACAAGAAGGCGAACTTCGCCGTCATGACGGCATTGAGCGCACCGGTCGCGCTGGCGCTGGCCGCGGTGGCCATCGATGAGGCCTCAATCTACACCGAGCGCCGGCAAGCCCAGGCGATGGTCGACCTGGCGGCGATCACCGCCGCCTCGAACATCAACAATGTCAACACGGCGGTCGTCACCACGCTCACCGACAACGGCATGCCAGGTATCGTCGTTCAAGCTTCGGGCCAGACCATTCCCCCGGCTGTCGATAAGACAGTGGTGACGGTCACGCAAGGCCGATATGCCTCGTCAACCGCCAATGTCGGCCAGCGCTTCCAGGCCGGCGTGACACCCTATAATGCAGTGCGCGTCACGTTGACGAAAATCCCCGCCCGCTACTTCGCCAGCTCGCTTTTGCCCACTCCGGTCATCGGCACCCAAGCCACCGCCAGCATGACGCCGCAGGCGACATTCTCGGTCGGATCCCGACTGCTCAGCGTCAACGGCGGCATCCTCAACGCTCTTTTGAGCGGACTTCTCGGCGGCAACATCTCGCTCAGCGTCATGGACTATAATGGGCTGATTTCGGCCGATGTCAGCGTGCTTTCCTTCGTCAGTGCGCTCGCCACACAACTGAACATCACGGCCGGCACCTACTCCGACGTCCTGGCCTCGAAAGCGACCGTCGGCCAGATCGCCACCGCCATGGCCAATGTTCCTGGCCTCGGCAATACCGCCAAGGTCGCGTTGCAGATCATCGCCTCCAAATCGACCGGTACCGTCAAGATCCCGCTCAGCAGCCTTGTCGACCTTGGTTCCGTCGGCAGCCTCGGCCTCGGGCAACAGCCGTCCGGCCTTGGGATCGACGCAAGCGCCATGGGAATGCTGACCGCCGCGGCCGTACTCGCGAACGGCACCAACCAGGCCGCGGTCGATCTCGGCGCCACCATACCGGGGCTGCTCTCCACCAAGCTCAGCATTGCCATTGGAGAGCCGGCGCAATCCTCGCCCTGGCTCGCGGTCGGCGGCATCGGCACTATCGTGCGGACCGCCCAGACGCGCATCAAACTCACGGCCTCCGTCGGTATCGGCACGCCCGGCCTCGCCGGCGGCATCAACCTGGTCGCCGTCAATCTGCCGCTCAATGTGGAAGTCGCCTATGCCGAAGCCAAGCTGACCGATATCACCTGTCCGACAGGGCCTTCCAGCATCAACGTCTCCATCGCCGCACACCCTGGCATTGCCCAGTTGAACCTGGCCAACAGCAACAACCCCTCTGGTTTTGCCGACTTCAGCCATCCGCAGACCTTCACGGATGCGGACATCGCCGATGTGAAGCTGCTGTTGATCCCGCTGATCCAGGTGATGGGGTCGGCCGCGACCGCGATCACCAACAACAGCCCGCAGACCCTGACCTTCAACGCGACCGACATCGCCAACAAGACGATCAAGACCGTTTCGACGCGCAACATCTCGCAGTCGCTCACCACCTCACTGGTCAACAACCTGTCGCTTTCCGCCAATCTGCTTGGTCTCGGGATCGATGCGACCGCACTGATCGGAACGGTCAAACCTGCGGTGGTGGGCCTGCTCAACACCGTAACGGCGCCGGTCGACGACCTGCTCTACAATGTGCTTTCGGCACTGGGTGTCGGTGTCGGCCAGGCCGACGTGCGCGTCACCGGAGCGACCTGCGGGCGGGCGGTGCTCGTTCAATAGAGCTTTCGCAGCCAAGCAGGTCGCTTGAAGGGCGGTCGAACCGCAATCAGTCGAGCCGACCGAGGAAGCAACCGAGCGCCGGCAGCGCGAGCGCGTTGTCGTCAACGTTAGTGGTGCCGCCCAAGACAGCCGCAACAGTTCCAATATCCGACGGCACCGGCCAATTCGCCGGCTCCCCGGCGAAATTGAAGACACAGAGCAATCTCTCCTCGCCGCCTTCGCGGATGAAGGCGAGCACGTCGCCCTCGGCGTCAAGAAAGCGGATCGAACCGCCGACCAGCGCCGGATGCCGCTTGCGCAAGGCGAGCGCTGACCGGTAGGCGGACAGCACCGATTGCTCCTCGCCGTTCTGCACATCGACCGCACGGGCGCGATGGCTTGCCGGCACCGGCAACCAGGGCTTGCCAGTGGAGAAACCAGCATTGTCGGCGCCAGCCTCCCAGACCATCGGCGTGCGACAACCATCCCTGCCCTTCGCACCGGGCCAGAAGCGGATGCCAACGGGATCGCGCAGATCCTCATAGGCAAGCTCCGCCTCATCGAGCCCGAGTTCCTCTCCCTGGTAGAGGCAGATCGAACCGCGCAGGCTGCACAGCAACAGGATCGAGAACCTGGCCACCGTGTCGGAATCGCCGTCCGGTCGCGTCCAGCGGCTGACATGGCGCACCACATCATGGTTCGAGAACGCCCAGCAGACCCAGCCATCGGCCACCGCGCTTTCAAAAGCCTCGACACTGCCGCGCACATGCGCGGCCGAAAACTGCGGACCGAGCAGGTCGAAAGTGTAGCACATCTGCAGCTTGCCGCCGCCGGACGTGTAGGCGGCCAGCGTCTGCAGCGAGCGTCCTTCATCGCCGATTTCACCGACAGCGGCGCGGTCCTGATACTCGTCGAGCAGCGCCCTGAAGCGCCTCAGGAAGGCAAGGTTTTCCGGCTGCGACTTGTCGAACAGATGCTCCTGATAGAGATAGGTGTTGGTCTCGCCATTGGTGCCGGCGACGCTCGACGCCAGAGGCGGGTTGCTGCGCAGCCAGCGGTCATGGACATAGTAGTTGACCGTATCCAGCCGGAAGCCGTCGACGCCACGCTCCAGCCAGAAGCGCACCGTGTCCAGCAGCGCATCCTGGACATCCGGATTGTGGAAATTCAGGTCGGGCTGCGAGGCGAGGAAATTGTGCATGTAATATTGCCGGCGGGTCGAATCCCACTCCCAGGCCGGCCCGCCGAAGACGGACAGCCAGTTGTTGGGCGCGTTGCCATCGGGTTTCGTATCGGCCCAGACGTACCAGTCTGCCTTGGGATTGTCGCGGCTGGCTCGGCTTTCGACAAACCATTCGTGCCTGTCGGATGAGTGCGACAGCACCTGATCGATGATGATCTTCAGGCCCAACCGGTGCGCCTCGGCAACCAGCGCATCGAAATCGTCCAGCGTGCCGAACATCGGATCGACGTCGCGATAGTCCGATACGTCATAGCCCATGTCGGCCATCGGCGACTTGAAGAAGGGTGATAGCCAGACGGCATCGACACCGAGCGAGGCGATATGGGCAAGCCTCGCCGTGATGCCCCTGAGATCGCCGCTGCCGTCACCGGTCGTGTCCTGGAAGGAGCGCGGATAAACCTGATAGATGACGCAGCCCCGCCACCATTCGGCCCCCTGCCCGGCATTGTTGTCGGCCATCACGAACCCTTCCCGGCGCGGCCCATTACGGTCCGACGCTCAATCATGAAACCGACGCCGCGGCCCGGCAGCGGCCGCGCGAGGTCGATCGTCTGCGTTTCCATCGCCGGCAGCCATTGGAACCCGTCGCGCGCAGGCAAGGTGAAGACGCATTGGCGACGGTCGCCGTTGATCATGACGGCAAAGCGGCCGCCCTCGGGATCGCCCAGCAGCATGACGAGGCGATGCCGGGCGGGATCGCTCCAATCCGCCTCGGCAAGCGCCACGCCGGTTTCGGTCAGCCAGGCGACGTCGGGAACGCCTGGAGCACCGGCCGGCTCTCCTGTCAGGAAATGCGTGTCCGACAACGCCGGGACAGTTCGGCGCAGCGCTGCGAGCGCCGAGATGTATTGTTCCAACGCCTGGTCGTGGCCTGCCCAGTCGAGCCAGGTGATGGCGTTGTCCTGCGCGTAGGCATTGTTGTTGCCCTTCTGGGTGCGGCCGAATTCGTCGCCGGCGGTGAGCATGATGGTGCCGCGCGAGGCAAAAAGCGTGGCAAGCAGCGCGCACTTGTCGTCGAAGCGCGCCCTGGTGATCGCCGCATTGTCGGTCTCGCCCTCGGCGCCATTGTTCCAGGACAGGTTGTCGTTGTGGCCGTCGCGGTTCTGCTCGCCATTGGCTGCGTTGTGCTTTCGCTCATAGGCGACGATGTCGGCCAGTGTCATGCCGTCATGGGCGGCGATGAAATTGACCGCGCGGCCGGTTGGCTGGCCGGTCCTGCCAAAAATATCGGACGAGCCGGCAAGCCGCGTCGCCAGCGGTCCAACCGCACCGGCATCGCCACGCCAAAAGTGCCTGACATCGTCGCGATAACGATCGTTCCATTCCAGATAGCGCGCCGGAAAATTGCCGAGCTGGTAGCCGTCGGGACCGATGTCCCAGGGTTCGGCGACCAGCACGCGATCGGCCAGGACGGGATCTCCGGCGATCGCCCCGAGCAACGGCGATGCGGGATCGAACGCGCCGTCGACGCGCCCCAGCACCGGCGCCAGGTCGAAGCGAAAACCATCGACGCCGGCCTGGCGGACGAAATGGCGGAGCGTGTCGAGCACCATTTCCCGCACCACCGGACGATCGCACGCGACCGTGTTGCCGGTGCCGGTGTCGTTGACCAGCCTGCCATCCGGCTGATGCCGGTAGTAGGCCTGATTGTCGAGCCCGCGCAGCGACAGCGTCGGACCCAGCCGGTCGCTTTCACCCGTATGGTTGAAGACAAGATCGAGAATGGTGCCGATGCCGGCCTGACGCAGCGCCGCGACGGTGCCGCGCAATTCCGCAAGGCCGCCGGGCGCCAGGCGCGGGTCAAGCGCCATGAAGGTCACGGGGTTGTAGCCCCAGGCGTTGCTGAGGCCCAGCGGCGGCAGATGCCGCTCATCGATCGACGCCGTCACCGGCATCAGTTCGACGGCTGAGACGCCAAGCCTTTGCAGATGTTCGATGACAGCCGGGTGGGCGAGCGCCGCGACGGTGCCGCGCTGCGCCTCCGGCACCTCAGGGTGCAGCTTGGTGAAGGCGCGCACCGGCACTTCGTAGATCAGGCCACCCGGACGAAACAGCGGCGGCAGGATGGGCATAGCCGTGGGCAAGGCCTTCGCCACGGTCTTGGGCATCAGCGGCGCGGTGTCGGCGCCCTCATTGCGCCGCGCGGCAAGCCGCCAGTGATAGGCATAAGGCCGGTCGATTTCGAGAGCGTAGGGATCGGTCAGCAGCTTGTCAGGGTCGAACCAAAGCCCCCGCTCTGGCGCATAGTCGCCATCGGCACGGAAGCCGTAGCGCGTGCCCGCGGCAACGCCAGAGACAAAGAGCGCATGGGCCCCCTCGTCTTCCGGCTTCAGTTCCAGCCGGTCGAGTTCACGGTTTCCCCGGTCGTCAAAGATCGAAACCCAGAGGCGGCGGGCCGATGAGGACCATGCGGCGAAGCGGATGCCGTCGCGGGTGACGCTGGCGCCAAGTTGGGTCACTGGAAAATATAGCTCAGGTTAGCGCGAGACACCCCCCTCTGCCCTGCCGGGCATCTCCCCCTCAAGGGGGGAGATCGCACTGCCGTACTGATTTCAGCAACGGCCAACGCAGCATGAGGAACGAGACGCTGAAACTGCCAATCTCCCCCCTTGAGGGGGAGATGGCCGGCAGGCCAGAGGGGGGTATAGCGCCCTACGCCCGTCATTGTCTCACCTGGCGCCTTGCGAGAGCTATGAGCGCCGCCGCCACCCTCAAGTAATCACGCTCGGCTTGTTGCGGCCGGTGTGGCTCTTGATCCCGGCGATGTCGTCGGCCGCGGCGATGAGGTCGGCGAGCGCTTCTTGCGTGTCGAGATCGTGCCTGGCCCTGTCCGGCTCGTAGCGCTCGATATAAACCCGGATCGTCGCGCCCGAGGTACCGGTTCCGGAAAGCCGGAAGACGACGCGGGAGCCGCCTTCGAACAGCACCCTGATGCCCTGGTGCTCGCTGGTCGAGCCATCGACCGGGTCGTGATAGGCGAAGTCGTCGGCATTGGCGATCTTCAGGCCACGCACGCTGGTGCCGGGCAGCGAAGCGAGCTTGGCGCGCAGTTCGTCGACCAGCGCGTTGGCCCGGTCGCTCTCGACCTCCTCATAATCGTGGCGCGAATAGTAGTTGCGCCCATAGGTCGCCCAGTGCTCGGTGACGATCTGCTTGCAGCCCTCGCCGCGCGCGGCAAGGATGTTGAGCCACAGAAGCACCGCCCATAGGCCGTCCTTTTCACGGACATGGTTGGAGCCGGTCCCGGCACTCTCCTCGCCGCAGATCGTCGCCATGCCGGCATCGAGCAGATTGCCAAAGAACTTCCAACCGGTCGGCGTCTCATAGATGCCGATGCCGAGCTTGTGGGCGACGCGATCGGCCGCGCCACTGGTCGGCATCGAACGGGCGATGCCCTTCAGCCCGTCCTTATAGCCCGGCGCCAGGCGGGCGTTGGCGGCCAGCATCGCCACCGAATCGGACGGGGTGACGAAAATGCCCTTACCGATGATCAGGTTACGGTCGCCGTCGCCATCGGAAGCGGCGCCGAAATCGGGCGCGTCCGGTCCCATCATCTCATCATAGAGATGCTTGGCATGGACGAGGTTCGGGTCCGGGTGGTGGCCGCCGAAATCCGGAAGCGGCTTGAAGTTGCGGCAGGTGCCGTTGGGCGCGCCGAGCCTGTGTTCGAGGATCTCCTTGGCATAGGGGCCGGTCACCGCATGCATGGCGTCGAAGCGCATGCGGAAGCCCGACTTGAACAGTTTGCGCAGCGCGTCGAAGTCGAACAGGCTTTCCATCAACTCGGCATAGTCGGCGACGGGATCGATGATCTCGACCGTCATGCCGGCGGCCTTGACCGTGCCGATCGTATCGATGTCGATCGGATCGATGTCGGCGATCTTGAAGCTCGAAATCGCCTTGGTCTTTTCGAAGATGGCGTCGGTCAGCTTTTCCGGGGCCGGGCCGCCATTGCCGGCATTGTACTTGATGCCGAAATCCTCATGCGGGCCGCCGGGATTGTGGCTGGCCGACAGGATAATGCCGCCGAAGGTCTTGTATTTGCGGATGACATGCGAGGCGGCCGGCGTCGACAATATGCCGCCCTGCCCGACCATCACCTTGCCGAAGCCGTTGGCGGCGGCCATGGCTATGGCCTTCTGGATGACCTCGCGGTTGTAGTAGCGGCCATCGCCGCCGATCACCAGGGTCTTGCCCTTGAAGCCGTCTAGCGCGTCGAAGATCGACTGGATGAAATTCTCGGCATAGTGCTCCTGCTGGAACACAGGCACCTTCTTGCGCAGGCCCGACGTGCCGGGCTTCTGATCGGAATAGGGTTTGGTGGGGACGGTCCGTATCATGCTTCAGGCAACCCTTTTCGAAAGCAACAGGCGATAGAGTTCGACATATTTTTCCGCGCTTCGATCCCACGACACATCGCTCTTCATGCCCTGGCGCTGGATGGTTTCGAACGCCGCGGGATTGGCGTGGGCGTCCGCCAGGCGGCGGATGGCGTGCAGCATAGCGCCGCCATTGTTGGGAGCAAACTGGAACCCGGTCGCCACGCCGGCCGCCATCGCTGCCTCATTGGCATCGATGATGGTGTCGGCGAGGCCGCCGGTGCGGGCGACCACGGGCACACAGCCATAGCGCAGACCGTAGAGCTGCGTCAGTCCGCAGGGCTCGAAGCGTGATGGAATGATGATGGCATCGCAGCCGCCCTGCATGATGTGCGACAGCCCCTCGTCATAGCCGACGACCACGCCGATGCGGCCGCGGTGGCGCGCCGCGGCGGCGAGCAGCGCACCTTCAAGGCCGGCATCGCCGGAGCCCAGTACGGCCAACCGCGCGCCGGTCGCGACGATACCGTCGACCACCGTCGCCAATATGTCCATGCCCTTCTGCCAGGTCAGGCGGCTGACGACGCAGACGATCGGGCTGTCATCGCGATCAAGGCCAAACCGCTCCTCGACGGCCGCCCTGTTGGGCGCCCGCGCCTCGAGCGTTCCAGCCGTATAATCCGATACCAGATGCTTGTCGGTTTCCGGGTTCCAGATCGCGGTGTCGATGCCGTTGACGATGCCGTAGAGATCGCTGGAGCGCATGTTGATCAGGCCATCAAGGCCCATGCCGAACTCCGGCGAGCGGATCTCCTGCGCATAGGTCGGGCTCACCGTGGTGATCGCCCAAGCGGCCTGCAGGCCGGCCTTGAGGAAGCCGACGCCGCCATAATATTCGACGCCGTCAAGCGCCATCGCCGCTGCCGGCAGGCCAAGTTCCCCGAAAATGCCGGCGCCGAACTGCCCCTGGAAGGCGAGATTGTGCACGGTCATCATCGACGGCGTGCCGACCGCCTTGCCGTAGCGCATATAGGCAAGCGTCATCGCCGACTGCCAGTCATGGGCATGGACGATGTCGGGCAGGTAGCCGGAGATGGCGCCGCCAGCGATATCGGCGCCGGCCTGGCTCAGCGCCGCGAAGCGCCGCCAATTGTCCGGCCAGTCCGCACCCGAGGCGTTGCCGTAAGGACCGCCGGGACGGTCGAACAGGTGCGGCGCGTCGAGCACGAAAAGATCGAGCCCCGCGAGTTGGACGGCATGGACCGAAGCCTTGCCGCCCTGCAGCAGCGGATACTGGTAAACGGCCTTACGTTTCTTGAAGGCTTCCATCACCACGGGAAAGCCTGGAATGAGCGTGCGCATGGTCACGCCCTTGGCCGCCAGCGCCAGGGGCAGCGCGCCGGTCACGTCGGCAAGCCCGCCGGTCTTGATCAGCGGAAAGATCTCGGGCGTGACCGACAGAACCTGCATGCGTCTTTCCGATCCTGTCCAACTCTTCGTTTCCAAGCAAATTCCGGGTTTCCAAGCAATTCCGGGCGGAAAACCGTTTCACACTTTTCCTGGAATTGCTCTAGAGCCCCAGTTTGTTGATCATGTCCTGCGTGATCAGGCAGATACCCTTTTCCGAGACGCGGAAGCGCTTGGCGTCGAGCACGGGATCCTCGCCGACCACCAGCCCCTCCGGTATCCTTACACCGTGGTCGATGACGACGCGCTTCAACTTTGCGTTCCGGCCGACATGAACGTCGGGCAGCATGACGACCTCTTCCAACGTCGAATAGGAGTTGATGCGCGCGCCGGTGAAGATCAGGCTTTTCTTCAGCGACGCGCCGGAGACGATGCAATCGCCCGAGACCAGCGACGACACGGCCGAACCGCGCCTGCCATCCTCGTCATGGACGAATTTTGCTGGCGGCTTCAACTCGGCATAGGTCCAGATCGGCCAGTCGCGATCGTAGAGGTCGAGTTCCGGCGTCACGTCGGTCAGATCGATATTGGCTTCCCAATAGGCGTCGACCGTTCCCACATCGCGCCAATAGGCTTCGTTCTCGGCGGTCGACCGCACGCAGGACTTGGTGAAGCGGTGCGCGATCGCCTTACCGTGCTCAACGATATAGGGAATGATGTCCTTGCCGAAGTCGCGGCTGGAGCCGGGCTCGGCGGCGTCGCGGCGCAGCTGTTCCATCAGGAACTTGGTCTTGAACACGTAGATGCCCATCGAGGCCAGCGCATAGTCCGGCTTGTCGGGAATGCCCGGCGGATCGGCCGGCTTCTCGATGAAGGAGATGATCGTGTCCTTGGCGTCGACATGCATGACCCCGAAACCGGTCGCTTCCATACGCGGCACTTCGAGGCAGCCGACGGTGACGTCGGCATTGGCGTCGACGTGCTGGCGCAGCATCATCTCATAGTCCATCTTGTAGATGTGGTCGCCGGCGAGAATGACCATGTATTCCGGCCCGTAGGCCTCGATGATGTCGATGTTCTGGTAGACGGCGTCAGCCGTGCCCTCATACCATTGCGTTTCCGACACGCGCTGGCTCGCCGGCAGGATGTCGAAACTCTCGTTTCGTTCGGGCCGCAGGAAGTTCCAGCCCCGCTGCAGATGGCGGATCAGCGAATGCGCCTTGTACTGCGTGGCCACACCCAGCCGGCGAATGCCGGAGTTGAGCGCGTTGGAGAGCGCGAAATCGATGATGCGCGTCTTGCCGCCGAAATAGACCGCCGGCTTGGCGCGCCGGTCGGTCAGTTCCTTGAGACGGCTGCCGCGCCCGCCAGCCAACACGTAGGCCATCGCGTCGCGAGCCAGCGGCTGGGTCCGTTTCGTTTCTGCCATGTTTCACCCTCCCCGTTTACTCAGTCTGGAACATATTCGAGCATGATCGTCGAAAGCGGCGGCAAAAGCATCGTTGCCGAGATGCTCTTGCCCTCCGCCCTTGCCTCGACCATGCCGCCATTGCCCATGCCGGAGCCGCCATATTCGGAAGCGTCGGTGTTGATGATCTCGCGCCACTTGCCGGCCTTCGGCAGCGGCACGCGATAATTGTCACGCGGCACCGGCGTGAAGTTGGAGATGACAGCCACCGGGTTGCCGTCAGGCGCGTTGCGTGCCCAGGCAAAAACCGAATTCTGGCTGTCGTCGACGATCAGCCAGGAAAAGCCCTCCGGCTCGCAGTCCCGGCCATGCAGTGCCGGCCGTGAACGGTAGAGATAGTTGAGATCGCGCACGGTCTGCCAGACGCCGCGATGCGGGCGGAAATCCAGCAGGTTCCAGTCGAGCGCGCGCGCCTCGCTCCATTCACGGCGCTGCGCGAATTCCTGACCCATGAACAAGAGCTTCTTGCCGGGATAGCCCCACATGAAACCATAGTAGGCGCGCAAGGTCGCGAATTTCTGCCAGTCGTCACCGGCCATCTTGCCCAAGAGCGTGCCTTTGCCATGCACGACCTCGTCATGCGAGAGCGGCAGCACGAAGTTTTCCGAGAAGGCATAGACCAGGCCGAAGGTCAGGTCGTTGTGGTGGTGCTTGCGGAAAATCGGCTCCTTGGAAAAATACTCCAGCGTGTCGTGCATGAAGCCCATGTTCCACTTGAAGCCGAAGCCCAGCCCGCCTTCATGGACCGGCGCCGAGACCTTCGGCCATGAGGTCGATTCCTCGGCGATGGTCATGACGCCGGGATGGTGGCCGTAGAGCTCCTTGTTCATCTTCTGCAGGAAGCTGACCGCCTCCAGGTTCTCGCGGCCGCCCTTCTCGTTGGGGATCCATTCGCCCTGCTTGCGCGAATAGTCGAGGTAGAGCATCGAGGCGACCGCATCGACGCGCAGGCCGTCGACATGGTATTTTTCGGCCCAGAACAGCGCGTTGTTGACCAGGAACGACATCACCTCGCGGCGGCCGAAATTGTAGATCGCGGTGTTCCAGTCGGGATGAAAGCCCTTGCGCGGATCGGCATGCTCATAGAGGGCGGTGCCGTCGAAATGGACCAGGCCGTGCTCGTCGACGGGGAAATGCGCCGGCACCCAGTCGAGGATCACGCCGACGCCGGCGCGGTGGGCGCCATCGACGAAGCGGGCAAAGCCGTCCGGATCGCCAAAACGCGCCGACGGCGCATAGAGGCCAGTCGTCTGATAGCCCCAGGAGGGATCATAGGGATGTTCGGAGATCGGCATGAACTCGATATGGGTGAAGCCGGTCTCGACCACATAGGGGATCAGCCGGTCGGCCAATTCATCCCATGACAGGAACGTCCCGTCGTCGCGAAGCTGCCAGGAGCCGGCATGGACCTCATAGATCGAGATGGCCTCGCGTCGGGGATCGGCATTGCGCCAGAACGTGCGATGCGCCTCGTCACCCCATGAATGCGACGGCGGCACCGCGGTCACCGACGCCGTCGCCGGGCGCAGTTCGGACTTGAAGGCAAACGGGTCGGCCTTGAGCGGCAGCCTGATACCATCGGGGCCGATGATCTCGTATTTGTAGGGTCGGCCGGCGCCGATATCGGGAATGAACACCTCCCAGATGCCGGTGTCACGACGGTCGCGCATCGAATGCCGGCGGCCGTCCCAGTCGTTGAAATCGCCGACCACCGACACGCGCCGGGCGTTTGGAGCCCAGACGGCGAAGTGCACCCCGGTGGCGCCCTCATGCTCGATGATATGCGCGCCAAGCTTGTCGAACAGCCTGAGATGCGACCCCTCGGCGATATAATAGTCGTCCATCGGCCCCAGCACCGGGCCGAACGAATAGGGATCGGCCAGCCACCAGTCGCCGCCGGCGTTCCTGGCGTGATAGCGCAGCGGCTGTCGCTTCTTGATCGACAGCTTGCCCTCGAAGAAGCCGGCATCGTCTCGCCTGGACAATTCGCCTGCCTTGATGCCGGTCAGCGTGTAGGCGGTGACGAGTTCTGCATGCGGGACGAAGCAGCGGGCAAACAGGCCCTTGCCGATCTCATGGACACCAAGGACCGCAAACGGATCTCCGTGCGTGCCGGCGACAATCGCCGCAACATCGCTGGCTGGCGCCAGTCCGTCCGGCCCGCTTGTCGCCGCGGTCGCGCTCGGCTTCCTCATCAGGCAGTGTCCCTCCCAGGGCACCATGTTTTTGTCTTTCGGTGACGTGAGTCTGGCACTCAACTCACATCCCGGGACCACATTGTTCGCGGTCTCATGCAATCACATCAGACAGGCACGTTCCAGATTTCTTTCGCGTATTGACGGATGGTGCGATCGGATGAGAACCAGCCCACGCGCGCGACGTTACGGATTGCCCGGGCGTTCCAATCGGGGCTGTTGCGCCAGACCGCATCGACGTCGCGCTGGCAAGCGGCATAGGCGTCGAAATCCGCGGCGACCATGAACCAGTCGCTGTCGTAGAGACCGTTGATGAGATCGCGGTAGCGAGTGGGATCATCGGGCGAGAAGACACCCGACGAGACGGCCGCGACCGCCTGCGCCAGTTCGGAGGAAGCCTCGATGATGCCGCGAGGGTCGTAGCCATTGTTACGCCGCTCGGCGACCTCTGCCGTGGTGAGGCCGAAGATGAAGATGTTGTCGTCGCCGACGCACTCCTTGATCTCGACATTGGCGCCATCGAGCGTACCGATGGTCAGCGCGCCGTTGAGCGCGAACTTCATGTTGCCAGTGCCCGACGCTTCCATGCCCGCGGTCGAAATCTGCTCGGACAGGTCGGCCGCCGGCATCATGATCTCGGCCAGGCTGACATTGTAGTTCGGCACGAACACCACCTTCAGCAAACCACGAACGGCCGGATCGCGATTGATGACCCTGGCGACGTCGTTGGCGAGTTTGATGATCAGCTTGGCGTTGTGATAGCTGGGCGCGGCCTTGCCGCCGAAGAATTTCACGCGCGGCATCCAGTCGCGCTCGGGATGCGAGCGGATCTGGTCGAAGAGCGCGATCGCCTCGAGGATGTTCAGAAGCTGGCGCTTGTATTCGTGGATGCGCTTGACCTGGATGTCGAACAGTGCCGAGGGATCGACCTTGATGCCGAGCCGGTCGGCGACGAGATTGGCCAGCCGCACCTTGTTCTGCCGCTTGACGGCGGCGAATTTGTCGCGAAACGCGCTGTCGTCAGCAAAGGCCTCGAGCCCTTTGATGGCGTCTATGTCGTCGAGAAAACGGTCACCGATCGTCTCGCGGGCGAGCGATGTCAGCCCGGGATTGCACTGGATCAACCAGCGCCGCGGCGTGATGCCGTTGGTCTTGTTGTTGATGCGATCAGGGTAGAGCCTGTGGAGATCGGCGAAGACCGTTTCCTTCATCAACTCGGTATGCAGCGCCGAGACGCCGTTGATCGAGTGCGAGCCGACAAAGGCCAGGTTGCCCATGCGCACGCGGCGGTCGCCATTCTCCTGGATCAGCGAGATGCGGCTGATCTGCTCGCCCGAAAATTGGTTGGTCGCGCGGGCTTCGAGCAACACCTCGGCGTTGATGGCATAAACGATCTGCATGTGGCGCGGCAAAAGCCGCTCGAACAGCGGCACCGGCCAGCTCTCCAGCGCCTCCGGCAGCAGCGTGTGGTTGGTGTAGCCGAAGGTGCGCTTGGTGATGTCCCAGGCAAGGTCGAAGTCCATGCCGTGAACATCCATCAGGAGCCGCATCAGCTCAGGCACCGCGATCGCCGGGTGGGTGTCGTTGAGGTGGATCGCCGCCTTGTCGGGCAGTGATTTCAGGTCGCCATACTGGCTGAGGTGCCGCTGCACGATGTCCTGCAGCGAGGCGGTCGAGAAGAAATACTCCTGCCGCAGCCTGAGCTCCTGACCGGCCATGTGGGAATCGGCGGGATAGAGCACGCGCGACAAAGCGTCGGCCTTATTGCTTTCGGCAAGCGCGCCGATGTGATCGCCGGCATTGAACTTGTCGAGCAGGATCGGATCGACCGGCATGCCCGACCACAGCCGCAGCGTGTTGACGCGGTTTCCCCGCCAGCCGACCACGGGCGTGTCGTAGGCGACGGCGAGCACGTGCTCGGTCGGCTTCCAGACATGGCGTTCGAGCCGGCCGTCCTTGGTGGTGATGGATTCCACCGAACCGCCGAAGCCGACCTCGAAAGAGCGCTCGCGCCGCTCGAATTCCCAGGGGTTGCCGTGGTCGAGCCAGGTCTCGGGCAGCTCGACTTGCCAGCCATCGTGAATCTCCTGGCGGAACATGCCGTTGGCGTAGCGAATGCCGTAGCCATGCGCGGGAATGTCGACGGTCGCCATGCTTTCCATGAAGCAGGCGGCGAGCCGACCAAGGCCGCCATTGCCGAGCGCCGCATCCGGCTCCAACGCCGCAATGACGTCGAGGTCGACGCCGAGCGAGGTCAGTGCCTCGCGCATGTTCTCCATCAGGCCGAGATTGGAAAAGGCGTCGCGCATCAGGCGGCCGATGAGGAACTCCAGCGATAGGTAGTAGACGCGCTTTTCCCGCTGGTCGTAGGCCTCTTTCGTCGCCTGCATCCAGTGGTCGACGATGCGGTCGCGCACGACCTTGATCGAGGCGGTCAGCCAGTCGTACTGGGTCGCGACTGTGGTGTCCTTGCCGACCCTGTATTTGAGGGACATCAAGACTTCTTCGGCGAGCGTTCTGGGATCGGGATTGTCGAGAGCGGGGGCTTCGATCGTCATGGCGGATGTCATATCGCCTCTCGTTCAGTTGGCCTGATCATACCGGCTTTCACAGTTTCTCCCAGCCTATCTTAGTGCATTGCAGCATGTCTTCAATCGATTTAAACATTGCCGGGTTGAATGCCCCTGCGGCAATTGGCAAGATCAGGCCGCCAGGACCTCCGGCGGTGCCTTGGCCCCGGTCATGAAGGCTACCGCATCGGACATCGTGTATTGTTTGGGGTCGATGACGGCCAGGCGACGGCCCAGCCGATGGATGTGGATACGGTCGGCGACCTCGAAGACATGCGGCATATTGTGTGAAATGAGCACGATCGGAAGGCCGCGTTTCTTGACGTCGAGGATCAGTTCGAGCACGCGGCGGCTCTCCTTGACACCGAGCGCCGCGGTCGGCTCGTCCATGATGACCATTTTCGAGCCGAAGGCGGCGGCGCGTGCCACGGCAACGCCCTGACGTTGGCCACCAGACAGCGTCTCCACCGCCTGGCTGATGTTCTGGATCGTCATCAGACCGAGTTCGGTCAGTTTGTCGCGCGCGCGCTTTTCCATCACCGGACGGTCGAGCATGCGAAGCCATCGGCCAAGGAAACCCGGCTTGCGGATTTCGCGGCCAAGAAACATGTTGTCGGCAATGGACAGTGCCGGCGACAGAGCCAGGTTCTGGTAGACGGTTTCGATACCCGCTTCGCGGGCTTCCATCGGCGACTTGAAGGCAATCGGTTTGCCCTCGAGCCGGATCTCTCCCTCATCCGGCGTCACCGCACCGGAAATGGCCTTGATGAGAGACGACTTCCCGGCGCCGTTGTCGCCGATCACGGCGAGGATTTCTCCGGGGTAGAGATCGAAGTCGGCGCTGTCGAGGGCAGTGACGCGACCGTAACGCTTGGTCAGGCCGCGCGCGGTGAGGATGGGTTCCTGAGCCTGGGTCATGCCGAGATCTTCCTGATCCATTGGTCGATGCCGACCGCGACGATGATAAGGGCGCCGACCGACAATTGCGTCCATTGGGGATCCGTTCCCCACAACCGCAATCCCAGTGCGAACACGCCGACGATCAGAGCACCGAAGATGGTGCCGAGGATGGAGCCGCGTCCGCCAAACAGCGAGGTACCGCCGATCACCACCGCCGTGATCGAATTGATGTTCTCGAACTGGCCGGCCTGAGGCGAGACCGAGCCGATGCGCCCGATCAGCGCCCAGCCGGCAATGGCGCAAATGATGCCCGTCAGCGTGTAGACCACGAGCAGCATCCGGTCGACACGGACACCCGACAGTTCGGCTGCCTCCGGGTCGTCACCCACCGCGTAGACATGCCGGCCCCAGGCAGTCTGGTTGAGCACGTACCAGGCGATCGCCGCCATGATCAGCATCAGAAGCACGCCGTAGGTGAAGACGGCGCCGCCGACCTTGAACGAGTTGCCGAAGAATTGCAGCAATGGCGCCGTTGCCTCGAGGTCCTGGCTGCGGATGGTCTCGTTGCCCGAATAGATGAAGTTGATGGCAGCGTAGATCGACCAGGTGCCGAGCGTCACGATGAAGGGCGGCAGTTTCACCCTGGCAATGAGGACGCCATTGACCAGGCCGCAAAGCGCGCCGACAAGCAGCCCGACGGCGACGGCCACGGGTGCCGGGACACCGTAGTGCATGGCAAACTGGCCCATGACGACAGAACTCAGGACCATGATGGCACCAACCGACAGGTCGATGCCGGCGGTCAGCACCACCAACGTCTGGGCGATGCCGACCATACCGGTTATCGCCACCTGCTGCAGGATCAGCGTCAGCGTGAAGGGGGAGAAGAAGCGGCCACCGACAACGACGCCGAACAGGATCACCGAAAGCACGAGGATGATCAGGGGCACCATTGCCGGGCTTTTGTGGAGCCTGTGCTGGATGCTTTCCAGCGGGGTGCGCGAATGCGTGTCGAAGGAAGCGACGCTGCCGTCGCTTGCGGCCAACGCCTTTTCGAACTCCTGTGGTCCGCTGACTTTGGTTGTCTCGATGCTCAACTCGGCCTCCCCGCCTTATGTGTGGAGCGGCAGGAGCCGCCCCACACTATTTTTTCTTATGGTCTTTTCGAAAATGAGCCGATCAGGCGATCAAATCAACCCCAGCACTTGGCGAGACCTGCCTTGGTGTCGATGGAATCGACGCCGGCAGCGGGCTTGTCGGTGATCAGCGTCACACCGGTATTGTAGAAGTTCAAGCCGGGCGACGGTTCAGGCTTCTTGCCGGTGTCGGCGAAAGCCTTGATCGCCTCGATGCCAAGCGAGGCCATCAGCAAGGGATATTGCTGGGAGGTGGCGCCGATAATACCTTCCGCCACATTCTTGACGCCCGGGCAGCCGCCGTCGATCGAAACGATCAACACGTCCTTCTCCTTGCCAACCGCCTTCAACGCCTGGTAGGCGCCCGCGGCGGCGGGTTCATTGATGGTATAGACGACGTTGATGTTCGGGTCTTTCTGCAGGCAGTTCTCCATGGCGGTATGGCCGCCATCCTCATTGCCGCCAGATAGATCGTGGCAGACATTGCGCGGATCCTTTTCGTCACCGATCTTCTTGGGATCGTTGACGTCGATACCGAAGCCCTTCATGAAGCCCTGGTCACGCTGCACGTCGACCGATGGCTGGCTGGCAATCAGGTCCATATAGGCGATATGGGCATCCTTGGCCTTATCGCCCAAAGTCGCTTTTGCCCATGAGCCGATGAGTTCGCCGGCTTTGAAATTGTCGGTTGCAAACGTCGCATCCGCGGCATCGGCGGGCTCAAGCTGCGTGTCCAGCGCGATCACGAGAAGTCCGGCGTCTCGCGCCTTCTTGACCGCCGGCACGATAGCGGCCGTGTCGGTGGCGGTGATCAGAATACCCTTGGCGCCATCGGCGATGCAGGATTCGATCGCCGCGACCTGGCCTTCATTGTCGCCTTCGGCCTTGCCGGCATAGGCTTTGAGATCGACGCCGATTTCCTTGGCCTTCGCCGTGGCGCCTTCCTTCATCTTGACAAAGAAGGGATTGGTGTCGGTCTTGGTGATCAGGCAAGCGCTGACATTGGCAGCGAACGCGGCCGGTGCAAACGCCATCACGCCGAGCGCGGCGGCGGCAAAAACTGTTGCTTTCAATACTCTTTTGTCGGTCACGATTGTCCTCCCAGTGGAACCATTTCGGGTGCCGGCCAACCGGCATCCATACAAGCATCCAAACAAACCATCCCAGCGTGGATGCCGGCTTTAGCAGACACCAGACCGCGCTGGCTGTCAATAATTAAATCACTCTTATTTATTATTGACACACTTGCCTTGACCGCTCATTCTGGCCCAAAGCCCCGAGGGGAATTAACGGGAGGACCAGGGTGGAGACCGGCAGTGCGAGGCACGGTTCGCCCGAGGCAGCCGAGAGTCGGCTTCACCGAGGCACCAATCAGAGCGGGATGCGGGACCACAATGAGCGGCTCGTGCTTTCGCTGGTGCGCCAGCATGGCAGCCTCGCCAAATCCGACATCGCCCGTATGACCGGACTTTCGGCTCAGACCGTTTCAGTCATCATGCGGGAACTTGAAGACGACAATCTTCTCGTGCGTCAGGCGCCGTTGCGCGGCAAGATCGGCCAACCGTCCATTCCGATGGCGCTCAATCCGGAAGGTGCGTATTTCATAGGCCTGAAGATCGGCCGGCGCAGCGCCGAACTCGTGCTGATTGATTTCCTCGGCAATGTCCGTTCGATGTTGCAGCACTCCTACCGCTACCCGGCGCCGCGCGAGACAGTGGAATTCGTCACCTCGGGCATGGAAAAGATGCGCGCAGAACTCAGCCCGGCTCAGAACAAGCGCATTGCCGGGCTCGGCATCGCCATGCCGTTCGAATTGTGGAACTGGGCCGATAGGGCCAACGCGCCCCGGGACGTGATGGATGAATGGCGCCACCGCGACATCAGGGCCGAGATCCAGTTGCAGTGCGAATTTCCCGTCTACCTTCAAAACGACGCCACCTCGGCTTGTGGCGCCGAACTCGTCTTCGGCCAGGCAGGAGCCGCCCGCGACTTCGTCTATTTCTATATCGGCGCCTTTGCCGGCGGCGGCATCGTGCTGAATGGACGCCTCTATGGTGGCCCTACCGGCAATGCCGGCGCGCTGGGCTCCATGCCGGTGCCAGGCCCCGAGGGCAAGCCAACCCAGTTGATCGACATCGCATCGATCACCATGCTGGAAAAGGCGCTCAACGCCCGCGGTGTCGAAGCTTCACATCTGTGGACGTCTCCGGAAGACTGGGGCGAGATCGGCGTCGAGCTCGACGATTGGATCGCCAGCGCCTCGCGGGCGCTGGCCTACGCCATCGTGGCGGCCTCTTCCGTCATCGATTTCGAGGCGGCGGTGATCGACGGCTGGATGCCGCTCACCGTACGGCGGCGGCTGGTCGATGCCGTCATCGAAGCCATCGGCACTGTTGACGGCGAAGGATTGAGGCTTCCAGCCGTCCGCGAGGGAACAGTCGGCATCCACGCTCGGGCCCTTGGTGGTGCCAGCCTGCCGCTTTCGGAGCGTTTCCTCGTCGGTTCGACCACGATTTCCAGGAGCGCCTGAATGCTGATCGGAATACCGGCGCTACTCGGTCCGGAACTCCTGGCGACCCTGCGCGCCATGGGGCATGGCGACGAGATCGCCCTGGTCGATGGAAACTATCCGGCCGAGGAGCAGGCAAGACGCCTCGTCCGGGCCGACGGTCATCCCCTCATTCCGATGCTCGACGCGATCCTGAGCATCCTGCCGGTCGACGACGTCGTCCCGGAGGCGTTGTTTCGCGCCTCGGTGAAGGGCGATCCGTCACTCGCCGACCCCGTCCATCATGAGATGGAGGCGATCTGTGCCAAACGCGTGCCGGGCCGCAAGGTGGTTGCGCTGGCCGGCGCCGACTTCTATGCACGGGTCAAATCGGCGCACGCTATCGTCGCGACAAGCGAGCCGCGACTTTACGCCAACATCATCATCCGTAAGGGCGTGATCTATCCGCCGGAGACCAAGAAGCCATGATCCTCTGCTGCGGCGAAGCCCTGATCGACATGCTGCCGCGCACCACGACGGAAGGGGAGCCGGCCTTTGCTCCCTATGTCGGCGGTGCGGTGTTCAACACTGCGATCGCGCTTGGCCGGCTCGGTGCGCCGGCCGGCTTCTTCTCTGGCCTGTCATCGGATCTTTTCGGCGGCCAATTCCGGGACGCGCTGGGAGCGAGCAAGGTCAGTTCCACCTATGCCCACACGTCGCCGAGACCGACGACGCTGGCCTTCGTAAAACTGAACAATGGCCAGGCGACCTACACCTTCTATGACGAGAACACCGCCGGGCGCATGCTGACCATCGACGACCTGCCGCAGCTCGGGTCCGAGATCGAGGCGATGCTGTTCGGCGCCATCAGCCTGATCTCGGAGCCTGCTGGATCCGCCTATGAGGAATTCATGAAGCGCGAGCATGGCCATCGCGTCATGATGCTCGATCCCAACATCCGGCCTAATTTCATCCCGGACAAGGCCAAGCACCTCAGACGTATCCGCGCCATGATGGCGATGGCCGACATCGTAAAGCTCTCGGACGAAGACCTCCATTGGTTCGGCGAAGCCGGTTCGCGTGAAGACGTCGTGCGCAACTGGCTCGATCGCGGACCGAAGCTCATCGTCGTCACGCATGGCAGCGAAGGCGCCGTCGGCTACACCAAGGATCATGCCGTCACCGTGATGCCGGAGAAGGTCACGGTGGTCGATACGGTCGGCGCCGGCGACACGTTCAACGCAGGCATCCTTGCCTCCCTGCATGAACAAGGCCTGCTGACGAAGGCGGCCATAGGCGAGCTTACACAGGAGACCATCCGCAAGGCACTGTCGCTCGGCGCCAAGGCGGCGGCGGTGACGGTGTCGCGCGCCGGCGCCAATCCACCCTGGCGGCACGAGATCGGCTGATACGCGCCCCAGCCGATCACTTTATGTTTCCATGGGCTGGAAAAGCGCGACAGAGAACGCCCCAAATGCGCCCTGAAGGCCGGATTTCCGGCTTTTGGGCGCTATGCGCCGGCAAAAGGCGGTAACGAGCTGCGACACTGGCGCAATTCGCCCTGCCCTCGGCCGGCTTTTTCAGCCGCGCCAAGTCTGTTACCAGCAGGCCGGTTTATTGGCAGCTTTGAGGCCGACATGCAGTTCATCGATCTTGGCGCGCAACGCGAACGAATCCGCGACCGGCTGAAAGCCGCGATCGACCATGTCGTCGAGGACGGCCGCTACATTCTCGGCCCCCAGGTCGCGGAATTCGAGAAGAAGCTTGCCGCCTATGTTGGCACCAAGCATGTCGTGGCCTGCGCCAACGGCACCGACGCGCTGCTGCTGCCGCTGTTTGCCGCTGGCATCGGTCCGGGCGATGCCGTATTCGTGCCGAGCTTCACTTTCGCCGCCACGGCTGAAGTGGTGGCGCTGGCCAAGGCGGAGCCTGTGTTCGTCGACGTTGACGCCAAGACCTACAACATCGACATCGCCAGCCTCGAAGCCGCGATCGCGATGATCAAGAAGGAAGGCCGGCTGAAACCGAAGGCGATCATCCCGGTTGACCTGTTCGGCCTAGCCGCCGACTACGAAGCCATAATGGCCATCGCCAACCGCGAAGGCTTGATGGTGATCGAGGACGCCGCCCAGTCGATGGGCGGGTCGCTTGACGGCAAGATGTGCGGTGCCTTCGGACATGTCGGCTCGACCAGCTTCTATCCAGCCAAGCCGCTTGGCTGCTATGGCGACGGCGGCGCGATGTTCACCAACGACGACGCACTGGCCGACAAGCTGCGTTCCTTTGCCTTCCACGGCAAGGGCGAGACGCAATATGACAACGTCCGTGTCGGTATCAATTCTCGCCTCGACACGCTGCAGGCGGCGATCCTTATCGAGAAGCTGGCCATTCTGGAAGATGAAATGGTCGCGCGCCAAATTGTGGCAAATCGCTATGCCGAAGGCCTCGGCGACATTGTCACCGCCGCCCGCAATCTCGACGGCAGCCGCTCGGCGTGGGCGCAGTACGCCATCGAAACCCCGAAGCGCGACGGGCTGAAGGCGCATCTGAGCGAAAAGGGCATCCCGTCGGTCATCTACTACGTCAAGCCGCTGCATGAGCAGGTCGCCTATCGCGACTATCCGCGCACGCCGACGGGTCTTGCCGTTTCGGAGGAATTGCCGAAGCGTATCCTGTGCCTGCCGATGCACCCCTATTTGAGCGAAGCCGACCAGGACCGAATCATAGAGACGATCCGCAACTATATCGGTTCGAACTCGGCGCAGGCCGCGGCCGAGTAACCGTTAGTCACAGGCGGGGCTGGTCCCTGCCCTGCCGCTGGCGATGAAATGCGGATTGGCGAAATCCTCGTCGTCGACCTGATCGCGTTTGCCATAGGCCAGAGGCTTGCCGTCCAGTGTGCACGTCGTGCCGCCCGCCGCGCGAAGCACGGCGTCGCCTGCAGCGGTGTCCCATTCCATGGTGCGGCCGAAACGCGGATAGACATCCGCCTCGGCACTGGCGAGAAGGCAGAATTTCAAGGAAGATCCGACCGAAACGATCTCGGCGGCACCGAGGTCGCGAATATAGGCTTCGGTTTCCGGCGTGTTGTGGGAGCGGCTGGCCACCACCGCCAGCGGCGTCGCGGCCGTTCTCACCGAAATCGGCCGGCGAGCGACGATCTGGAAGTCGCCATCGATTTCGAGAGCTTCCGCCCTGCCCGGCCGGCCGGAAAAGAAACGGCCGCTGCAGGGGGCGAAGACGACGCCGACTTCCGGCACGCCACGACGGACAAGCGCGATGTTGACGGTGAAGTCGGTGCGGCGATTGACGAATTCCTTGGTGCCGTCGAGCGGATCGATGAGGAAGAAGGCCTTGCCAAGATCGGCAGGCATGACGCCGGCGGCCGCTTCCTCTTCAGCCACGCACGGAATGTCGGGGAATGCGGCGCGCAGGCCGGCGAGAATGATCTTCTCGCTTTCGCGATCGGCCTCGGTCACCGGCGAGGAGTCCGATTTCCGGTCCACCGCGCAACCGGCGTGAAACACACGCATGACCTCGCGTCCAGCCGCCAGCGCCAGATGCTCGAAGATTTCGAGCATCGACCTGTCGTCAGATGCCGCCGCCGTTGTCGTATTGATCTTCGGCAATGTCACGCTCATTCAGCCAGTGTTCCAGGGCATCTACCATCTCTTCCGCCGATTTGCCGAGCGTCTTCAGATGGATTTCCGGTTTTTCCGGCGCCTCGTATGGCGAATCGACACCGGTGAAATTCTTGATCTCGCCATTCAGCGCACGGGCGTAGAGGCCCTTTGGATCCCGCCTGGCGCATTCCTCGAAGGGTGTGTCGACAAACACTTCGATGAACTCGCCATCGGCCATCAGCTCGCGCGCCATTCGCCGCTCGGCGCTGAACGGCGAAATGAAGGAGACAATGACGATCAATCCGGCATCAGCCATCAGCCTGGCCACTTCGGCGACGCGGCGGATGTTCTCGACGCGGTCGGCATCGGTAAAGCCGAGATCGCGGTTGAGACCGTGACGGACATTGTCGCCATCCAGGATATAGGTGTGCCGGCCGGTGGCGAACAGCTTCTTCTCGAACAGGTTGGCGATGGTCGACTTGCCGGAGCCCGAAAGCCCGGTGAACCAGAACACAGCAGGCCGCTGGTTCTTCATGTCGGCACGCACACGCTTGCCGACATCGAGCGATTGCCAGTGGATGTTTTCAGCACGGCGCAGCGAGTGCACGATCATGCCGGCACCGACGGTGGCGTTGCTGATGCGATCGATCAGGATGAAGGCGCCGGTGGTGCGGTTCTCGGCGAAAGGATCGAAGGCGATCGGCGCCCGCGCCGAGATGTTGCAGATGCCGACTTCATTCATCTCAAGCGACTTGGCCGCCTCATGGGCGAAGTCGTTGACGTTGATGCGGTATTTCAGGTCGGTGACAGTGGCGCTGGTCTGGTCGGTTTCGGTGCGCAGGATGTAGGAGCGGCCCGGCAACAGCGCATGCTCGTCAAACCAGACGATGTTGGCGGCGAACTGATCGGCGACCTGTGGCCGGGCTGCCGGCGAAACCAGCATGTTGCCTCTGGAAACCTCGACCTCGTCGTCAAGAACAAGCGTGATGGCTTGACCGGCGACTGCGTGTTTGAGATCGCCGCCATGAGCGACGATGCGCTTGACATGCGAGGATTTGCCGGATTTAGCGACGACGATCTCATCGCCCTGCGAGACCGAACCTGAAGCAATCGTGCCGGCAAAGCCACGGAAGTCGAGATTCGGGCGATTGACGTACTGGACCGGGAAACGGAACGGCAACTCGACGGTCGCCTCCTCGACCGAGACGGTCTCGAGGTGCTCGATCAGCGTCGGGCCGGAATACCATTTCATGTTTTCAGAGCGGCTGCTGACATTGTCCCCGTAGCGAGCCGACATCGGGATCGGCACGATGGTCTGGAAGCCGAGATCGCGTGAGAACTGCCGGTAGTCTTCGACGATCCGGTCGAAGACCAACTGGTCGAAATCGACGAGATCGATCTTGTTGACGGCAAGCACGATGTGGCGGATGCCGAGCAACGAGGCGATGATCGAATGGCGCCTGGTCTGGCGCAACACCCCTTGTCGCGCATCGATCAGCACGATCGCCAGGTCGGCGGTCGAAGCGCCTGTCGCCATGTTGCGCGTATATTGTTCGTGGCCGGGCGTGTCTGCGACGATGAACTTGCGCCTGGGCGTGGCAAAGAAACGATAGGCGACGTCGATGGTGATGCCTTGCTCGCGTTCAGCCTCGAGACCATCGACCAGCAGCGCGAAGTCGATGTCGTCGCCGGTGGTGCCATGCTTGCGCGAATCGCGCTCGAGCGCGGCGAGCTGATCCTCGAAAATCTGCTTGGTATCAGACAAAAGGCGACCGATCAGCGTCGACTTGCCGTCATCGACCGAACCGCAGGTGAGGAAGCGCAGCAGCGACTTCTTTTCTTGCGCCGCCAGGTAATCGCGAACGCTGTCGGTGGGGGCGAGGCTCTTGGCCATGATGTGGCGCATGGTCAGAAATACCCCTCGCGCTTCTTCTTTTCCATGGAACCCGCCTCATCACGGTCGATCAGGCGACCCTGGCGTTCGGAAGTGCGTGCGGTCAGCATCTCGCCAACGATGGCTTCGAGCGTGTCGGCATCGGATTCGATGGCGCCGGTCAACGGATAGCAGCCCAAAGTGCGGAAACGCACGAGCCGGTCCTCCACGACCTCGCCGGGACGCAGTTTCATGCGCTCGTCGTCCTTGAGGATCAGCATGCCGTCGCGTTCCACCACCGGCCGTTGCTTGGCGAAATAGAGCGGCACGATCGGGATGTTCTCCTGCAGGATGTACTGCCAGATATCGAGCTCGGTCCAGTTCGACAGCGGAAAGACGCGGATCGATTCACCCGAGGCGATGCGGGTGTTGAATATCTTCCACATTTCGGGCCGCTGGTTCTTCGGATCCCAGACATGCTGGGCATTGCGGAACGAGAAGATGCGCTCCTTGGCGCGCGACTTTTCCTCGTCGCGGCGGGCACCGCCGAAGGCGGCATCGAAACCGTATTTGTCGAGCGCCTGGCGCAGCGCCACCGTCTTCATGACATGGGTATGGGTGTTCGAACCATGATCGAACGGATTTATGTTGTCGCGCACGCCGTCTTCGTTGACATGGACCAGCAGGTCGAAGCCCAGCTTCTGCGCCATCTGATCGCGAAAGGCGATCATTTCGCGGAATTTCCAGGTGGTATCGACGTGAAGAAAGGGGAATGGTGGCTTGGCGGGATAAAACGCCTTCATCGCCAGATGCATCAGCACGGATGAATCCTTGCCGACCGAATAAAGCATGACCGGCTTGGCGAAGGCGGCCGCAACTTCGCGGAATATATGGATGGACTCGGCTTCAAGCCGCTGCAGATGCGTAAGCGCTATGGTCATAGACTGTGAGCGTTCTCTCATGCCTTGCGACAGAAGACCTTGCGCCGAACCATCGAGCCTTTTTGCGCCCGGTTCAAGCTTCGCTTCTGGACAAAGTGTTTCGTGCGGGCGTTCTAGCAGATCGGCGCGCGGCAGAACAATGCAAGACGAGCCCGGCAACGGTCAGTTCGAGAATGAATTTTCCACGCTTTCGCCGGAACCCGGAAATTTCCGTTCGCAATGCCTCCATCCGGGGAAATGCAGGAAAAATATTACTTGGGAGAGCGTGGCAACGACGGTCCTGGAAGGCCTTTCCCGATCGAGGAGCGAAGGCCGCCGATTTTCGATGACAACCAGCCGCAACGCCCTATCGAAAAGACGGTTCAGCCGCTATACAACCTCCGCAAGCGGGCAAGATGCGTCACGATGCACGGGCAATTTCGAGGAGTACGCTCGATTCACTAAACGGGATGTACCGCATGAATCTACTCGAGAATAGCGAGCCCAAGACTTGAACCGGCTTTCGTCTGTGAGACAGCACCTCACGCCTTCGCGGATCAATATTTACTTTTCCAGCCTCTGTTTCTTTTTTCCACCGGTTCTGGGATTGGTAGTGAGCTTTGTGTTCAATGGCGGCGGCCTATGGTCCGTCCTGTTGATCGCCTTGAAGAAAAGACGCTTCAATGTCGACCGAGCGATGATGGCGCTGATGGTCTTCCTGTTGTCGGGAACCTACCTTGCTTGCGGACGCCAGGCCCCATTGGCGGAAGAGCAGACACGCCCGCCCCTGACTGAAAACCAAATCCCTCCGCCAGCGATGGAAAAGCAGGCGCCTCCATCCGCCGCCCAATGGCCGTTCCGGGCAAGTCGATGAAAGTCCTGGTCACGGGCGCGACAGGCTTCATCGGCCGCCAGGTGGTCCATCAGCTTCGTGAGGCCGGCGTCGAGCTTCGCCTCGCCTCGCGCCACCCGCAGGGACTTGATCCAGGGTCCGACGCGATGCTGATGCCGGGTTTCGATGCGCCGGCCGCGGCCTTCCTGGCGTTGACCCGGGATGTTACGGATGTCGTCCACTGCGCGGGCCTGAACAATGATGACGGCAATACCACCGAAGCCGATTTCAAGGCAGCCAATGCGGAATTGAGCGGCCGGTTGGCGCATGCCGCCGCCACGCAGGCAAGCGGACGCTTCATCCTTCTCTCCTCGATCCGGGCCGTGATTGGCGCACGCGTCGGCGCAACGATCAACGAGGACACGATGCCCGATCCGCAATGCGCCTACGGGCGCTCGAAGCGCGAAGCGGAGATCAACGTTCTGGACGCCTATGCCTCGCACGGCCGTTCCGATGCCGCCGTGTTGCGGCTGCCTCCGGTCTACGGAGCCGGCATGAGAGGAAATCTGGCGACGCTGATGCGCCTGGCCGATACGGCCCTGCCGCTGCCGACAGGCGCGCTGACCGGGAAACGCTCACTGCTGTCATCGCTGTCGGCGGCGGGAGCCGTATGGCATCTGCTGAACCGTCCGGAGCCGCTTCGCCCGCTCTATGTCGCCAGCGATGTGCCGCCTGTTTCGGTCGCGGCCATCGTCGGCGCCTTTCGCAGCGGCTTCGGAAGGCCGACGCGCCTGATGGCCGTGCCGGCCGGACCGCTCCGGGCAGCCGCGATCCTCGCACGCAAGCGCCCGTTATGGGATAGCATGACCGCGACCCAGATATGCGACCCTTCCCTGCTCGTATCAGAAGGCTGGCTGCCGGAAACCCACACGCTAGAGCGGTTGGCAGCAATAGCGCGGTTGGAAAAATCCCGACTTCTTTAATCCCTGATCCAAACCGGCGCCCGCTTTTGGGAGCGTGGTCTTTTTGCCTGACTACGATCTTTTCCAAAAACCGGCGTCCACTTTTTGGGATCGTGGTCTGTTCAACCGCGATAGAGCGTTCCAAGCAGGATTCGCAGATCGAGCCAGAGCGACGCCGTCCGGAGATAGGTTGCGTCGGTTTCGGCAAGGAGCTGCGGGGTGGACATGTCGATGCCCCTGATCTGTGCCAGACCGGTTATGCCTGGACGTGCCGCAAGAACGCCCAAGCGCCGGCGGCACTCGATCAATTCCGTTTGGGTCGGCAGGCAGGGACGCGGCCCGACCAGGCTCATCTCGCCCTTCAGAACGTTCCAGAACTGCGGCAACTCATCGAGCTTGAACTTCCGAAGGACCTTTCCGACCGATGTTACGGCGCTCACAGGCGCCTCATGCGAAGGCAAGGACAGCGTGCCGAGATACATCGTCCTCAACTTGTGACAGCGAAAAGGCGCACCGTCGCGGCCTATCCGCGTTTGGGAAAAAATCACCGGCCCCGGTGACGATGCCCGAACGGCAACGACAGCAAGCAATAGAACAGGAGATGTGGCCACCAGCAGCAACGCCGCACCGGCAAGATCGAAGATTTTCTTGGCTGTCTTCATGAACGACCGATCATGCTCCCTGACAAAGCTCCGTCCGACAACACCGCGGACGAAGCCGGTCAATTCGGCCGACGTAGCACGGGCTCGCTTCTCGACCAAGCGCGCCGTGAACTGTTGGATGTTCAGATGCGCCCCAGGACGAAAGCGGAATAGAGCCGGCAACCTCACCCTTGAGCAGGCGGCCAAGCCACGAGACCCTGGCCTGCCACGATGCGTCGGCGCCGACCAGATTTTCAAACACTCACTATCTGCAATGGGTTAAGTCTCATGCCCAGCCGCTTTCGGAATAACCTGCGCGAAGACTTTGACACCAAAGCGGAGCCAGATCGAATACCATCCGTCATCAGCCACCTGTTCTTAGCCAAGTCTTCGGCCCCCGCCGCCCCATCGCATAGCGTGGACTTGAGGTCATCGCCAGAGATTTTTTTATAGGTCATTCGATTGGACCCGGTTCGCCGATCAAGACGTCGTTCAACAGCATTCGCAAAAGTAGTTCTCGCTTATAAACATTTGACGGGCGATCCAAGGTAATTCTGCAGACTGGCCGCAAGACTGAAGGCCACCATCGCCATAGGCAATTGTGGCTTGTTTATGCACATTCGTTCGGCTTAATGCAGCCTCCAGCCAATATTCGAACCGTTGCCGATGCACTATTTTAAAGGTGCCCAGAAACCACTACGCGCTTTGTGGTTGACAGAGGAGCCTACTGCAATATGACAGCCTTCCCTCTCACCAGCCAAAGCGAAGTGATGAAATTTGGATCGAGTGGCCTTCGAGGCTTGGCTTCGGAACTGGTCGGCAAACCGAGCGGACTTTATACCGAGGCTTTCGCATGGCGCCTGACCGCCGGCGGAATACAGCCGAAGGCCAGGGTGCTGGTAGGTCGCGACCTGCGCGACAGCAGCCCCACTATCGCCACCAACTGCATGGCGGCCCTGGCGGCAAGCGGACTGCAACCCATCGATTGCGGCGCCATTCCAACACCAGCTTTGGCACTGTGTGGCCGGCAACATGGGCTGGCGGCGTTGATGGTGACGGGTTCGCACATTCCAGCGGATCGCAACGGCATCAAATTCTACAGTCCGCATGGCGAGATCAGCAAGGCCGACGAGGCCGCCATGGCACATTATGCTGCTGAACGGTCGGATTCCTATTGCCCGCCGCCTCCAATGGGAACGGCTTTTCCGGCACACCACGATCAGGCGATCGCCGCCTATCGCAGGCGCGCCGAAGACATATTGGAGGCTGGCTCCCTTTCAGGCATGAGGGTTGGTGTTTATCAGCACAGTTCGGTCGCGGCGGATCTGCTGGTCGAGATTCTCCAATCCCTGGGCGCCAGTGTGACGCCCGTCGGGAAATCCGATACGTTCGTTCCTGTCGACACCGAAGCCGTGAGCGCCGCCACACTGGCAAAATTCAAAGGCTGGGCTCGAGAATTCAAACTCGACGCCATCGTTTCGACGGATGCCGATGCCGATCGTCCGCTCATCACCGACGAGAACGGCGATCTCTTTCGCGGCGACCTGATCGGCCTCGCCACTGCTTTGTTCTTGCGGGCAGACATTGTCGTGACGCCGGTGACCTCCAATTCGGGCATTTCGAACGCCTTCGGTTTCGAGGTCGTGAGAACCAGGGTCGGATCCCCCTTCGTCATCGAAGCCATGGAAGCGTCATACCGTGCCGGCCGTATCGTCATCGGCTTCGAGGCCAATGGCGGCGTTCTCCTGGGGTCGGATTGTATCCTGCATGGAAAAACTTTGACGGCGTTGCCGACACGCGATTCGTTGCTCCCTATCCTCGCCGTCCTTGGCCTGGTCGCATCGACAGGAAATACGCTGTCGCATCAGCGCGAGTTCTGGAAGCTTCCGGCATGCGCCAGCGAACGCCTCGAGAACTTCCCGGTGGACAGTTCGCGCGGCTTGATGCTTCAGCTCGCCGATCGGGATCAACTACAGCGATTTCTCGCGCCCTTCGGGACTGTTGCCGAGGTCGACGAGACTGACGGCCTCAGAGCACGAATGCAGACCGGCGAGATCATCCATCTGCGGCCGTCCGGCAACGCGCCGGAGCTCCGCTGCTACTCGGAGGCTGCAAATCATGAAAGGGCAACAGCGATCGTGGCGCTGACGCTTGAGAGGGCGCGGGCAATCACATCGACAAACGAAACAGAGGCCGTGTCATGAAAGTGGTTCCCGTCATCATCAGTGGTGGAGCCGGATCGCGGCTATGGCCCGCATCGAGGCAATCGCACCCCAAGCCTTTCCTCAAAGTGGCAGACGGGCATTCTCTTATTCAGCACACCGTGTTGCGAGCCGCTTCGATGAAAGGTGTCGTGGAACTCGTTGTGGTCACGTCCGGGGAACACCTCTTTCTGACGAAGGACGGTTTCGACGAACTGGATGCGGTGATACTGCCACGCACGTTTCTGCTTGAGCCCGAAGGCCGGGATACGGCCGCCGCCGTGGCGGCCGCTGTCATCCATGCCAAGGCAACGCACGGTCCCGATGCGATTCTATGCGTCTTCCCAGCGGATCACATGATCGGCAACCTGCCTGCCTTTCTGAGCGTCATGGGCCGGGCCATCGAACATGCAAAACTCGGGCGGATCGCGACATTGGGCATCAGCCCGACCAGACCGGACACGGCATTCGGCTACATCGAGGCGGATGGCGAGAAAGTCGTCCGTTTCGTTGAAAAACCGGATCTCGAGACGGCCAAGGCCTATGTCGCATCCAAACGCTTCTTCTGGAATGGCGGCATCTTCTGCTTCAGCGCGCAGACCATGCTCGACGAAATGGCTTCGCATTGCCCCGCCGTGATCCAGGCTGTTTCCGACAGTTATGAGAACGGCCGCTTCAGCGAAGGCGAAGGCTTTGCCAAAATCGAACTCGCGCCGGAGTATTTTGGCTCCGCCCCGCGGATCTCGATCGATCGCGCGGTCATGGAGAAAACGAGCAATCTTGCCGTGATTCCCTGCGACATGGATTGGAACGACATCGGATCCTGGAACGCAATGGCCGATTTGATCGCTCCCGACGAAAGCGGGAACAGGATACGCGGCGACGTCCACATGGTCGACACGACCGGCAGCTATGTGAGTTCGGACAAGCGCGTCATCGGCACGGTCGGCGTCAGCGATCTGGTGATCGTGGATTCCCCTGACGCGCTGCTTGTGGCGTCCCGCGACCGCGTCCAGGACGTCAAGAAGCTGTTCGAGGGCCTCAAGGCTTCTGGTCACCAAGCGCATTTGCTTCACAGCACGGTTCACCGCCCGTGGGGTACCTATACGGTTCTGGAGGAAGGCGAGCGCTTCAAGATCAAGCGGATCGAGGTGAAGCCTGGCCGGCGTCTGAGCCTGCAGATGCACTATCATCGCTCGGAGCACTGGGTGGTGGTCAGCGGCTCCGCGAAAATAGTCAACGGCGATCAGGAATTGTTCCTGGCCACCAACGAGTCGACCTACATTCCCTCCGGCCACAAACATCGGCTGGAAAATCCGGGCAGAATTGACCTGGTGATCATTGAGGTGCAAAGCGGCGACTATCTCGGCGAGGACGATATCGTCAGGTTCGACGACGCTTACGGACGGATGTAGTTTTTCCTGCATCACGAGAACGCGAATGTGTCGCTGGCTGACCACCAGCAGGAATGGCGCTCCTCCACAACTGCCTTGGATTCATTTTTCCTTCAAACCAGAGGTCGGAAGCCTACGGCCTATCGCTGGCCGAGGCAGCCATGTGCGGCAAGCCGATGATTTCGTGCGAAGTCGGGACGGGAACAAGTTATGTGAACAAGGCTGGCGAGACCGGGCTGGTCGTTCCGCCTTCCGATCCAGAACGACTGGCGAAGCGATGGAGCGGTTCGTCGATTCGCCGGCTGAAGCAGCGAAATGGGGGCGAGCCGCCCGAGATCGCTATATCAGCCTTTTTACGGCGGACAGGATGGGAAGGGCGTATGCCGATCTCTATCACCAACTCGACAGCCGTCGACGCTGAGTGTCACGATAAAGCTCGGCTTCGAATTGTGGGCTCAGCGGATGTGGGCGGTACTCAAAGACGCCCGGTCATCCGGCCGGGCCTTCCCGCTTAGGAGCTGACCGACCACGGCTTCCGTCGACTGTCGCCAGTCAGGTGCGTTCCACCCGAAGGTGGAAGCGAACTTCGCGCTGGACAGCCGTGAATTGGCGGGGCGGCGTGCCTTGGTCGGATAGTCCTTGGCGGCAATGTCGCGCACCCGTGCATAGGGTCCACCAAGCTTTCGGCTTGTGTCCAGGATATGACGGGCAAAACCGCTCCAGCTGATCTCGCCCGAGCCGGCCAGATGATAGATGCCGAACGCGGTGAAGCTCTTGTCGCGCCGCAGCGTGGCCGCCGCATGCAGGATCGCGTCGGCGATATCGAGGGCGCAGGTGGGATTTCCCCATTGATCGGCCACCACGGAAATCTCGTCGCGGTCGGCGGCCAGCCGCAGCATGGTTTTCACGAAATTCCTGCCGAACGGGCTGTAGACCCAGGCGGTGCGCAGGATCATATGGCGCGGACCGGCGGCGGCCACCGCCTGCTCGCCGGCGAGCTTGGAAGCACCATAGACACCGAGCGGCGCCGTCGCGTCGGCCTCGACATAGGCGTCGGGAGCACTGCCGTCGAAGACATAATCGGTCGAAAGATGGATGACGGGAACGCCGAGCCGCGCTGCCGCTCCAGCCACCTTACCGGCACCGGTCGCGTTGACCGCAAAGGCCAGATCTGGCTCGTCCTCGGCCTGATCCACGGCCGTGTACGCAGCGGCCGACACCACGATATCCGGCTTCGCAACCGCTATGGCGTCGATGACGGTCTGGGGTCTTGTCAGGTCGAGTTCGGGACGGCCGATGGCGACGATCTCCACGCCGGCATTTCCATGGCCGGCCTCCAGAAGGCTTGCCGCGACCTGGCCGTCGCGTCCGGTGACAACGAGCCTCACGTGCCCACCTTGCGGGCTTCGCCCAATCTTTCGCCGGCATAGCGTTGCTCGCGGATCGGTCCCCACCACCATCTATTGTCGAGGAACCAGTCCACGGTTCGAGCCAGGCCGCTGTCGAAGTTTTCCCTGGGCGCCCAGCCGAGCTCGCGGCCGATCTTGGAGGCATCGATGGCGTAGCGGCGGTCATGGCCAGGACGGTCGGTGACGAAGGAGATCAGTTCGCGATAGCGCCGGCCCTCGGCCCTGGGACGCCTGATGTCGAGCAGATCGCAGATCGTCTGGACGACGGAGAGGTTCGTGCGTTCCGAATTGCCGCCGACATTGTAGCTCTCGCCGGCAAGCCCTTTCGTAGCGATGAGTTCCAGGGCCCGCGCGTGATCCTCGACGAACAGCCAGTCGCGCACATTGGCACCGGCGCCATAGACCGGCAGCGGCTTCTCGTCGAGGGCATTGAGGATGACGAGCGGAATAAGCTTCTCGGGAAAATGGTAGGGGCCGTAATTGTTAGAACAGTTGGAGAGCACGACTGGCAGGCCGTAGGTCTCGTGCCATGCCCGCACCAGATGGTCGGAGGCCGCCTTCGAGGCGGAATAGGGCGAGGACGGCGCATAAGGTGTCTCCTCGACGAACATGCCGCCATCGAAAGGCAGGTCGCCGAACACCTCGTCGGTCGAGACATGATGGAAGCGGAAGCGGCTTTTCCTGTCGTCGGAAAGGCCGCGCCAGTATTCGAGCGCGGCATTGAGCATCTTGTAGGTACCGACGATATTGGTCTCGATGAAGGCGCCAGGCCCGTCGATCGAGCGGTCGACATGGCTTTCGGCCGCCAGGTTCATGACGATATCGACGTCATCACGGCGCATTATGTCGAGCACCGCCCTCTCGTCGCAGATATCGGCATGAGCGAAGCTGTAATTATGGGCATTCTCGATCGGCCGCAGCGAGGTCAGATTGCCGGCGTAGGTCAGCTTGTCGAGATTGGTCACCCGGTAGACCGGATTGGCGCACAGATGCCGGCATACCGCCGAGCCGATGAAACCGGCGCCGCCTGTCACCAGAAAGTTCATACAACTATCCCCATGCAGCACCCTCTTTGGGCCACACTCTTCCTGGCTGCATTCTCTTTGGCAACGCTCATCAATCAAACACCTCCGCCGCGGCCAGCGGCGGCGCCTTGAGGTCCTTGTCCGACAGCTGGAAACCGCCAGGTAACGAGGGCCATTCGATGCCGATGGCGGGATCGTCGAAACGGATCGACCGGTCATGCTCCGGCGAGTAGGTGTCGGTCACCTTATACAGAACCTCGGTGTCGGGCACGAGCGTCACAAAGCCATGCGCGAAGCCCTTGGGCACCAGGATCTGGTTGCCCCTTTCGGCCGACACTTCCAGGGAGATCCATTCGCCAAAGGTCTTCGAACTTCGGCGAATGTCGACACAAATGTCCAGAATCCGACCGCGTATGACACGCAGCAACTTATCCTGGGTCCGGGGCGCGAGCTGATAATGGAGCCCGCGCAAGACGCCCGCCGCGGCGGAGTAGGAATGGTTGTCCTGCACGAAATGCAGTTTTAGTCCAGCCTGCGCAAATCGGTCGGCATTATAGGTTTCCATAAAGAAACCGCGCGCATCGCCATGCTGCTTTGGAATGATCTCCAGCACGCCTTCGATGCCGAGGGAGCTGATCTGCAACGCTCAGCCCTCCGACAGTTCGACGACACGCCGGCGCAGATAGGCGGCATATTCATTCTTTCCCAACCGGGTGGCGCGTTGCAGCACCTGCTCGGCCGTCAGCCAGCCCTGCTCGAAGGCGATCTCCTCCGGGCATGCGACCTTGATGCCTTGGCGATGCTCGATCGTGCGTACGAAGGAAGAAGCGTCGTTCAGACTGTCATGGGTCCCGGTGTCGAGCCAGGCATAGCCGCGCCCCAGTCGATGCACATGCAGCAAGCCGCGATCGAGATAGGCGTTGTTGACCGCCGTGATCTCAAGCTCGCCGCGGGCCGAAGGCCGAATGGCCGAAGCGATGTCGACGACAGTGTTGTCGTAAAAATAAAGCCCGGTGACGGCCCAGTTGGATTTCGGCTTTTGCGGCTTTTCCTCGATCGTGCGCGCCGTTCCGGTGGCCTTGTCGAAGGAGACGACACCATACCGTTCAGGATCATCCACACGGTAGGCGAACACCGAAGCGCCCGTGTCGCGAGAAGCGGCGGCGCGGCAAAGCTGCGACAGCCCGTCGCCAAAATAGATGTTGTCGCCCAGGATCATCGACACACTGTCCTTGCCGATGAACTCGCGGCCAATGATGAACGCTTCCGCTAGTCCATTGGGATGCGGCTGCTCAGCATAGGAGATATCCAGGCCAAACTCCGATCCGTCACCGAGTAAATCTCGGAAAACGGGCAAATCCCGCGGCGTCGAGATGACCAGAATTTCACGAATTTCCGCGAGCATCAGCACGCTCAGCGGATAATAGATCATCGGCTTGTCGTATACTGGAAGGATTTGTTTCGAGACAGCTAACGTCAGCGGATAAAGGCGTGTTCCACTGCCTCCCGCAAGGATAATTCCTTTCAAGAAGCCCTCCTTGACATGCCAAGATCCCCCGGCAGCGACGGTAGCCATACGAACCCTGAAAAGCAGCTGCCAGTGCTCGCATATATCGTAGAGTCGTTACCAAAATACGCCTGGTGCCACTCCTGGATGCTCCTCGTGAACTGGAACGGCACCATGTCGGGACGCCCCAAGGGCCATACGCGGTGAAGAAACCGGATCGTAGCAAGGTTGATGCTGTCGGCCGACAGCCTCGTCGCCGAGTTCCAGGAGCAGCCTGGCGACGTGATAGCCTATGAAGCCCGCAACCCTGTGACCAGAACCTTCTTCCGAACCGCCCGTCCTCGGGACTTGACCCCCTTACGTCTATGCAACCCCAAGCTTCTTGCTAAACTCAGGAGCGCTTGAGCAGCGACCAGGCGGCCGGCACCAGGCTTGCCGCAAGCGCAACCTTGATCAGGTCGCCGACGATGAACGGCACGACGCCGAACTGCCAGGATTTTTCCGGACCGATGAGCAGCGCCAGCCAGGCAAAGCCCATCGCCATCATCACCACCTCGGCAACCAGCATCGCGTTGAAAAGTTTGATCGGGTGACGGTCCCAGCCGCGATCGGCGGCCCAGCCGACAATCGCCGCCATGACCACGAAGCCAGCGAGATAGCCGCCGGTGGAGCCGAGCATGTAGGCAATGCCGATGCCTTTCTCCGGCGTGCTCTGGAAGACCGGGAAGCCCATCGCGCCTTCCGCCATGTAGAGCAGGAGAGTGGCGACGCCTAGGCGCATGCCGAAGGCGGCGGCGATCAGGAAGACGGCGAGTGTCTGCATCGACATATCGACAGGCCCCAGCATGACCTTGGTCTTGGCCGACAGGGTCAGCAGCAGCGTTCCGGCGATCGCCAGGAAAAACTGCGTTGCCAGCCGCGCCGCGCCTTCCTGCGGCAAGGCCAGAGAAACAAGCGGGCGCATCGTCGTTGCAGTTGCCATGGTCATTTCCCCAATCCGATTTGCCGCGATCCAACAATCGCGCTCTTGCGTTTTCCTATATTGGCTTGCGTGCTATGCGGCAATCGCTTTTGCCATTCCAGGAACAATGTGGCGACATGGCCCTCAAATTCGATACCAGCTTCGATCCCAACTACGGCCAGGGCGCGAACGTGGCGCCTGACGTGCAGCGCGTCACGGCCCGAAACCCGAGCCCCTTCACCTTTTATGGCACCAACAGCTATATCGTGGGGCGCGAGACGCTGGGGGTGATCGATCCGGGTCCCGATGACGATGCGCATCTTCAGACCCTGCTCGACGTGATCGCCGGCAGGCCGGTCAGCCATATCTTCGTCAGCCACACGCATCGCGACCATTCTCCGCTGGCGGCCCGGCTGAAAGAGCGCACCGGCGCCACGGTGCTCGCTGAGGGACCGCACCGGCCAGCAAGGCCGTTGCACATTGGCGAGACCAATGCGCTCGATGCCAGCGCCGACATGGCCTTCCTTCCCGACATCCCGCTGCCGGACGATGCGATCGTCGCCGGCGACGGCTGGGCGATCCGGACGGTTCTCACCCCCGGCCACACCGCCAATCACGCGGCGTTCTCGCTGGAAGGAACCGGAATCCTGTTTTCGGCCGATCATGTCATGGGATGGGCGACGTCCATCGTCGCGCCACCGGACGGGGCAATGGCAGACTACATGGCATCGCTGGACAAGCTAATCAGGCGCGACGACCACCTGCTGCTGCCCGGCCATGGCGGGCCGGTGACGGCGCCGCGCAGTTTCATGCGCGGACTGAAGACGCATCGCAAGATGCGCGAGCGGGCCATACTGGAGCGGGTCAGGGCCGGCGACCGGACGGTTCCCGACATGGTCAAGGCGATCTACCGGGACACCGATCCCCGGCTGCACGGTGCGGCCGGCCTGTCCGTGCTTGCCCATCTCGAGGATCTGGTGGCGCGCGGCATGATCTCGACAGACGCCGCCCCCGCCATCGACGGCATTTTCACGCCAGCTCGATAGGTGCACCTGGCCCGGCCTCTCCTCACCGGTTTCTCGCTGGCCAGTTCAGCTGGGAAATGACTATTCGGCTGGCGCCGCCCCGACCTGTCCGGCGACTTCCTGGTCCAGTTCCGCCAGGAACTCGGTGATGCGCGCGGCATTGTCGCCAAGGTCATGGCGGCCGTAGCGCGAAGCCGACCGCATGTCGACGATGATCATATCGCCGTTATCGGTCACGCGGATCGCCACATCAGCCGGGAGGCCGAGCGCGAAGCTCGAGGCGACGGCGGTAATGGTCACTTCTCTCTGCCCAGCGAGGTCGGGATAGGGTTGCGAAAGGTCCCAGCCGCGCCGGTCGAGCACGGTTTCGACGGCATTGACGACGGTCTCGAACGGAAGGTCATAGCTGCGTGCGCTGACCAGTGGATAGCTGTCGGTCTGCAACGTCTGCTCGCCCGGCGTGGACGGAGACAGCACATTCATGTCCTTCGTGCGGTCAGTGACATCGAGCGCGGGCGGATCGTCGAAATCGGTCGAGATGTCCCTCAGCGGCGGATAGATCGTCGCCCAGTAGGCAGCGACGCCATACGGGGTAAGCACCAGCAGGGCCAGCAAGGCGCCAACGGTCAGATCGCGGCCGCCACGGTCGCCGAAATTCCATAGCCTGGAAAAGGCCAGCCCGGCAAAAAGCAGCGCCAGCGCCGCCAGCAGCGCGACAATGCCCAGCACCCACAGGAATACGGGCGTCTCGACGAGACCGAAGCGATGGCCGACGAAGTCGGTCAGCAAAAGCACCGCTGAAAATGCGCCCGTGCGCCGCGACCAGCCGGCAGCCTTCGACGTTTGCCGTTCCAGAATGCTAACCATTGTTCTCTGCGCTGTCCCTACCCGGACGGAGGTTTGGTGCCTTTTTGCGACGGCTTGAAGCCGAAACACGCAACATCCCCTCAATCCGTCGGCAAGCGGTAATCCCTGAACTGCTGGCGCAAGGTGATCTTCTGGATCTTGCCGGTGGCGGTATGCGGTATTTCGCCGACGAAAGCGACATCATCGGGCATCCACCATTTGGCCAGCTTGCCATCCATGAAGCCGAGAATGTCAGCCTTGGTCGGTTCCTTGCCCGGCTTGGCGACGACGACCAGCAGGGGCCGCTCGCCCCATTTCGAATGATGAACACCGATGGCCGCCGCTTCCGCCACGTCCGGATGGCCGACGGCCAGATTCTCGAGTTCGATGGTCGAGATCCATTCGCCGCCGGACTTGATGACGTCCTTGGCGCGATCGGTGATCTGCATATAGCCGCCGGCATCGATATGAGCGACATCTCCCGTATCGAACCAGCCGTCCTCGTCGAATTGCTCCGTGCCCGCGCCGCCATAATAGGCGCGGGCAACAGCCGGACCGCGCACCTTCAACCGACCAAAGGTCTTGCCATCCCAGGGTAGCGGGTTGTTCTCGTCGTCGGTCACCTTCATTTCGACGCCAAAGGGCGGATAGCCCTGCTTGCCCTGGATGTCGAGCCGCGCTTCTCCCTCAAGGCCGACATATTCGGGCTTCAAGGTGCACAGCGTGCCGAGCGGCGACATCTCGGTCATGCCCCAGGCATGGATGACCTGGACACCGAAATTGTCCTGGAATTTCGTCATGATCGCGCGCGGGCAGGACGAGCCGCCGATGACGACCTTGTTCAGATGAGGCAGCTTCCTGCCGGTTTCTTCCAGATATTGCAGCAGCATCATCCAGACCGTCGGCACGGCAGCGCTGAAGGTCACTTTCTCGGTGTCGAGCAATTCGTAGATCGAGGCGCCGTCCATCTTGCAGCCAGGCATGACCAGCTTGGCGCCGATCATCGGCCCGCTCTGGCCGAGACCCCAGGCATTGGCGTGGAACATCGGCACCACCGGCAGAATCGTATCGCGTGCCGACAGGCCCATCGCATCGGGCATGGCCGCGATCATGGCGTGCAGCACGTTCGAACGGTGACTATAGACAACGCCCTTGGGATCGCCTGTCGTGCCAGATGTGTAGCACATGCCCGCGGCAGTACCTTCGTCGAAGGTTTTCCAGGCGAAATCGCCATCGACCTCGTTGAGCCACTCCTCGTAAGCGACGACATTGGGCAACGCGGTTTTCGGCAGGTGCGCATTATCGGTGAGCACGATCACCTTTTTCAGCGATTTGATGGCGCCGACGATCTTCTCGAGCAACGGTATGAAGGTGAGGTCGACGAAGACAGCCTTGTCCTCGGCATGGTTCATGATCCAGACGATCTGCTCGGGAAACAGGCGCGGATTGAGCGTGTGATAGATCGCGCCGATGCCCATGATGCCGTACCAGGCCTCGATATGGCGAGCGGTGTTCCAGGCCAGCGTGGCGATGCGGTCGCCCAACCGATAACCGTCGCGTTCCAGCCGCTGGGCCACCTTAAGAGAACGACGATGGATGTCGGCATAGGTGGTGCGCACGATCGGCCCCTCGATCGAACGCGACACGATCTCGCGCACGCCATGCTGCCGTTCAGCATTATCGATCAGCTTGTGGCACAGCAGTGGCCATTCCTGCATCAGCCCCAGCATCTCGTTCCTCCCCTAGGTTTTTTGCATTGTAGCTTTGGTTCATTGTGAAGCGAACCGGAGGATTGTCCAGTCACTCGCTTGCATGGCGGACGACTTTCTGAGCCCGTGCAAAATCGGCAACCGGTTGAATTTTGACGGGTTTTGGGCCTTCGGCTCCTGAATGCTCATGCCGACGAGATGGCAGGAGGGTCAAAATCGTCGTGTTGGAAACGGCGTCGTATTGGACGAAATCACGAGTAAATCCGCCACAATCCGGCCATCGTCCGCGTTAAGTTTCGTTAACGGGCAAAGGGGTGCGATTGGCGGCTGAAAGAGGTTCGCATGGACGCGCAGCTTGACGACAAGGCCCTGGAGAGCACACTTGCGGAAAGCCTGGCCGATTTGGTGCCAGACGAAAAGACTGTTTCCGAAGAAGAATTTGTTGAAGTTGTCGGCGGCGCGCTCGAAGCGGTCGGCGGCACGCTGCTGTTCAAGATGTGCGTCCAGAACGAAGGGGAAGGCCAGCACGTGGCGGCGGCATCCGTCGGCGACGGCGGCAATCGCCAGTTCCTGCTGCTCACCTTGCCGACCGGCGGCGGCTCGCTGAAAGTCGAGACCGTTTCGAGAAGCAGCAATCCAGTGGCGGGCATCGCGGCCGCCTATGCCGGCCTGCTGGATGCCTTCAAAACCGCCGCCTGAGCCTTAGCGGACAGCGCTGGTGTGCCGCGCCTAGGCTGCTGGCGGCTGCCATGTTCGATGCCAAGGGGCCTTGCGCAACAGCTGTGTCCGCCACACCTTAAGGCCAGGCAAGGAGGAACCAGCATGGACAAGATCGCCAACCCGGCACCCGGCTTCCAGCGCAATCCCGACAAGATCATCACCATCGAGTCCTATGTCGGCACTGTCACGGTGCGCGTCGGCGATACGGTTATCGCTTCATCATCGAAGGCCAAGGTGCTGACCGAGGCGCCTTATCCGGCCGCCTTCTACATTCCGTTCGCCGACATCGATTTCGACAAATTGGGCGGCACGGAACACTCGACCCATTGCCCCTACAAGGGCGATGCCAGCTATTGGAGCGTGCTGCCGGCTGGCGAGGCGGGCAAGGACGCGATGTGGGCCTATCGGAAACCTTTCGACGAAATGACCGATATCCGCGACCACGGCGCGTTCTACGCCAGCAAGGTCAGCATCGAAGCCAAGCCGGGCTGAGTACTTCGCATCAGCCATTTGCAGGCCGGCATCACCTTAATATCAACGCGCAATCAGTCGGTGGTGCCGTGATCGCCTGTGCCATCGGCATCGTCGAGGCGCACGAAGATCATGCCCCTGTCCTTGAGGGCCAGGAGGCCCTGCACCACGCCCTCGCCGGCGGCGTGGGTCGGCTGGTTGATGTGGGCGATGATGACGTCGCCGTCCTTGGCCGCGGCGATGCGCTTGGCGGCTTCCTTGGCGCCGAGCAGCGAGCCGCCATCGCCATTGATCGAGAAGCCGGCAATCTTGAAGCCGAGCTTGCGGATCATCGCGATGGCCGAGGGGCTGTATTCGGCGGTTGCGCCACGGAACCATTTCGGCGCCGGCTCACCCGTCCTGACAAGAGCAGCGGCACCCGATTCGACCTCGGCGAGCACCGCGTCAGGGCTGCCGGCGCTGCGTATGCCATAGATTTTCTGCGGCGTGTCGACCGCCGGAATATGGCGCCCGCCGTGATTTTCCAATTCGAAAAGGTCCGGATGTGCCCGCATGATGGCGACGGCCGCAGCGTTGCGCTTCAGCCAGATACCGGTGACAAAAATGGTGGCTGGTATCTTGTTTTCCACCAGCGCCGAGAGAATCCGCGTGTCGGTCTGTCCGCCGCAGGCATCGAGCGTGAGCGCGACGTGGCCCGCTCCGCTAACCGCGGGCTTGATGTGCAGCGTGGGCTCGACCAGCGGCGTTGCATGGCCGCTGGATATGACCGCCAACGACATGGCGATCGTGCAGAGATGTCCTTGCAGCTGACGCATCACACCGAATTCCTGACTGGCGATTTCAAGCCGGTATCCCAAGACCCGCATGAAGGCGGAAATCGGGACGATGGGTAGCAGAAAAATGCCTGGCGCGGCAATTTGACCGCCAGCCTGGTGAACGAACCCACCGAAAACAGCCGCTCAGACAGCGCCTTCGCGCTTCATCTCGGTGCGCGCGAGAACCTCGCGGGCCGCTTCGACGACAGGCTTGACCTCCAGGCGCCAGACACAACACGCTTTGCTGGGGTCGGTCCGGCGGCACAAGTCCTTGGCCACGCAGTCGCATGGCATCGGCGGCCGAAGCGCTATGCTGGGCACACCGACAGGTCCCCAGCGCGAAGGATGCGTCAGGCCGAACAGCCCGACAACCGGCGTGCCCGCGGCAGCAGCCATATGCATCGGGCCGCTCTCATTGCCGAGAAACAGCCGGGCCTGTTTCAGGACCGCCATCAGGCTCTCGAGCGACAATGTGCCGACAAGATCGACGACCGGCGTCGCTGTCTTGGCCAGGACCTGCGCGGCGGTCTCGCGTTCATCCGGCCCTCCCACCAGGACGACGCCCAATCCGGTGTCGGTTGCAATTTCGTCGATCGCCTCGGCAAACCGTTCCGGCTGCCATTGCCGGCCCTTGAAACTGGCGCCGGCATGGACGGCGACAAAGGCGTTCGGGTGAAGATGATGCTTGCCCAGAAGCGTCAGGGCTTTCACGGTCTCGAACGGCAGCGGCTGGATGCTTGGCACGGTCACGCGCAGATCGACCCCAAGTGCTTCAAGCGGCGAAAGATAGCGATAGACAAAATGCTGGCCGCCAAACCCGTACGGTTTGGCAAGCACATTGGCAGGCTGCCTCTCCAGCAGCCGCAGCGGCCTTTCGGATGGATTATAGCCGACGCGCGTCTTTGCGGTGACGAGCCCACTGATGATGCGTGAGGTTTTTGAATCGGTCAGGTCGATCGTCAGGTCGAAGCGGAAGCCACGCAGCGCCCGCACCGTGGCGTAAAGCTCCTTTACGCGCTCCAGAGTGGTGCCGCGCATGCGGGACCGCCTGAATGCGACCACCTCGGAGGCGATGCCATGCGCAACCACGAAGTTCTCGAATTGCGCTTCACAGAGGAAGACGATCCTTGCATCCGGGAATTCGAGTTGCAGGTTCCTTGCCAGCGCCGAGGCAAGAACGATGTCACCTATGAACTTCGTTTGAATGATCAGGATCGAGCGGAACGGCACGGGCGAGATCTGCAACATCTGATTCCGAAGACAATTGGCGGGCCGCCTGCAAATTGGGCAGGAACAATGTCGAGATTACGCGATGCCGTCAGCACGTTCGCGTGAGTTTTAATACAAAACCGTAAGCTTTGATAGAGCCTGACCGGCTTAGCCACGCCCCTTCTTCGCCACCTGCACCGCAGCCTGCGCGGCCGCCAGCCTGGCGATCGGCACGCGATAGGGCGAGCACGACACGTAGTCGAGCCCAACCTCCTCGCAGAAACGGATCGACGCTGGATCGCCGCCATGTTCGCCGCAGATGCCGAGCTTGATCTGAGGCCGGGTCGCCCTGCCCTTTTGCGCGGCCATGCGCACCAGTTCGCCGACGCCGTCGATATCGAGCGAGACGAACGGATCCTGCTCGATAATGCCCTTCTGGCGGTAGGTCTCCAGGAATGAAGCCGCATCGTCGCGCGAGATGCCGAAGGTGGTCTGGGTGAGGTCGTTGGTGCCGAAGGAGAAGAACTCGGCCGATTCGGCGATGACATGGGCACGGATCGCGGCGCGCGGCAGTTCGATCATCGTGCCCGTGAGATAATCGATCTTGACGCCGCTCTCGTCCATGACGCTTTTGGCGACCGCATCGATGCGCGCCTTCACGTAATCGAGTTCCTTCACAAGGCCGACCAGCGGCACCATGATCTCAGGCACCACCAGCGCGCCGGCCTTCTTGCCGGCCTCGACGGCCGCCTCGAAAATGGCGCGCGCCTGCATCTCGGCGATCTCGGGATAGGAGACGGCCAGCCGGCAGCCGCGATGGCCGAGCATCGGGTTGAATTCGTGCAGGGCCTCGGTGCGCTGCCGGAGCTTGTCTGGCGATACGTTCATGACGGACGCGACCTCGGCGATTTCGGCCTCGGTCTTGGGCAGGAATTCGTGCAGCGGCGGGTCAAGCAAGCGGATCGTCACCGGCAGGCCGGCCATGATCTCGAACAACTCCAGGAAATCCGAGCGCTGCATGGGCAGAAGCTTGGCAAGGGCCGCGCGCCGGTCCTTCTCGGTGTCGGCGAGGATCATCTCGCGCATGGCGACGATGCGGGCGCCGTCGAAGAACATGTGTTCGGTGCGGCAAAGCCCGATGCCCTCGGCGCCGAAGGAGCGGGCCATGCGGGCATCGAGCGGCGTTTCGGCGTTGGTGCGCACCTTCATGCGCCGTGCCGCGTCCGCCCATTCCATGATGGCGGCGAAATCACCGGACAATTCCGGCTGCAGCATCGCCACGGCGCCCTTGAGCACCTGGCCGTTGCCGCCGTCGATGGTGATGACATCGCCCTTGCGGAAGGTCTGCCCCATCGAGAGCAGCGTGCCGGCCTTGTAGTCGACGCGGAGCGAGCCGGCTCCGGAGACGCAGGGCTTGCCCATGCCGCGCGCCACGACCGCCGCATGGCTGGTCATGCCGCCACGCGTGGTCAGGATGCCCTCGGCGGCATGCATGCCGTGGATATCTTCGGGACTGGTCTCGATGCGCACCAGGATCGCCTTGCGCCCTTGTGTCTTGAGGTCCTCGGCATCGCCGGAGGAAAAGACGATCTCGCCGGTGGCGGCTCCGGGCGACGCCGGCAGGCCAACGCCGATCACATCGCGCGCGGCCTTCGGGTCAATGGTGGGGTGCAGCAACTGGTCGAGCGAGGCAGGATCGATGCGCGCGACGGCCTCCTCCTTCGTGATCAGACCGTCCCTCGCCATCTCGACAGCGATCCGGAGCGCGGCCTTGGCGGTACGCTTGCCGGAGCGGGTCTGCAGCATCCACAACTTGCCGCGCTCGATGGTGAATTCGAGGTCCTGCATGTCGCGGTAGTGCCTTTCCAGACTGTCGGAGATGGTGACGAAGGACTGGAAGGCGTCCGGCATCAGCTTCTGCAGCGACGGCTTGTCGGAGCCTGCGGCAATGCGGGCCGCCTCGGTGATATTCTGCGGCGTGCGGATGCCGGCGACGACATCCTCGCCCTGCGCGTTCACCAGGAACTCGCCATAGAGCTGCTTCTCGCCGGTCGAGGGATTGCGGGTGAAGGCGACACCGGTGGCGGAGGTTTCGCCCATATTGCCGAACACCATGGCCTGGACGTTGACCGCCGTACCCCAGCTTTCGGGGATGTCGTGCAGGCGCCGGTAGGTGATGGCGCGGTTGTTCATCCAGCTTGAAAACACAGCACCAATGGCGCCCCAGAGCTGTTCGTGCGGGTCCTGCGGGAACGGCCTGCCGAGTTCTTCCTCGACCTTGGCCTTGTAGAGCGCGATCACGCCTTGCCATTCGATGGCCGTCAGTTCGGTGTCGAGCTCGTGGCCGAGGCTAGCCTTCTGGTCTTCCAGTATCTCCTCGAACACCTCGTGATCGAGGCCCATGACGACATCGGAATACATCTGGATGAAGCGGCGGTAGCTGTCATAGGCGAAGCGCGCATCGCCGGAATCGGTGGCCAGCGCCTCGACCGTCTCGTCGTTCAGGCCGAGATTGAGAACGGTGTCCATCATGCCTGGCATCGAGGCGCGGGCCCCGGAGCGCACCGACACCAGCAACAGCTTTGACGGATCGCCGAAGCGGCGGCCGGTCAGCCGGCCGATATGATCGAGCGCGACCGCGACATTGGCTTCCAGTCCCGCGGGATAGATGCGGCCGTTCGCATAATAAGCGTTGCAGACCTCGGTGGTAATGGTGAAGCCCGGCGGCACCGGCAGGCCCAGGCTGCACATCTCGGCCAGATTGGCGCCCTTGCCGCCCAGCAGATTCTTGTCGCCGGCACGGCCTTCCGCCGCACCATCGCCAAAGGTGAAAACCCATTTGGTCATGCTTTGCTCTCCGGTTGCAGGAGATTGGAAAGATTGGCGAAACGGAAAGTTCCGCCCGTGTCCGACTTTGGAGCGATATGATGCTGCAGTGCGAAAGGCAAGCGCCGGAAAAGCCGGCTGGCCGCTACAATCGATTAAGAAAAGCCCTTCCGAGGCATGCGGCAAAAAGACTTGCCACCTTACGGTTCGACGTCTAGAACATAAAGGGAACGAGAGGTACCTCATGAAACAGAATGGAAAACTCGACTATCTGGAAATGCCGGCGACCGGCGGCACGCTGGACCGGGTGAAGGCTTTCTACAGTGCCGCCTTTGCCTGGTCGTTCACCGACTACGGGCCGACCTACTCAGCCTTTGCCGAAGGCCTCGACGGCGGTTTTCAGGCCGATGCCGCGGAAGCATCGGCAAAGCCGCTGCCCGTGCTCTACAGCGAGAATCTGGAGGAAACCCTCGGCGCTGTCGAAAGCGCTGGCGGCACGATCGTCAAGCCGATCTTCCCGTTTCCGGGTGGCCGACGTTTTCATTTCGTCGATCCGGCCGGCAATGAGTTGGCCGTGTGGTCCGAATAGTCCGTTTTGTGGATCACCTAGCGCCAACCGCGCTGCTGGTCGATTGAGTGTTCCCGCGATTGCTCATAAGCATTGTGCTTTTCGGCTGCTCTGCTAATAACGCGCCGCACAAGCGACTCTGATGGCTATTGGGGCGTCGCCAAGTGGTAAGGCATCGGTTTTTGGTACCGACATTCCCAGGTTCGAATCCTGGCGCCCCAGCCAGACGATCAAGATCCGTTCCGGACGCAGGGGGACCCCAGAGCATCTTCACGATCTTCCCTTGAGCTGATTGGCTAACAATTCCACGACGCCATAAATCCAGTAGAACCAACGCAATCGCGGCAAATCGGGCGCTACTTTGCACATGGTCTGAGCAGTATCGCCTTGAACATCTCCCTCTTTCCATACAAGATCGGCCGAAATTTTAATGAACCTTCCTATCTTCGCCATCAACCTCGGTCGCGAGACCGGCCGCTGGCGCGAATTGCTCGCCAGCGCCGAAACGTCCGGCCTGACCTTGCAGCGCATTGCCGCCGTCGATGGCCGCGTCTTGGCTGAAAAGGATTGGACGGAGATCGATCTTCCAACCGCGCGCAAACTGAGCGGACGTGACATCCTGCCCGGCGAGTATGGCTGTTACCGCAGCCATATCCATGCGCTGGAAGCGCTCCTGGCAAGCGGCAGTGCCTACGGCCTGATCATCGAGGACGACGTGCTCTTCGGCGAAGACACCAGACGACGCATCGAGGCCGTCATCGCCGCGGTGCCGGATTTCGACGTCATCAAGCTGACTAACCATCGTATGAGCCTGTTCATGCGCGCCGTAGTGACGACGGAAGGCGATGAGATCGGCCGGGCACTGCATGGCCCGCAAGGTTCGGCCGCCGCCTATCTGGTGACCCGGGAGGGTGCCCAGGGCCTGTTGTCGGCGCTAGCGGTGATGAAAGTGCCGTGGGACGTCGCACTCGAACGGTTTTGGGATACTGGCCTGAAAGTCTATTCGGTCCGCCAAAACGTGCTTGGCTTCGGCGCCAGCAGCGCTATCTCAGGCATAGCCGGCCCTTCCGGCAGCTACAAATTCGCGCGGTTTCCCTGGCCGCACCGCTGGGGCGCCGCGGTGTTCCGGGCCAAGGACCAGCTGTGCCGCCTGCATCACACGCTGCTGCGACCGCCCCTGGCGCGCGAGATCCCGGACTACGCCAGGGACGACTGGCCGCGCAACAACCTCATTCTGGTACTTGCGGCACTCGCCATTCTCGCCTTGGTCTCCTCGGCCTGGCGCGAGGCCGATACCTATCGCTATGCAGGGCTGGCGCTCGTCGCTGTTGCAGCCGCCCGTTGGCTCAGGATGGACCTGTGGACCTACGGCAAACCGCTGATCGGATGGGTCGGCTGTCTATGCCTGGGCTGGTCGGCCTATGTCTTCATCCGGATGGCGATCGTCTATTTCGGCACCGGCCAGTTGGGCAGCGCCGAAGGCATCTACCTGTTTCCGGCGTTTTATGCGACGACCGGCTTCTCTCTCTTGCTGTTCGTCAGGCAGCCAGCGCGGCTCGTCCTCTGGTTCATGATCCTCAGTCTCGTCTCCCTGGCGGCGGGTACCGGCTATTCGGAGATCCTTCACGGCATCAGACCGGAACCGCGGCTTTTCAACAATTCCATTCACGCGTCTGTGGCGGCCGGTTTCCTCTTCCTCTGCACGCTGCAGTTCATGGCATACACGGCGCAAAGAACGGATCTGACCACCACTGCCAGGAGCCTGCACTGGGCGCTGTCGGCGGCTGTCCTGGTATTTGCCCTGGCCAACATCATTGCGTTGCGGTCGAAGGGCGTCTGGCTTGCGCTCGCGCCCGTCCTGCTCCTGCTGGCGCTTATGACCCTGGCACGAGGCCATCGCCGCGAGCTGATGATAGCGGGCGGAGTGCTGGCGATCGTGGCCGCCGGCGTTGTCGCCACATACGACATCTTCTGGTCCACCGCCGGCGATACCATGGTCTTCATCAGGACCCTGGTATCTGATGTTTTGAGCCATGGCATGCTATCGGCCTTCGACCACGCCATCGCGAGCGATACGGTGCCGGCCGCGGCCAAGGAACGGCTGATGCTGTGGGCCGACGCGATCGAGATCTTGAAACGCCACCCGATCTTCGGAGCCAGTTCCAGCTGGCTCACCGAATGGCAAAACAGGACCTATCATCCCGACATCTTCAACGTCTTCCACAACGGCTATCTGGAGATAGCGGTGCGCTATGGGTTGGTCGGGCTGGCGTTCTATGCCTTTCTCTACATGTGGTCGTCCAGGCAGGTCCTGCTGGCCATGCGGGCCAAGCTCATCGCTCCTGCCGCATGGTCGTGCTACATCTCGACGCTGGTCTTCTTCGCCATCACCATCCTCAGCAATTCGAACAATCGGCTGGCCATGGGCGAGGCCTTCATGTGGTTCGCCGCGGCATTCGGCTTCTATTGTTTCTACCTTCGCCAGATGAAGAATCTTGTCGAGCCGAAGACCTATGTCTGAACCAAGCCGCGCCCCCGACCGGCCAGCCGGCACGTCGCGCAAGACCTATGGCCGGCGGCTCAGTTCGCCTCGCGCATGGCTTCAGCGGCCTGCAGGTCCACCGAAACGAGCTGGCTGACACCCTGCTCGGCCATGGTCACACCAAACAGCCGGTCCATGCGTGCCATGGTGATCGGATTGTGGGTGATGATGACGAAGCGAGTCTCGGTGGTCTTGGCCATCTCATCCATGAGATTGCAGAAGCGTTCGACATTGTGGTCGTCGAGCGGCGCGTCGACTTCATCGAGCACGCAGATCGGCGCCGGGTTGGTCAGGAACACGGCGAAAATCAGCGACATCGCCGTCAGCGCCTGCTCGCCGCCCGACAGCAGCGTCATGGTCTGCGGCTTCTTGCCGGGCGGGCGGGCAAGGATTTCCAGCCCCGCCTCTAGCGGATCCTCGGATTCGATCAGCTGCAATTCCGCCGTGCCGCCGCCGAACAAATGCGAGAACAGCCGCTGGAAGTGGCTGTTGACCACATCGAAAGCGGCGAGAAGCCGCTCGCGGCCCTCGCGGTTGAGGCTCTGGATCGCTTGTCTGAGCTTGCGGATCGCCTCGATGATGTCCTCGCGCTCCGAAACTATGGTCTCCAGCCGGTCGGAAAGCTCCTTCTGCTCTTCCTCGGCGCGCAAATTGACGGCGCCGAGCCGTTCGCGCTCGATCTTCAACCGATCGAGCTGGCGTTCAATGTCGGCCATTTCAGGCATCGGATCGTCGACTTCCAGCCCGGTATGGCGAATGACGAGATGCGGCGGCGTGTTCAGCGTTTCCTGGATGCGCGCCTCGACCTCCAGTCGGCGCTCGTCGGCCGCCGTCAGCCGCTCCTCGGCGCGGGCACGGGTCTCGCGTGCCTCGGCCAGCGACTGGATGGCTGATGTGGCCGCCTTGTCCAGTTCGGCCTGTCTGTTCTCGGCTTCCTGCAGCCGGTCGGCAGCAGCCTTGCGCAAGGTCTCGGCCTCGGTGAGCTGCGACAGCAAGGCGCGCCGCTTGGCGTCGATCTCGTCTGGTGCATCGGCCAATCGCTCGCGCTCGGCCTCGGCCTCGGCCTTGCGTTCGCCGAGTGAGGCGATCTGCGTCGAGGCGTTCTCGGCGCGCACCAACCAGTTGCTGCGTTCGGCGCCGATGGCATCGAGCCGGCGCGTGCGTGCCTCGGCTTCGCGCCGCAAGCCTTCATGGACGGCGCGCGCGTCGGCAAGCGTGGCACGGTCGCGGGAGACATTGGCCGAGGACTGTTCGAGCTGCAATTGCAGGTCGCCAAGATCGGGCGCGTCCTGCAGCAGCATTTCGGCCTCGACGAACGCCGCCGAGGTCTCCTCATGGCTGTCGACGATGCGGGCACGCGCCTCGTCCAGAGCGGCGCGACGGCTCGATAGTTCGCCGCCGGCTTTCTCGGCTTGGACCAGCGCATTGCGGGCGGCGTCCAGTCGGTGCTGGGCGTCGCGCCCGGCCTGACGCATGTTGCGCTCGGCCTCGCTTGCCTGGCGAAGCGCCTGTTCAGCCTGCGCCAGCGCCTCCTCGGCCTGACGCAGGGTGAGCGTCGCCTGCACCGCCTCGGCATCGAGTTCGGCAAGCCGGTTCTTCTGCGCCAGCCTTTGCGCCGCGGCCGTCGGCGCATCGGCGCTGGCGGTGAGGCCGTCCCAGCGCCAGAGCGCACCTTCGCGGCTGACCAGTCTCTGGCCGGGCGCGAGCAGCGCCTGCAGCCGGCGGCCATCGGCGGCCTCGACGATGCCGATCTGCGCCAGGCGGCGGGCAAGCTGCGCCGGGGCGCGAACCACGCTGGCGAGGCTTCTGGTCCCTTCCGGCAGGGCAGCGTCGCCAGGCTGGATCTGACTTTCGCCCCAATGCGCCGGCGCGCTGCGGTCGAGCGGCACGTCCAGGTCTTCGCCAAGGGCCGCACCCAGCGCCGTCTCGAAGCCGCGCTCGACGCTGATCTGCTCCAGCACCGAAGGAAAGAGATCGCCGCTGGCCGCGTTCAGAATCTTGGCCAGCGTCCGGGCTTCGGTCTCGATCCGCGCCAGTTCCGCCCTTGCGTCCTGCAACGGTGGGCGAGCGGCACTTTCGGCGGCACGGGCATCGATGACCGACTGCTCGGCCTGCGCCACCGCGGCCTCGGATTCTTCAAGCAGCGCGACGGCCTGTTCGACCAGTATCCGCTTCTCGGCAGGATCCGGCAGGCCGGCTATCTTCGAGAGGATGTCCGACAATTCGCGGTCCACCTCGGCGAGTTGGCGGGCAAAGCGGTCGCGACGCTCGGCGGTTTCGCGCAGCGTCCGTTCGATCTGATGGCGCGAAGCGGCGGCCTCGGCCCGTTCAGCGGTCAGCGCGGCAAGCGTGGCTTCGCTTCGTGCAAGCGTCGATGCCGCCTGTTCGAATGCCGCGCGGGTGGTGGCCTCGCGCTCGGCGGCGCCGGCGTTTTCGGAATTCAGCGTGGCTTCTTCGGTGCGCAGGCGTTCGAGAACATCGGCATTGTCGCGCACCATCCGCTCCTCGCGGGCGATGTCGCCATCGAGCTGCTGCAACCGGCGCTCGATCTCCGTCTGGCGGGCGCGGATGCGGCCGGCTTCCTCCTCGATCTGCGACCTGGCGATCGACAAGCGCTGGAAGGCGGCGGCAGCGGCGGCCTCCGCGTCGCGCAGCTCAGGCAGACGATGTGCGCTGATGCCTTGTTCCTTGGCGGCGTTCATCTGCGCGGCGGCGCGGTCGCCGACAAGTGCCGTGGCGTTCGCCAGCGCCGAGCGCGCCTCGCCTTCCTGGGTCTTGGCCAATGTCCAGCGCAGATGCAGCAGCGTCGCTTCGGCCTTGCGGATATCGGCCGACAGGTTCTTGAAGCGGGAAGCCTGGCGCGCCTGGCGTTTCAGGCTCTCGATCTGGCTTTCCAGTTCGCCGACGACATCGTCCAGGCGTTCGAGATTCTGTTCCGCAGCCTTCAGCCGCAATTCCGCCTCGTGACGGCGGGTATGCAGGCCGGAAATGCCGGCGGCCTCTTCGAGAAGTGCGCGACGCGCCTGCGGCTTGGCCTGGATCAATTCGCCGATACGGCCCTGCCCGACCATTGACGGCGAGCGCGCGCCGGTCGACTGGTCGGCAAACAGAAGCTGCACGTCCTTGGCGCGCGCTTCCTTGCCGTTGATCCGGTAAAGGGAGCCTGCCTCGCGTTCGATGCGGCGTGACACCTGCAACTCGTCGGCATCGTTGAAGGCGGCCGGCGCCGAGCGATCGCTGTTGTCGAGGAACAGCGTGACTTCGGCGGTGTTGCGTGCGGGCCGCGTGCCCGAACCGGAAAAGATCACGTCGTCCATGCCGGACGCGCGCATGTTCTTGTAGGAGCTTTCGCCCATCACCCAGCGCAACGCCTCGACGAGGTTCGACTTGCCGCAACCGTTCGGCCCGACAATACCCGTCAGGCCGCGTTCGATCACGAACTCGCCGGGTTCGACGAAGGACTTGAAACCGAGCAGGCGAAGGCGCGAAAACTTCATTCACGCGCCTCATAAAGGCGGGCCGCGCCGAAACGCCGCCGCCTCAGCGCTGAGCCGATGTCAGAGCAGAGGGTCGATGATGGCCGACATTTCCTCAATCGACATCGCCCCCTTGTAGGTCTTACCGTTGATGAAGAAGGTCGGTGTCGAGTCGACCTTGAATTCATTGGCGCCACGCTTCTGGACCGATCTCACATCGTCCAGAAGTTTCTGGTCCGTCAAGCAGGCCTCGAAGGACTCCTGTGTAAAACCGGCAAGCTTCGAGATTTGCAGCAGCGCATCCTTTGTGTTCGACACGCCAACCCAGTTGGCCTGCTGCTTGAACAGCACGTCGACCATCGGGAAATAGTTGTCCTTGGCGCAGCGCGCCAGCATGAAACCGGCTTCCGCGCTCGGATCGAAGGGGAATTCGCGCAGGATATAGCGGGCCTTGCCGGTGTCGATATACTTCGTCTTCAGCTCCGGGAAGGTCGTTTCGGCGAAATGCGCGCAATGCGGGCAGGTCATCGAAGCGTATTCGACGATGGTGACCTTCGCATCGTCCTTGCCAAGCTGCTTGTCGGGCAGTGCGCCCGGCTTCAGCAATTCGGCCATGTCGACGGTGCCCTGTGCTTCCGGCACCTGAACCGCCGCCGGCGTGGCAGGCTTCGCGGGAGTGGCCGGATCGGCGGGCTTTACATCCGCGGCCTTGGCTTGTTCGCCGGAGTCGCTGCAGGCGGCGAGCAGGGCGACCGCCGGAATGGCGGCCAGCGAAGACAGGACGTTTCTGCGAGACAAGCTTGGGCCAAACGAGGAACGGCTCATACGAATCACCTGACAAGGGTTGGATTTTGCAATGCAAAAGCACGAAAAAGCGAGAGTTGGCGCGAATTAAGGCATCCCTGTCCCCAATCCAATCGCGAAACCTGACAAGGGTGATCACGAATGCGCGAGATTAACGACAAACCTGTGACTCTTTCCAGTGGGAACTAGACTTTCCTCCCGCCAAGAATTGTCGCACCCAGCCTTTCCAGGGAGGCGCGCAGCCCGTCATCTTCAATCAGCCCGACAGTATCGGACAGTTTCATTTTTTCGGCCTCGGTCAGCGGCCTGAGGGCAGGTTTTGACCGGACTTTGCCTGATATTACAGGCTTCTGTACGATCCTGATGCGGCCAATGGCATTGAAGCCGAGAAAAGCGTTGACCCTGTTGATGATCTCACCCGTCTCATGCTGCAGGTGGAGCGCCGCCATGCCCTCGCAGGCGATGACCAGCACGGCCGGCTCGAACGGATCATCTTCATGCAGGCGGCGCGGCCACTGGATTTTCTCGGGCCGCGAGCGGCTGGCAAGGCGCGGGCCGGCGATCTCTTCCCAGGACTGGACGAGACCAATCGAGATGCCTGCCCGCTTGCGCAGCACCGGATCGAGGATCTCGGTGGCAAGATCGCTCACCGGAACGGGATTGCCGAAGGGCCTTTTCCCTGCCATGTGCGTTCTCCAGCCACGACCTCACCCGATATCGGCCAGGCCAACACAAGATCAATGGCACCAGCAGATCAGACCCGCAAGGCCCAGACCGATGGGGCAACGCCAGGCGATACCGCGTCGCGCCTGCTCGCCTGGTACGACGTGCATCATCGCGAACTGCCTTGGCGGGTTTCGCCGCGCGACCATGCCCGAGGCGTGCGGCCCGACCCCTACCGCATCTGGCTGTCCGAAGTCATGCTGCAGCAGACCACCGTCGAGGCGGTGAAATCCTTTTTCCGCGCCTTTGTCGAGAAATGGCCTGACGTCGAGGCGCTGGCCGAGGCACCGATCGAGGACGTGATGAAGGCCTGGGCGGGGCTCGGCTACTACTCCCGCGCGCGCAACCTCAAGGCCTGCGCCGATCTGGTGGCGGCTCGTGGCGGCCGGTTCCCCGACACCGAGGCCGCTTTGAGAGACCTGCCCGGCATCGGCGCCTACACCTCGGCGGCCATCACGGCAATCGCCTTCGACCGCCCTGCGGCTGTCGTGGACGGCAATATCGAGCGTGTCATCTCCCGGCTGTTTTCGATCACAATGCCGCTCAGCGAGGCCAAGGCCGAGATACGCGCCCATGTCGAGCGAATGGCGCCGCCAGCAAGGCCGGGCGACTTCGCCCAGGCGATGATGGATCTCGGCGCCACGATCTGCACGCCGCGCCGGCCGCGCTGCATGCTGTGCCCACTGCGCGAGGATTGCACCGCGATCCTGTCGGGCGACCCTGAACATTTCCCGGTTCGCCTGCCGAAGGCAGACAAGCCGTTGCGGCGCGGCGCCGCTTTCGTCGCCGTGCGCGAGGACGGCGCCATTCTCCTGCGCAAACGGCCGGAGAAAGGTTTGCTCGGCGGCATGACCGAGGTGCCGACCAGCGCCTGGACGGCACGGGTGGATGGAGCCACCACGCCGGCGGCGGCGCCCTTTCCCGGCGAATGGCGGCGGGCCGGAACAATTACACATGTCTTCACCCATTTCGCTCTCGAACTCGACGTCTTTCATGCCCACATCAAAGGTGATGCCCCGGAAGGGCATTTCTGGTCGCCTGGCCGAGAGATTTCCGGCGAGGCCCTGCCGACTGTCATGAAAAAGGCAATCGAGGCTGCGATACCCGGCGCGACGAAAAAGCCGTCACCATTGAGTGCAACGAGGCCCCATGACTGAAGTCCGCCACATCGTTTTCGACATCGGCAAAGTGTTGCTCCACTACGATCCCAGCATTCCGTTCAGCCGGCTGATCCCCGACGAGACGGAGCGGAAATGGTTCTTCGACAATGTCTGCACGCATGACTGGAACGTCGAGCAGGATCGCGGCCGGACCTGGGAAGAGGCCGAGGCGCTGCTGATCGCCGAGCATCCCGATCACGCGGAAAACATCCGCAATTTCCGAAGGCATTGGCACGACATGGTGCCGCATGCCTATGACGACAGCGTCGCCATCATGCTCGGCCTGATCGAGAGCGGCCATGACGTGACCATGCTGACCAACTTCGCCGCCGACACCTTGGCCGAAGCCCGCAAACGCTTCGATTTCCTCGATCGTCCACGTGGTGTGACGATCTCCGGCGAGATCGGCAAGATCAAGCCGGATCGTGATATTTACGACCATCACGTTGCTGCGTTCGGCCTCGAACCGTCCGCGACGCTGTTCATCGACGACAGCCAGAAGAATGTCGACGGCGCCAGGGCGGCCGGCTGGCAAGCCGTGCTGTTCACCGATGCCAAGACGCTTCAAGCAGATCTTGAACGCCACGGAATAAAGGCGTGATCTGAATCGCTTCCAGCGATCCGTTCCGATTTTGAATCATCGCGGAAGCGCGGCGGGGGTCAGCCCCCTGCCCGCTCCATGCCAAGACGGGCGATGCGGCGCAGTTCGTCGATCGGGGTGAGACCGCCGCTGCGCTCGTAGTGCCAGAAGGTCCAGCCGTTGCAGGCGTCCAGGCCCTGCACCTCGGCGCCGATCTTGTGGATCGAGCCGGCGCTGTCGCCGATCGCCACCGTGCCGTCGGCGCGCACCTTGGCCGCCCAGCGCTTCTTGGCGTCGTAGAGTGTTACGCCTGGCGTCATCAGCCCGGTGTCGATCAGGCTGACGAAGGCCACGCGCGGCTCGGCGCGCTTGCCGGTGAGAAGCGTGAGATCGGCTCCTTCCAGCGGTCGCACCGCGTCGATGCGTTCATTGGCGGCGTCGATATAGGCCTGTTCGCGCTCGATGCCGACGAAATGACGGCCGAGGCGCTTGGCCACGGCACCTGTCGTGCCGGAGCCGAAGAAGGGATCGAGCACGATGTCACCGGGCTTGGTCGAGGCCATCATGATGCGGGCGAGCAGGGCCTCCGGCTTCTGCGTCGGGTGCAGCTTGTCGCCATTGTCGTTCTTCAAGCGCTCGGCGCCGGTGCAGATCGGGAACAACCAGTCGGAGCGCATCTGGACATCGTCGTTGGACGCCTTCAGCGCCTCGTAGTTGAAGGTATAGCCCTTGCCCTTCTGGTCGCGCGAGGCCCAGATCATGGTCTCATGCGCGTTCTGGAAGCGGCGGCCACGGAAATTCGGCATCGGGTTGGTCTTGCGCCAGACCACGTCGTTGAGGATCCAGAAGCCCAGATCCTGCATCTTGGCGCCGACGCGGAAGATGTTGTGATAGGAGCCGATGACCCAGATGGTGCCGTTCGGCTTTAGCACGCGGCGCGCCGCCAGCAGCCAGGCGCGGGTGAAGGCGTCGTAGGCCTCGAAGCTCTCGAACTGGTCCCAGGCGTCGTCGACCGCATCGACTTTGGATTGGTCGGGCCGGTGCAGGTCGCCGTCGAGCTGCAGATTGTAGGGCGGATCGGCGAAGATGACGTCAACGGATTTTTCGGGCAGCCGGTCGAGGGCTGCGACGCAGTCGCCCTTGAGGATCGTGTCCAGCCATTCGGACTGCTGGGGAGCATGGGAAAGCTCGTCGAGAAGACGCACGGCAGACATTCTTACACCCAAGGCACGTGTTACTGTTTACTCCCCGTTATGGTTACCGATCAGCGTAAATATTCGGTGAAGGCCCGCCGGATGGCCGGTCAGGTTTGCGAAGGCCGGCCCATTGGTGTATGCCGCGCCGCTTGAGCCCTGAGCGGCCATTCCTCCTCCTCCTTGTTCCGGATCACCATGCCCCAGCCAGACCTTGTCATCTTCGATTGCGACGGCGTTCTCGTCGATTCCGAAATCATCGCCGCACGGGTCGAGGCTGAGTTGATAACCCTGGCCGGATACGAAATCTCGGCGGAAGAGATTGCCGAGACCTATGCGGGCCTGACGTTCAAGGACATCCTTATCCGGATAGAGGAGAAGTCCAAGATCCCGTTCCAGGTGTCGCTGATCGATCGTGCAGAGGACCTGGTCGACAGGAAACTGCGCAGCGACGTGCGTGCCATTGAAGGCGTGCGCGAAGCGGTCGCCTCCGTCACGGCGCAACGCTGCATCTGCTCCAACTCCCGCTCGGAGCGGATCGATTTCATGCTGGAGAAAGTGCATCTGCTGCCGTTTTTCGCCGGCCGTATCTTCTCGGCGCTGGAAACGCCCACCGGCAAAACCAAGCCGGCTCCGGACGTGTTCCTGTTCGCCGCTGAAAAACTCAACGCCAAGCCGGCCAACACCTTCGTCATCGAGGACTCCGTGCACGGCGTCACCGGTGCCAGGACGGCCGGCATGCGGGTGATCGGCTTCACCGGCGCCAGCCACACCTATCCCGGCCATGCCGACGCGCTGACGGAGGCCGGCGCCGAGACGGTCATCCGCCGCTGGGCGGAACTGAAAAGCGTGATCGCGGCGCTGTCGGAATGGTCGGCCGACGCTTGAGCAACGTCTAGTTTATCGCCGCGGCCTTCTTCCTGTGGGTCTTCTTCGGCTTGTCCGTCGTCGCCTTCGGCGCGGTTTCGTCGTAGCCGGCATAGGCCTGATAGTCCGGCGCCGTCGGTGCGGGCACCACGATATTGGAATCGGTAAAGACGAACTGGGTGGCGACCGAGGGATCGGTCACCTGGACCTGATACTGATGAATCTGCGAATAAAGCACGTCGGTGCCGTGCATCACGGCGGTGCGGATCGGCATGGTGATGGTGCCGGGCGCGAATTTCGGTCCTGGAACCACCTTGCCGGCGACCGCGATCTTCATAGTCAGTTGCCCGTCGGCACGGCTGCAATCGCGGGTCACGTCGCTGATCGACGCCTGGTAAATGATCCTCGCCGAATCGTCGGGCGGTGTGGCGGCTGCTGCGTCAGCCGCGGCTTGGGCCGCGGCATCCTGCGCGGCATCACCGGTCTTCTTGAGCCTCGGCTTGGGCTTCTGCACATCCTTGACGTAGGTGTTGAAGAAGGCCGTTCCGTCACGCAGCGTGACCTTCGGGCAATAGGCGTTCAATTGGCTGGTCAGGATTTTGGGATCCTGCGGCGGCGGTGGCGCTGTCGGATCCTTCTTGCCGAAGCCAAGGTTCAGGATGCCGTTGTCGCTTGATTGGCAACCGGCGGCGGCGAGCATAAAGCCGGTGAACGCAAGACCCGCCACAAAGCGACCGCCGAATGTATGAAACGCCATGAAACTGCTCTTCCCTCTCGCAAAGCTGGTGACGTATATCAACCGCGCGGCAAAAATGCGACTGAGCCAGCACAGAAATTAACCACCTTGTGGTGAACGGAAAAGCCAAGCGGCAACGGATCTGTGACATGCAATATGTGAGTACCCGCGGGGAAGCGCCCGCGCTTGGATTTTCTGACGCGGTGCTGGCGGGACTGGCGCGCGATGGCGGGCTTTACGTACCGCGCGAGTGGCCCCAGTTTTCGCCATCCGAGATCCGCGCCATGCGCGGCCTTGCCTATCCAGACCTCGCCATCCGCGTGCTGTCGCCCTTCCTTGGCGGCGACATCCCGGCGCCGGTCTTCGAACGCCTGGTCCGCGAAGCCTACGCCACCTTCCGCCACGAGGCTGTCTGTCCGTTGGTCCAGACCGGGCCCAACACGTTTGTCCTCGAACTCTTCCATGGACCGACGCTGGCGTTCAAGGACGTGGCGATGCAGCTGCTCGCCCGGCTGATGGACCACGTGCTTGCCGAACGCGGCCGGCATGCCACCATCGTCGGCGCCACTTCGGGCGATACCGGCGGCGCGGCAATCGACGCCTTTGCCGGACGCAGCCGCACTGACATCTTCATCCTTTTCCCGCATGGCCGGGTTTCGCCCGTGCAGCAGCGGCAGATGACGACGTCCAAGGCTGAAAACGTCCACGCGCTGGCAATCGAGGGCAATTTCGACGATTGCCAGGGCCTGCTCAAGGACATGTTCAACGATCACCCCTTCCGGGATCGGGTGGCGCTTTCGGGGGTCAATTCGATCAACTGGGCGCGCATCATGGCCCAGATCGTCTATTATTTCTCCTCGGCGCTGTCTCTCGGCGCACCGGATAGGCCGATATCGTTCACGGTGCCGACCGGCAATTTCGGCGACATCTTCGCCGGCTACGCCGCCAAGAAGATGGGCCTGCCGATCGAACGGCTGGTCATCGCCACCAACGACAACGACATACTCGCCCGCACCTTCGCGACCGGCGAATACCGCACCAAAGGCGTCTTCGCCACCACCTCGCCGTCGATGGACATCCAGGTATCGTCGAATTTCGAACGCCTGTTGTTCGAGGCCTCCAACCGCGACGCGGCGACCGTGCGGCGCTATATGGCAGGCCTCAAGCAATCGGGCGCCTTCACCATCGAAGCGGCGGAAATCGCCAGGATGCGGTCCGAATTCGACGCCGGCCGCGCTGAAATGGACGAGGTCGCCGCCACTATCCGCTCGACGCTGGCGGGCAGCGACTATCTGCTTGATCCGCACACGGCGGCAGCGGTGCATGTGGCGTCGGGCAAGGCTGCAGGTGCCACGCCAATGGTGGTGCTGGGCACCGCTCACCCGGCAAAGTTCCCTGCCGCCGTCGAGGCCGCCAGCGGGGTCTCGCCCGCCCTGCCCGCTTGGCTTGGCGGATTGATGACATTTGAGGAAAAATACACGGTACTTCCATCCGACTTGAAAATGGTGGAAGATTACGTCGGCCGCCGTGCGCGAGCGGCGCGTTAGGGAGTAAGAGCCATATGGGTGTTGAGGTAAGCCGTCTGTCGAACGGCCTGACAGTCGCCACCGAAACCCTTCCAAGTATCGAATCGGTTGCCCTTGGTGCCTGGGTCAAGTCCGGCGCCCGCAATGAGCGTGACGAAGAGCATGGCATGGCCCATCTGCTCGAGCACATGGCGTTCAAGGGCACGAAGCGGCGAAGCGCCTTCGAAATCGCCTCGGAAATCGAGGACGTCGGCGGCGAGATCAACGCCGCCACCAGCGTCGAGACCACCTCCTACTACGCAAGGGTGCTGTCCGGCGATGTGCCGCTGGCCGTCGACATCCTTGCCGACATCCTGCAGGAATCCGAATTCGACCCGCAGGAGCTCGAACGCGAGCAGCATGTCATCCTGCAGGAGATCGGCGCCGCACACGATACGCCCGACGATATCGTCTTCGACCGTTTCACTGAGACAGCCTTTCGCCACCAGACCATCGGCCGCTCAATCCTGGGCACGCCGGAAACGGTGAAATCCTTCACCTCCAAGCAGTTGCACGATTTCATCGAGCGCCAATATGGCGCCGAGCGGATGGTGATCGTGGCTGCCGGCGACATCAAGCATGACAAATTCGTGCGCGAGGTCGAAAAGCAGCTCGGCGGCTTCCGCAGCAAGGCCGACAGCACCATCCCGCAATACGCGCAGTATGTCGGCGGCGACTTCCGCGAGGACCGCGACCTGATGGACGCACAGATCGTGCTGGGCTTCGAGGGCCGCGCCTATCATGTGCGCGACTTCTACGCCTCGCAGGTGCTGTCGATGATCCTCGGCGGCGGCATGTCATCGCGCCTGTTCCAGGAGGTTCGCGAGAAGCGCGGCCTGTGTTACTCCGTCTATGCCTTCCACTGGGGCTTTTCCGACACAGGCATTTTCGGCGTCCATGCCGCGACAGGCCAGAGCGACATCGCCGAACTGGTGCCTGTCATCATCGACGAACTGCAGAAGGCCGGCGAAAGCATCCTGCAGGAAGAACTCGACCGGGCGCGCGCGCAATATCGCGCCGGACTGATCATGTCCGCCGAAAGCCCGGCCAGCCGCGCCTCGCAGATCGCGCGCCAACTGCTTTTGTTCGGCCGCCCGATCGCCAAGGAAGAACTGATGGAGCGGCTGTCGGCACTGACGGTCGAAAGGTTGACCGACCTGTCGGCGCGCATGTTCTCGACCAAGCCGACGCTTACCGCTGTCGGGCCCGTGGGTACGCTGGCACCATACGAGGCGATCCTCGATTCGCTTCCAGGTACGCAGACCACGGCCCGCAGGCTCGCCGTCTAAGTCCGCACAAGCGCCGTGTTCGCGCTCCCTTTCTTTCGCCGTGACCTGCCGGCACTAAAGGGCAATCTCGTCACATTGCGCGTGCCATTCACCAATGACTACCGTGAATGGTCGATGCTGCGCGGCGAAAGCCGTACCTTCCTGGAGCCGTGGGAGCCACGCTGGACGCCTGACGAGCTCGACCGCACGGCGTGGCGCCTGCGCATCAGCCGCTACCGCGAAGACTATGCGCAGGGCACCGCGATCGCCTTCTTCATCTTCGAGAAATCGAGCGGCAAGCTGGCGGGCGGCATCACGCTCGGCAACATACGCCACGGTGTCTCGCAAAGCGGCCATGTCGGCTACTGGATCGGCGAGCGTTTCGGCGGCCGCGGCCTGATGACCGACGCGGTCAAGGTGGTGGCCCGCTTCTCCTTCGATACGCTGAGGTTGCACCGGATCGAAGCCGCCTGTATTCCCGACAATATCAGGTCGATCCGCGTGCTTGAAAAAGCCGGATTCCGGCGCGAAGGACTTCTGCGATCCTATCTCAGGATCAACGGCACCTGGCAGGACCACTACCTCTACGCCCGGATCGCTGACGATCCGCCGGGCGCTGGAACGAAGGACTGATTTTTGACGAATTTCCTGCGAAACGGGCCGCTCTTCGCCTTTGTCCTCGCGGCAATCCTGACGCTGTGCGCGGCTTCGTCGGCCTTTGCCGTCGAACCGATCAAGATTGCCCGCGACGATGTCGCGCTCGACCTCTCAGGCGCTGTCGAGATCTACCGCAACCAGGGTGAGAACTTCCAGGTGTCGACCGCGCCCGGGCCGGACGGCATCGTGCGGCGCATCGAGGTCGAGGCCAACGATGCCCGTTCGACCGGCGACTGGGCGGTCTTCGCGCTCGCCAACACCACCGACCAGCAGCTTGACCGGCTGATCGTCGCGCCGCATTTCCGGCTGGTGAATTCCGGCATCTTCTGGCCTGATCTCGGCTCGACACGCATCGCCGCCATCACGCCCAGCGAAGGCTTCGCGCTAGACCGCCAGACCAGCCCCGACGCCGACGTGTTCCGGGTAACGCTGAATCCCGGAACGGTGATCACCTTTATCGCCGAACTCGCCTCGCCGAAGCTGCCCCAAGTCTATCTGTGGGACCCGGAGTCCTACAAGGACTCAGTCAATTCCTACACGCTGTTTCGCGGCATTGTCATCGGCATTGCCGGCCTTCTGGCGCTGTTCCTGACCATCCTGTTCGTGGTCAAGGGCACCTCGATGTTCCCAGCGACGGCGGCGCTCGCCTGGGCGGTGCTTGCCTATATCTGCGTCGATTTCGGTTTCCTCAACAAGATCATCGAAATCTCGCCCGGCAATGAGCAGATGTGGCGAGCGGGAACGGAGGTGGCGCTGGCGGGCACCTTCGTGGTGTTCCTGTTCGCCTATCTCAACCTCAACCGATGGCACGGCCACTTCAGCTATGGCGCGCTGGTCTGGATACTGGGGCTGCTGCTGATCGCCGGCGTCGCCATTGTCGACCCGGCGGTCGCCGCCGGCATCGCCAGATTGTCCTTCGCGGCCACCGCGCTGACAGGGCTGGGCCTGATCATCTTCCTCGGCATACGCGGCTATGACCGCGCCATCATGCTGGTGCCCAGTTGGGTCATGGTGCTGTTGTGGCTATGTGGATCGTGGATGGCGATCACCGGTATGCTGGACAACGACATCGCCCAGCCGGCGCTCGGCGGTGGCTTGATCCTCATCATCCTGTTGATTGGCTTCACCGTCATGCAGCACGCCTTTGCCGGCGGCGCCCTGCACCAGGGCCTGTTCTCCGATCTTGAACGCCAGGCGCTGGCGGTCGCGGGATCAGGCGACACAGTGTGGGATTGGGACGTGCTGCGCGACCGCGTCGTCACCAAGCCTGATGTCAGCATCCAGCTCGGGCTGGCGCCCAACAGCCTGGGTGGTGCGGCGCGCAACTGGCTGCCGGTGCTGCATGCCGATGACCGCGACACGTTCCGCACGACGCTCGACGTGGTGCTGGAGCACCGCCGTGGCCGGGTGGCACAGAATTTCCGCCTGCGCGGCGCCGACGGGCACTATCACTGGTTTGCCTTGCGCGCCCGCCCGGTGATCGGGTCGGACGGCGAGGTCATCCGCTGCGTCGGCACCATGGTCGACGTCACCGAGCAGAAGAAGTCCGAGGAGCGGCTGCTGCACGACGCCGTGCACGACAATCTAACCGGCCTGCCCAACCGCGAATTGTTCATGAACCGGCTGGAGGCGATCATCTCGATCGCTCGCACCGAAGAGAAGGTGCGTCCGACCGTGTTCGTCATCGACATCGACCGCTTCAAGCAGGTCAATGACGGGCTCGGCATCTCGGCCGGCGACACCATCCTGCTCACCATAGCGCGGCGCCTGCACCGGCTCCTGAAACCGAAGGATTCGCTGTCGCGCTTTGCCGGCGACCAGTTCGCGCTGATGCTGCTGTCCGAGCAGGACCCTGCCCGCATCGCCGGCGTGGCGGATGCCATCAAGCATGCGATCAACAACCCGATCACCTTTGCCAAGCGCGAGATCGTGCTGACCGCCTCGATCGGCCTGATCACCTGGACATCGGCCCAGAGCTCGGCCGAGGACATGGTCAAGGACGCCGAGCTTGCCATGCACCAGGCCAAGCGCTTCGGCGGCGACAGGATCGAGCCGTTCCGCCCGGCTTTCCGAACCGTCGGCACCGACCGGCTGCAGTTTGAATCCGATTTGCGGCGCGCCATCGAACGGCGCGAATTCACGCTTGCCTACCAGCCGATCGTGCGCCTAGAAGACGGCAGCGTTGCCGGCTTCGAAGCGTTGCTGCGCTGGGACCATCCGCGTCGCGGCATGATCCCGCCTGCCGATTTCATTCCGGTCGCCGAAAGCTGCGGGCTAATCGTGCAGCTTGGGCTGTTCGCCATGCAGCAGGCCGCCGAGGATCTCGCCGGATGGCAAAAGCAGATCGGCGATGCGCCGCTGTCGGTTTCGGTCAACCTGTCCAGCCGCCAGCTCATCCGCCGCGACCTGGTCAGCGATGTCCGCTCCGTCATCGCGCGGGCCAATCTGAAGCCGCGCTGCTTCCGGCTCGAGCTCACCGAATCCCTGGTAATGGACAATCCCGAGCAGACCGCCCACGTGCTGACCAAGCTGAAGCAGCTCGGCATCGGCCTGTCGCTGGACGATTTCGGCACCGGCTATTCCTCGCTCGCCTACCTCACGCGTTTCCCTTTCGATACGATCAAGATCGACAAGAGTTTTGTCGACGACAACACGCCCAAGCGCGCCGTGCTGCTCAAGTCCATGGTCAACATGGCGCATGAGCTCGGTCTTTCGGTGGTTGCCGAGGGTATCGCCGACGAGCGCGATGTGCTGGAACTGCGCCAGATGGGCTGCGAATATGTGCAGAGCTTCATGTTCGGCGCGCCGATGCCCGGCGACCAGGTGCTGAGGACGCTGAAAGAGCAGTATCCGTTGACGCAGGCGTGAGAAGAAGCTCAGGCGTGTCCGGCAGCGAGGCTGAGATGGGCGAGATCGATGCCGATCGAGGCGAGTATCCGATCGTATTTGCGCTCGATGTCGGCGTCGAACAGCAGCTCGGGACTGGCCGGGCAGGTCAGCCAGCCATTCTCGGCGATCTCGGTTTCCAGCTGGCCGGCGCCCCAGCCCGAATAACCCAGCGCCATCAGCGCGTGACGGGGCCCGCGGCCGGACGAGATGGCGCGCAATATGTCGACCGTCGCGGTCAGGCAGATGTCGTCGGAAACGGTCAGCGACGATTCCACGCGATAGTCGCCGGAATGCAGCACGAAGCCCCGGCTGCGATCGACAGGGCCGCCATTGCGGACGACGAAATCGCGCGCTTGCGCCGGCAGGCGGATCGCCTCCTGCTCGTTCATGATGCCGAGTTGCACCAGAAGGTCCGGGAACAGCATCTGCTGGGTCTGGTTGATGATCAGGCCCATCGCGCCTTCATCGCTGTGCGCGCAGATGTAGATGACAGAGCGCGTGAAACGATCGTCCTTCATGCCGGGCATGGCAATCAGGAATTGATCATCGAGAAAACCGCGGCCAGCGGTTGTCTTCTTGTGGCGTAACAAATCCATGACAAGGAGGGTAACGTGTTTCCCGGGCGCCGAAAAGATGCGCAGCGCCGGATTCGACCAAAGCTCATGTTGCCAAGCCAGCAGTTGCTTGCCCGCGAAGGTCACGCAAATATGATATCGGCAGGGCCATGAAATCATTGCGCGGCCACGAACGGACGATCAAATCATTGCCATGCAAAGCTTGAAAATCCTGCTGCTCGGCGCCGCCATCGGTTCGGCGACCGTAGTCCCCGCCTCCGCCTCCTCGTCCGGCTGGTACAACAGCGAAGGCGGCAAGGTGCGGCTGGTGACGAGCGGCAAGCCGGACGATGCCGGCCGTATCCAGGGCGTTCTCGACATAGCGCTCAAGCCCGGCTGGAAGACATACTGGCGCGACCCGGGCGACGCCGGCGTGCCACCGCAGCTCGATATCTCGGCCAGCACCAACATTGCCGATGCCACACTTGCGTTTCCGGCACCCCAACGCCACGACGACGGTTATGGCAAATGGGCCGGCTACAACTATCCGGTCTCACTGCCTGTCACATTCACGCTGGCGACGCCGAGCCAACCGGCCGTCATCGACGCCGACATCTTTCTCGGCATTTGTGAAACGATCTGTATCCCGGTGCAGACAAAGCTGACCGTCGACCCGGCTTCCGATCCGGACAATGCGGACGACGCGGCATTGGTGAAGGCGAGTTTCGCGGCTTTGCCGGCGCCGGCAAAGCCTGAGTTCGGCATCAATGTGCTGCCGGGCGATCACGAGACGCTGGTTGTCGAGGCGAGCTTTCCCGGTGACCCCGCGGCGGCGGATTTCTTCGTCGCCGGCGAGCGGAATTACATGTTCGGCGCTCCTTCCCGCCGGGAAAAGGACGGCAAGCTGATCTTCACCGTTCCGATCCTCGACCGCCCGTCGACGACGCCGACGGATGGCGGCCTGCACTATACGCTGACGAGTTCCGCGGGGGCCGTCGAAGGACTGCTACCTTTCCCTTGATGCTGCGGTTGCAGGAAGCCGCTGAGTTCGCTACGCAAGCACGCATCCCTTCCCATCCCCAAGCGAGGAACTCATGACCATTTCCGTCGGCGACAAGCTGCCCGAAGCGACCTTCAAGACGATGACCGCCGACGGCGCCAGGGCGATCACCTCGGCCGAGATTTTTCCGGGAAAAAAGGTGGTCTTGTTCGGCGTTCCCGGAGCCTTCACGCCGACCTGCAGCAACAACCATTTGCCCGGCTATCTCGAAAACCATGACGCCATCCTGGCGCGTGGCGTCGACACGATCGCCGTCGTTTCGGTCAACGACGTCCATGTCATGGGCGCCTGGGCGCGCTTCACCGGCGGTGAAGGCAAGATCCTGTTCCTCGCCGACGGCAATGGCGATTTCGCCAAGGCGGTCGGCCTCGACAACGACCTTTCGGCCGGCGGCATGGGGCTGCGCTCGAAGCGGTTTTCGATGATCATCGACGACGGCAAGGTCACCGCGCTCAATGTCGAGACCAAGCCGGGCGTCGACGAATCCGGAGCGGCTCATATTCTCGGACAGCTCTGAGCTTCAAGGGTCGCATCGGGCGAGGCCGCAATGGCCGCTCCTCGCCCGACAACCGCTTGCGCTCCAGAACTGCCGGTTTTCAGGGATCCCAACGATGTTTGACATCTTCTGGCGCGCTGTCGCGATCGGCATCGGCGCCACCGTGCTGATGGATCTCTGGGCGCTCTTCCTCCACAAGGCGTTCGGCCAGCCACGGCCGAACTGGGGACCGGTCGGCCGCTGGGTCCGGCACCTCGGCGACAAGGTCTTTCACGACGATATCGGCGATGCGGCGCCCTATGCACATGAAGTGGCACTGGGCTGGGCCTTTCACTACTTCGTCGGCATTGTCTACGGCATCATCCTGGTCGTCGTGGCTGGAGCAGGCTGGCTTACCGCGCCGACTTTTCTGCCAGCCTTCATTCTTGGCGTCGTCACCGTCGGCGCCGGCTGGTTCCTGCTGGCGCCCGGCATGGGCGCCGGATGGGCAGCATCGAAGCGGCCCAACCCGATGCAGATCCGGGCGCTCAACCTGGTCTCGCACACGGTGTTCGCTCTTGGACTTTGGGGCACCGCGCTGCTGATCCGCTGAGGACTTAGAACTGCTCCAACCTGTCGATCGGCCACCACCCGTGGAGAACGCGAGGCGTGGCGATATCGAAGGCGAAGTGGTTGCCGCCGCCAGGCGGCTGATCCCTGTCGCGGCTTATCTGCTTGCCGCTCAGCGCAAGCAGCAAGGGTCGGCGTGGCAGAGGGCTTCCCGTCGATCGGAAGCCCCAAGGCTGGAACTCAGTAACTCTGCGTCGAGCGACGTGCCTTCGTCGTCGGCGGCTGTTTTGCCTGGACATCCGGCTTTGGCGCTGAAACCGCTGGCTTGAAGGAGCCCTTCTTGAACGGCGCCATGCCTTCCCTTGCCAATTCGTCGGCGCGCTCGTTCTCGGCGTGGCCGGCATGGCCCCTGACCCAGTTCCAGGTGACCTTGTGGCGTCTGTTGGCTTCGTCCAGCGCCTGCCACAGCTCACCGTTCTTGACCGGTTTCTTGTCGGCGGTCCTCCAGCCGTTCTTCTTCCAGCCATGGATCCACTTGGAAATGCCGTCCATGACATATTTGCTGTCGGTATGAAGCTCGACGGTGCAAGGCTCCTTGAGCGCGTTCAGGGCAGAGATGGCCGCCAGCAATTCCATGCGGTTGTTGGTCGTCTCGGCCTCGCCGCCGGAGAGCTCCTTGGTGGTGCCGTTGAAGCGCAGGATGGCGCCCCAGCCGCCGGGGCCAGGATTGCCCGAGCAGGCGCCGTCGGTGAAGATCTCAACCTGTTTGCTCATGCCAATCCATATTCCGAAGGAGATTTGATCGCCCGATGGAACCGCATCCTGCGGATATATTCCGTCGGATCGCGCTTCATCACCAGCCCGCCGTCTGGAACGGTCAGCCAGTCATAGAGGCGGGTCAGCATGAAGCGCAGCGCCGAACCGCGTGCCAGCATCGGCAGCGCCGCCTTCTCCTCGGCGCTCAGGGGCCGCACGCTCTGGTAGCTCTCGAGCAGTGCCTTGCCCTTGGTGAGATTGAAGGAAAAGTCCTTCTCGAAGCACCAGGCGTTGAGGCAGGTGGCGACGTCATAGGCGTAAAGGTCGTCGCAGGCGAAATAGAAGTCGATGAGGCCGGAGAGCTTTTCGCCCAGGAAAAAGACATTATCGGGGAAAAGATCGGCATGGATGATGCCTTTAGGGAGGTCTCTCGGCCAGTTGCGCTCGAAATCGGCGAAGTCGGCATCGACCTCGGCCGCCAGTCCCGGCTCGACTTCGTCGGCCCGGTCGCGGGACGCGTCCCACAGCTTGCGCCAGCCGTCTATGGCGAGAGCGTTGGGGCGGGTCATCGGAAAATCAGCACCGGCAAGGTGCAGGGCGGCCAGCGCCTTGCCGACTTCGGCGCAGTGCGTTGCCATCGGCCGGCGCAGCGAAAGCCCTTCCAGGAACGTGATGATGACGGCCGGACGGCCGGCCAGCGTGCCGATGACGCTGCCGTCATGCGCGGTCACCGGCAGCGGACAGGACACCCCCTTGTTGGCGAGGTGACCCATCAGCCCAAGGAAGAACGGCAGATCCGCCTTCTCGACGCGTTTCTCGTAGAGCGTCAGGATGTAGGAACCGCTGGAGGTGTGCAGCAGGAAGTTGGAGTTTTCCGTACCTTCGGCGATGCCCTTGTAGGACAGGAGATCGCCGACCGGGTAGCGCTTCAGGAAAGCGCCGAGTTCGCCCTCCGCAACGTCGGTATAGACCGCCATGTGCCTTACGCGGCCCCGTTGACGAAGGCCATGTCGGCCGGCGTCAGTTCGACATCGCGCAATACCCGCATGACCGGAAAATCCTCTGTTTCTGTGGCCGTGATGGCCAAGTCGATCGTGACATCGAAACGCTGGCGGAACGCGTCGATGATCTCGTCGACGATGATCTCCGGCGCCGATGCCCCTGCCGACAGGCCGAGCGTCGAAATGTTGCCGATGTCATTCCACGGAATTTCGGCGGCGCGCTGCACGAGAAGCGACATCGAAGCGCCGGCACGCTCCGCCACTTCGACAAGGCGACGCGAATTGGAGGAATTGGGGGCGCCGACGATCAGATAGAGATCGGCGCCGGCCGCTGTTTCCTTCACCGCCTCCTGGCGGTTGGTGGTGGCATAGCAGATCGATTCCGCCGCCGGCGCCTGCAGGTCTGGAAAACGGTCCTGCAGGGCGCGGATGATGCCGGCGGTGTCCTCGACCGACAGGGTGGTCTGGGTGACGAAGCCGAGCGCGTGCGGATCGGCGGGCTCAAGCCCGGCGGCATCGGCCTCGGTCTCGATCAGCGTTACCGCGCCCTCCGGCAACTGTCCCATGGTGCCGATCACCTCGGGATGTCCGGCATGGCCGATCAACAGCACGTGGCGGCCAAGCCGCTGATGGCGCATCGCCTGCTTGTGCACTTTCGAGACCAGCGGACAGGTGGCGTCGAGATAGAACAGATTGCGCGCCTGGGCATCCGCCGGCACCGATTTCGGCACGCCATGCGCGGAGAAGACGACCGGCGACTGCCGGTGTTCGGCCGGGATCTCGGAAAGCTCCTCGATGAAGACGGCGCCAAGGCTCTGCAGCCCCTCGACGACATAGCGGTTGTGCACGATCTCGTGGCGGACATAGACCGGCGCGCCATATTTCTTCAGCGCCAGCACGACAATCTGGATGGCGCGGTCGACGCCGGCGCAGAAACCGCGCGGCTGGCAGAGCCGGATCGTCAGAGGAGGTTTGGCGATTGTCTGAAGCATAAAATCCTGACCGGTTCGTCAGCGCCGAAATGAGGTGCCTACCCCTGCCCTGTCAAGAGCATCGGCAGAAAGGGGCGTCGCTCGCGTTCAGTCCTCTTTCGCGGGTCGGCGAAGCCGCAGGACGAGCACGACGGCGAGCGCGGCAGCAAGCCCATACCAGGTGACAGCATATTGCAGATGGCTGTTCGGCAGATCGATGATGGTAACGCCGCCGATCGGCAGGCCGCCGGGATTCGGCGTCTTGTCGGCATCGATGAAGATCGGCACCAGCTTGAACCCGGCCAGCAGGCCGGCGGTCGCCGCCATCACGTTCCGATCCTTCCAGTAAAAAATGTTCTTCGCCACGTCATTGTCGGGAAGCATCATCGAGGGCTTTCCCGGCAGCGGATTGCGGGCGAGCCCGGTGATGGTGACCCTGCCCGTCACCTGTCCCTGGGCGCGCTTGGCGGCGTCCTTGATGTCGTAGGGTACGAAGCCGCGATTGACCAGGACGAAGCGGCCATCGTCGAGGGCGAGCGGGGTGTAGACGTTGAAGCCGGCCTCGCCTTCCCAGGTCGTGTAGAAATGCCGTTCGCCGGAATGCAGGAAAGTGCCGGAAACCGTCACCGGCGTGTAGTCGACGTCGCCGGTCGAGGCGAATTCCTTCTCGACCTCGGCCAGCGGCAGCGGCGCCGAGTGGGTCCGCTGGTCGATGGTCTGCAGAAGGCCTTCCTTCCAGTGCAGGCGCTGCACCTGCCAGGTGCCGAGCGCCAGCAGAATCAAGAGCAGCACCAGGCCAAGACCTAGCAGCAATACCGATCGCGGCCGCGAACGGCCACCGACTTTGACGGATGCCTCGCTCATTCGCCGCGGTCCAGCCGGCCTTCGGCCGCCTTGTTGGCATATTGCAGAGTGAGCAGGACGCCCTTGATCAATCGGAGCGCTGTCAGGCACAGCACCAGGGCTAGTGGGATCCAGACAAGCAGATGTAGCCAGAGCGGCGGGCTCAGCGTCACTTCCACCCAAAGCGCCAGGCCGACGATGATGAAGCCGATGATCAGGATGACGAAGACCGCAGGCCCGTCGCCGGCGTCAGCATAGGAATAGTCGAGGCCGCAATTGGCGCACCGTTTGACGACGGTGAGAAAGCCCGAAAACAGCCGCCCTTCGCCGCAGCGGGGACAGCGGCCGTGCAGGCCGGCCGAAATCGGATCGATCGGAGGCCAGATCGCCTTATCGTCACCCATGGTTACTTCTCGATCTCGATTGGTGTCCCATCGGCCACCATCGCCCAGATTTCGTCCATGTCGGAATCCCTAACGGCAATGCAGCCGTCGGTCCAGTCGACCAATTGAAGCAGCCACTCCCACCAGCCGAAACATTGCGCCGAAAAGGAGAAGGCGGCCACGTCGCCGCGGCCGCCTTCCCGAAATCTAAATCCTCAGGCCTAGATCAGTGGCCTTCGATCACCGCGCCGACCGATCCCCAGACGTAGATCGAGGCGAACAGGAACAGCCAGACCACGTCGACGAAGTGCCAGTACCAGGCGGCCGCTTCGAAGCCGAAATGCTGCTTGGGGGTGAAGTCGCCCCTCATTGCCCGGATCAGGCAGACCAGCAGGAAAATGGTGCCGATGATGACATGGAACCCATGGAAGCCGGTCGCCATGAAGAAGGTGGCGCCGTAGATGGAATCCTTGAAGCCGAACGGAGCGTGCATGTACTCGTAGGCCTGCACCATGGTGAAGAGCATGCCGAGGCCGACGGTCAGCACCAGACCGTTGATCAACCCCTTGCGGTCGCCGTGAAGCAGCGAATGGTGCGCCCAGGTGACCGTTGTGCCCGACAGGAGCAGGATGACGGTGTTGTAGAGCGGCAGATGGAAGGGATCGAGAACTTCCATGCCCTTCGGCGGCCAGACGCCACCGGTGAAGGTGTGGCGCGCGTAGTTCTGCGCCTCACCGGCAAAAAGGCTGGCATCGAAATAGGCCCAGAACCAGGCGACGAAGAACATCACCTCCGAGGCGATGAACATGATCATGCCATAGCGCAGGTGCAGCGACACGACCCGCGTGTGATGTCCCTCATGCGCTTCCTTGATCGTGTCCGACCACCAGGCGAACATGGTGTAGAGCACTATCACGATGCCGATGAAGAACAGCCAGGGATTGGCGATGTTGGCGCCGAAGATCGGGAAGGAGCCGCCCTTCAGGTACTCCATGAGGCAGACACCGCCGAAAGCGGTGACCAGCGCCCCAACAGATCCCAGGAAAGGCCACGGGCTCGGGTCGACGAGATGGTAGTCGTGGTTTGGTTTTGCGTGCGCGTCTGCCATATCAACCCCCGAGATTTCCTTCGGTATTTGAAATTGTCTTGCTATTTCCCTTGACCGGCTCCGAGGAGGCGACCGGCTTGTTCTTCTCGACCGGGAACATCGTGTAGGACAGAGTGATCGTCTTAATGTCCTTCAGTTCCGGCACATTCACGATATCAGGGTCCACGTAGAACACGACCGGCATGTCAAGCGTCTCGCCTGGCTTCAGTGACGTATCGGTGAAGCAGAAGCACTCGACCTTGTTGAAATAGGGGCCCGCCAGTTCCGGCTGCACGTTGAAGGTGGCGCGGCCGGTGACGGGGCGATCGAACTTGTTGGTCGCTTGATAATGCGCCTGGACCGTCTCGCCGATCTTCATCGTCATTGAGCGCTGGACCGGCTGGAACTCCCAAGGCACGCCGGCAATATTGGCGTCGAAGCGGACTGTGATCTCGCGGTCGAGTACACGGCCGGCATACTGTTTCTCGACCCGTTGCGTCGTGCCGCCATAACCGGTCGCCTGGCAGAACATCTTGTAGAGGGGCACGGCCGCATAGGCCATGCCGATCATGCCGGTGAAGAAGGCGAGGCAGACAGCCGCGACAATGCGGTTGCTGTTTTTCCCGGCGGTTTTTTTGGGCAACTCGATGCTCATCACATCGTGCCCGACAAATTGTGGCCGAACTTCACGATCGTCGCGATGTAGAAAATGACGACCAGCGCCGCGAGCGCCACGCCGATGGCGATGGAACGGCTGCGCTGAGCCTTTTTCTGACTCTCGGTCAAGGTGACCGTTTCGAGCTTGTCTTCGGCCATGCTCATGCTCCACCAGCCGCGAGTACACGCCCGATGACGCTGTCGGCGAGATAGACGGCGAAAATGGCGAAGAGATAGAGCAGCGAGTAGGCGAACAACGCCTTGGCCGGCTTCATCGCGCGATCGCTGTCGGGCATGCCAAGCACTTTCCAGGCATACCAGACAAAGCCTGCGCCCAGCAGCAGCGCGGCCACGCCATAGATCGGTGTTGTATAGCCGAGCAGCCAGGGCAGCACGCCGACCGGGGCCAGCACCACTGCGTAGGCGAAAATCTGACGACGGGTCGACGCATGACCGGCGACGTTCGGCATCATCGGGATGCCGGCGCGCCCATAGTCCTCGGACTTGAACAGCGCGAGCGCCCAGAAATGCGGCGGCGTCCACAGGAAGATGATCAGGAACAGGATGATGCTTTCGAGGCTGACCGACCCGGTCACGGCGGCCCAGCCGATGACCGGCGGGATCGCACCGGCCGCGCCGCCGATGACGATATTCTGCGGCGTCCAGCGCTTCAGCCACATTGTGTAGACGACGGCATAGAAGAAGATGGTGAAGGCCAGCAGCGCCGCCGACAGCCAGTTGACCAGCACGCCGAGCGTCATCACAGAGAGCACCGACAGCACCAGGCCGAAGCTCAGCGCCTCATGCGGCTGGATGCGGCCGGACGGCACCGGACGGCTGGCCGTCCTGGTCATCACCGCGTCGATGTCGGCGTCGTACCACATGTTGAGCGCGCCGGACGCGCCTGCGCCGATGGCGATCGACAGGATGGCGATCACCGCAAGCAGCGGGTTGATGGTCACGGGCGCCGCGACCAACCCGACAAAGGCGGTGAACACCACCAGCGACATGACGCGCGGCTTCAGCAGGGCGAAGAAATCGCCCGCCGTGGCTTCCGACATGCGGAAGCCTGCTTCGTCAATGCTGGTTTCGTCGACTAGGGCCATGGGTACTCAATTCCATCCGTTTGGCCAAAACCGCCGGCGAACCGGCGGTTTCGATTCCGGGGCTGCCGCTTTACTTGATCTTCGGCAGCTGCTCCCACTGGTGGAACGGCGGCGGCGAAGGCAGCTGCCATTCGAGCGTGGTGGCACCCTCACCCCATGGGTTGGCACCGGCGATCCGCTTCTTCTGGAAGGCTTCGAACACGCCATAGAGGAAGATCGCGACACCGACGGCCGAAATGTACGAACCGTAGGACGACACCATGTTCCAGCCCGCAAACGCGTCCGGATAGTCGATGGTGCGGCGCGGCATGCCGGCCAGGCCAAGGAAGTGTTGCGGGAAGAAGACCAGGTTCACGCCCACGAACATCACCCAGAAATGGGTGTTGGCGATGACAGGCGAGTACATATAGCCGGTCATCTTCGGGAACCAGTAATACCAGCCGGCGAAGATGGCGAACACCGCGCCCAGCGACAGCACATAGTGGAAGTGGGCGATGACGAAATAGGTGTCATGCAGCGAGCGGTCGAGGCCGGCATTGGCCAGCTGCACGCCGGTGACGCCACCGATGGTGAACAGGAAGATGAAGCCCAGCGCCCACAGCATCGGCGGCTTGAACGAGATCGACCCACCCCACATCGTCGCGATCCAGGAGAAGATCTTCACGCCCGTCGGCACCGCGATGACCATGGTGGCGAAGACGAAGTAGCGCTGCGTGTCGAGCGACAGACCGGTCGTGTACATGTGGTGCGCCCAGACGATGAAGCCGACGGCGCCGATCGCGACCATGGCGTAAGCCATGCCGAGATAACCGAACACCGGCTTTCTCGAGAAGGTCGACACGATATGGCTGATGATGCCGAAGCCCGGCAGGATCAGGATGTACACTTCCGGATGGCCGAAGAACCAGAACAGGTGCTGGAACAGGATCGGATCGCCGCCACCATCGGGAGCGAAGAAGGTGGTGCCGAAATTGCGGTCGGTGAGCAGCATGGTGATGCCGCCGGCCAGAACCGGCAGGGACAGCAGGAGCAGGAAGGCAGTGACCAGCACCGACCATGCAAACAGCGGCATCTTGTGCAGCGTCATGCCGGGAGCGCGCATATTGAAGATGGTGGTGATGAAGTTGATGGCACCGAGAATCGAGGACGCGCCGGCGATGTGGATCGACAGGATCGCCAGATCCATCGCCGGTCCAGGCTGGCCCGAGGTCGAAAGCGGCGGATAGAGCGTCCAGCCGCCGCCGACGCCGTAGGCGCCCGGCGCGCTCGGCATGAACATCGAGGTGAGCAGCAGGATGAAGGCAGGCGGCAGCAGCCAGAAAGAGATGTTGTTCATGCGCGGGAACGCCATGTCGGGAGCACCGATCATGATCGGCACCATCCAGTTGGCGAAACCGCCGATCAGCGCCGGCATGACCATGAAGAAGATCATGATCAGCGCATGCGCGGTGGCAAAGGCGTTGTACATGCTCTTGCCGCCATCGATCGCCGCATCACCGTTCATGCCGTAGACCATCTGCGCAAGACCGCTGAAGATCTGGATGCCCGGCTCCTGCAGTTCCATGCGGATGGCAACCGACAGTGCGCCACCGATGATGCCGGCTATGATCGCGAAGATCAGGTAGAGCGTACCGATGTCCTTGTGGTTGGTCGAATAAACCCAGCGCACCCAACCGTGATAAGGCTTGTGGTCGTGCCCGTCGTGAGCTGCAGCGTCTGCCATGTTCCGCTCCGTTCCCTGATCTTTCCTGGCCGCGGCATCAATTGCCGGCGGCCGCTACCTTGTTGTGGCCATCGACCTCGGCCATCAGCGTCTTGTTGGCGCCGGGCAGATCGGTCTTGGCCGCAGCCAGCCAGGTCTTGAACTGCGCGTCCGAGACGACGCGAATGGCGATCGGCATGAAGGCGTGATCCTTGCCGCAGAGCTGCGAGCACTGGCCATAATAGAGGCCTTCCTTCTCCGCCTTGAACCAGGTCTCGTTGGTGCGACCGGGAATGGCGTCGATCTTGATGCCGAAGGAAGGCATGGCAAAGGAATGGATCACGTCGGTCGCGGTGACGAGCACGCGGGTCATCGTGTTGACCGGCACCACCAGTTCATTATCGACGGCGAGCAGACGCGGATAGACCGTGCGGTCTTCCTTGCCGGCTTTGGCGCGGTCGCCGTCCTGGAGGATGGCCGAATTGAAGGCGAGCGTGTTGTCGGTCTGATATTCGTAGTCCCAGTTCCACTGGTTGCCGGTCGCCTTCACGGTCAGCTTGGCCTCCTCCGGCGGCGTATACTGCGCGGTCAGAAGCTGAAACGAGGGAATGGCGAGACAAAGCAGGACCACGACGGGGCCGACGGTCCAGATGACCTCGATCAGCGTGTTATGGCTGGTCTTGGACGGAATCGGGTTCACGCTCGCGCGGAATTTCACGATGCAATAGATAAGGAGGAACAGCACCAGGACGGTGATCGGGATGATGAACCACATCGTGTAGTTTCCAAACCACTCGATCTGCCGCATCATGTCGGTCGCAGGCGCTTGGAAGCCCGTCTCCCACGCCTTGGGCTGGTCCGCATGAGCGGATCCGCAGGCGAGGAACGTGGCAGCAGCACCGGTGCTTGCTAGGAATTTTCTCATCGCCCTCTTCGTCTCCCAGTCTCTCACGGCTGTGCCCGCAAGAATAACGAACAATGCCGGGACGGGAATCCCGGACAGTCTCAAGGTGGTTCAAACCATACTCTTTTTCCCTCCGCAAGAAAGGAGCGGAGGAAACTGTGCGGCATTTTTGCGCGCAAGCCGGCACGGCTCTTCCGGGGCGGCGGCAATGGCGGCGAATCGCGTATGTCCGGCAGGCCGCTGCCTCATGCCGGCCGGGCGCGCGAAGCGTCGTAATTCAGGCGAATTTGGCAGGAAAAAGCGCTCTATTGCCTGTATCAGGACAGTTCGGCCGCGGTCTCGTCCTTTACTTGGCATTGGCGCGGCTTAAAGTGCCGTGATTCGCAATGGAGCCGTCATGAACTCTTGGCTTTCAAGACTTGGGCACCCAAGACTGGGGCACACAAGACTGGGGCACACAAGACTGGGGCATACGAGACCGGGGCTTTCGAGCCCTTTGGTCAAGGCCATGCTTGTTGCCGCCCTGTCCGCGGCCGGTCTGTTCGTGGCCGGTCAGGCCAATGCCGCCCAGCCGAGCGGCACGGTGCGCTCGACGCATGGCGCCTGGTCGATCATCTGCGACACGCCCGCCGGCGCCACCTCGGAACAATGCGTGATGATGCAGAACGTCGTTGCCGAGGACCGTCCGGAGATGGGGCTGTCGGTCGTCGTGCTGCGCACCGCCGACAACAAGGCCGAGATTCTGCGCGTGCTGGCGCCGCTCGGCGTGCTGTTGCCCAACGGGCTCGGCCTCAATGTCGACGGCAAGGACATTGGCCGCGCCTATTTCGTGCGCTGTTTCCAGGATGGATGCTATGCCGAGGTCATCCTCGAAAAGCCGCTGCTCGACACGCTGAAGACCGGCACGTCGGCAACGTTCATCGTCTTCCAGACGCCGGAAGAAGGCATCGGCATTCCCGTCGACCTGAAGGGTTTTGCCGAAGGCTTCGCGGCGCTGCCCTGATTCCGCCCCTGGCGCAAAGCCCGGTCCTGACGCGATTTTGCCGCACCGAAGCCGGACTTGTGTCGGCTGGCCGCTGCCATTCGTCGAGCCCGATCTTCATTGCAGATTGTGCAGGCGCATCTTCGCGCCTACATCGTGGAAACAATTCTTTCCACGGATGGACGCCATGAACAGCCTGATCGGCCAATTCGACATTTCAGATGATCGCATCAAGCAGATCGTCGCCGACACCATCAATGGCGCCGACGACGGCGAGCTTTTCCTCGAATACAGCGAAAGCGAAGCGCTGATGTTCGACAATGGCCGGCTCAAGACCGCCAACTTCAATACGGATCAGGGGTTTGGTCTTCGCGCCGTCGCCGGCGAAGCCAGCGGCTATGCCCATTCGAGCGACCTGTCCGAGGCCTCGCTGCTGCGCGCGGCCAATGCCGTCTCGACCGTCAAGGGTGGCTATTCCGGGACACTTGCCGCCGCGCCCGCCCGCACCAACCGCCATCTCTATGGCGACGAGAACCCGATCCCCTCGCCCTCCTTCGAGGCCAAGGCGAAGCTGCTGCAGGAAATCGATGCCTGGCTGCGCGCGGAGGATCCGCGCGTGCGCCAGGTGACCGCCTCGCTCGCCGCGTCCTGGCAGCATGTCGAGATCGTGCGCGCCGACGGCCAGATGGTTCGCGATATCAGGCCTCTGGTCCGTATCAACGTCTCCGTCGTGGTCGGAGATGGCGACCGCCAGGAAAGCGGCTCCTACGGCATGGGTGGGCGCAAGGCCTTTGGCGATTTCCTGATCGAGGACAGTTGGAAGCATGCCGCCAGGGAGGCGCTCCGGCAGGCTCTGGTCAATCTCGCGGCGGTTCCTGCCCCGGCCGGCACGTTCGACATCGTGCTGTCCAGCGGCTGGCCGGGCGTCATGCTGCATGAGGCTGTCGGGCACGGGCTGGAAGGCGATTTCAATCGCAAGAAAACCTCGGCCTTCGCCGACCTGATGGGACAGCAGGTCGCCGCCAAAGGCGTCACCGTCGTCGACGACGGCACCATCCCCGAGCGGCGCGGTTCGCTCACCGTCGACGACGAAGGCACGCCGTCGGCCCGCAACGTGCTGATCGAGGACGGCAAGCTGGTCGGCTACATGCAGGACCGGCAGAACGCACGGCTGATGGGCATGAAGGCCACCGGCAACGGCCGGCGCGAAGGCTATGCGCATCAGCCGATGCCGCGCATGACCAACACCTACATGACGGCAGGCGACATGGAGCCGGACGAGATCATCGCTTCGGTCAAGAACGGCATCTACGCCGTCTCCTTCGGCGGCGGTCAGGTCGACATCACATCGGGCAAGTTCGTGTTCGGCTGCACCGAGGCCTACATGATCGAGAACGGCAAGGTGACGCAGCCGATCAAGGGCGCGATGCTGATCGGCAACGGGCCCGATGCCATGCATCGCGTTTCGATGGTCGGCAACGACATGAAGCTCGACAATGGCATCGGCATGTGCGGCAAGGCTGGCCAGGGGGTGCCGGTCGGCGTCGGTCAGCCGCATCTGCGCATGAACCAGATGACGGTGGGCGGCACCCGGGTTTGAGGCCCGGGGTTGTTCCGGTACTATCGCCTCTTCTGCGGCTTTTGAAGTGGTTCAGGTTTGAAGTGGTCCAGGACAGAGAACCGCTTCACCTCCAGAATTGCTGCCAGCCTCTCCAAGCAGGGCAGCTGGCAGCATAACACGCCGCGGACAGCCGAAGATCAGCTGGCTTTGCCGCCGTTCTTCTTGCAGTCGGCCCGGAACTTCGCGCGCGCCTTGCCGTGCAGCTTCTTGGTATCCGCAAGCGCGGAACATTGCTTCGAAATCGCCGTTTGCTGCGGCGTCATGGCAGGCGCAGCCTTCTTCATGGGCGCCGTCGTAGTGGTGGCCGGCGCCGTCGTGGTCGCCGCTTTCGTCGCCGCCGCGGCGGCTCCCGTCGCAATGAACCCTGCCAGGGCGACAGACGTCAGAACGCTTGCAATCCTCATTATGCTCACTCCTTTTTTACCCCCTGCACTGATTGGGTAACAGCGAGCCGGGGCATTGCGCAATCTTGGCAGCGGGCAACCACGCAGATGTGATCTGTTCGCGTGTTGCCGCCGCGGCCTGGCCATGTTTGCTGCCAGCCCGGCACAGCCCGTGTCATCTCACACAACGCGACCAGCGAGGCGTTTCGAGCCTTGTCTTATGCCTGTCGCGACCCAAGCCGGGCCCCTCTGGACGATATGCACTATTGCTTGCAAGCAGGCTCATTAGGGTGCCCGCAAGACGGCTTCTTGACAGCTGGCGGCTGCTGCGGCCTTGGCTGCGCCTGCGGCTGCCGGTGCACCTCTTGCATCTGCTGCTTCGGCGGTCTTGGCTGCGCTTGCGGCTGCCGGCGCATCTCTTGCATCTGCTGCTTCGGCTGGGCGTGGAACTCCGGCCTCTGCGCCCTGGGTTGACCCTGCACTTTCAGCTGCGGATTGCCATTGACCTTGAATTTCTGCTGGACGTTGCCACCACCGCTTCCGTTGGCGGGCGGCCTGTGGAATTTGGGACCGCTGCCATTGCCCTGAGCCCCATTGCCTTGCCCATTGGCTTGGCCATTCGTCTGGCCACCGCCCTGATTGTGAAGCTTCCTGAACTTGCCGTTGGGCGAGGTCTGGCCTGAATTCTGGCCCTTGAGCGCCGAGGGGTTGTTCGTCCCATTCGCCACAGGCGTGCCATTGGCACCCGGGGCCCTGCGGAACTTGCCATTCTTGCCTGTTTCGTTCTGGCCAGTACTGTTTTGGCCCTGCCCATTGGCCCGGTTTTGCCCATCAACCGCAGGGTTGCCGGCTACGGCGTTTCCACCCGCCGTGCCCTGCTTGTTCAAGAGCTTCCTGGACTTGCTGTTGGGCAGGTTCGGGTTGTTGGGCAGGTTCTGTCCATTCACCACAGCGTTGCCGGTCACGGCGTTTCCACCTGCCGTGGCCTGCTTGTTCAAGAGCTTCCTGGATTTGTTGTTTGGCAGGTTCGGGTTGGGCAGATTCTGTCCATTCAGCACCGGCTTGCCATTGACGAGCGGGAGCGTCTTGCCGTCGGCGCCGGGCAAGGCATGACCTGTCAGCCTGTCGGCAGGCAATGTCTTCGACAGCGGCGTGGAACCGCCCGGCTGCCGGCTACCCCGCCCTGGCTTCACTGGCAGGCCGCCGGGGTTCTGCTTGGCGAGCGTGGCTTCCTTCTTCTGCAGGACAGCCGGCAGCGCGACCTTGGTCGCCAGCGCGGCCGCACCCAAGCCCACGGCGCCGGCGGTCAGCTTCTGGCCGGTGGTGAGGCCGCGGCCCTGATTGTTGTTCTCGTTGATCGTCGTGTTGTTGATGATCGAGGTGTTGTGGATGTTGTTGAAAATGACGTCGTTCGGCGGCGGGTAGATGTCCCTCGGTGGGTTCACCCAGGCCGGCACGGGCACGAAGACCGGCGTCGGCAGGACGAAGATGCCGATGGGCGGCGGCGGCGGCGGCAGCACGACGAAATCCGGCGGTGGCGGGGGCAGGAAGATCACGGCGACCGGCGGCGGCGGATCGAAATCGAAATCGGGGTCGTCGAAATAGAGTATGGGACGGTCGACGTAGACGATTTCCTCCTCCGGCGGCGGCGGCACGTCATAGGCGTAGACGGTGAAATCCTCCGGCGGCTCCAGGGCCGCCTCGAAATGCTCGAGCCGGCGGCGGGCGTCCCAGGCATGCGGGCCATGCGGGTAGCGCCGGAGATAGGACCAGTAGGCTTCCGGCGTGTCCCGTAGCCAGGTTTCGCGCCAAGTAATCGCCTCGCGCCGCGCCGCGATGATGGCGCGCACGCGCTTGGCCATCGGATCGTGTGGATAGGCGCCGACGAAATCCTCATAACCGCGCAGGGTGTCGCGATCGAGCGCGGCCACGTAGGCGTCGTGGGCATCGAAGTCGCGGATTTGCCTGGTCCGGTTGGCCTGGGATTCGGCCTCGGAAACCTTCGGCGCGGGCGCATCCGGGGCACGATCGAAGAAGACGAAGGGCGCGCTGATCTTCGAGGCGTTCCACGGCACTTCGGCCCCTTGCGTTACTTCGTTGACGCGCAGGCGCGTGCGGTCGAACACGTCGCTGAGCGGTAGGCCGCCCTCGCGCATCATCTCGGCCAGCGCCTGGGCATAGGCGCCGTACGGGCCCTTGCCTTCTGGCGCGACGGTTCCCGGCGCGGCGTTGAAGGCGATAAGCATGTTCGGGTCGGGATCGACCAGCGCGAGACCGCCGGCCAGCGGCTGGTTCATCTGCGGGAATGCATTCGGCCGCGCCGCGTCGAGCACAACGATGTTGACCTTCGTCGGCAGTCCAGCCAGCGACTTGGTGACGTCGGAGAGCCGCATCGCCTGGAGTGGGACGTCGGCTGGATTGGCGATCTGGGCATCGACCGGCAAGAAGTAGTTCTCGCCTTCGAACTGCACACCTTGGCCAGCGAGGTAGACGAAGACGACCGCGTCGGGTCCGGCGGCGGAGACCTTGCCAAGGAAGTCGCGCAGTGCGCCGCGCAGCGATTCCTGATCCACATCACGCGCGCCGACCACGTCGAAACCGGCAGCCTGCAAGGTCTGCGCGATCAGTCCGGCGTTGTTGGCGGATGTCACCAGTGCGCCGGACGAATAGGCGGCATTGCCGATGACGAAAGCGAGGCGTTTTTGCTGTTGCGCGAGCGCGCCCGTCGCCGAGGCGGCGACGACAAGCACGAGGACGAATGAACTGAGGAATTTCTGGAGCATCCGCATTTCAGGCCACCATGGGTAAGAGCAACCGAAGCTGTCGAGGCCCTTCCCCTCCTCCAGCGAATCTGGACTAAATGGGGGCAAAGAGGCGGCTTTGCGGCGCGATCCCGGCAGGTTGGGATCGAGCGCAGCCCAACCGGCGACTTCAAGGAAAAGTGATCGCGTTCTGTCCGCGCGGCAGCCGAACCGAGGCCCGCCTACCGGCGCTTCCTGGGCTTTTCCAGCAAGGCGACGGCCTCGACATGCGGCGACCATAGGAACTGGTCGATCGGCGTCACGCTTGTCGGCGTGTAGCCGCCGTCGATAAGGATGCGCAGGTCGCGAGCCAGCGTCACCGGATTGCAGGAAACCGCGGCAACGAACGGAACATCCGAGCGGGCGATCTGCTTCGACTGATCCTCGGCACCGGCCCGGGGCGGGTCGAAGACAAGACCGTCGAAGGCGTTCAACTCCTTGAACGTCAGCGGGCGCCGGAAGAGATCGCGGCGTTCGCCCGTCACCCGCTTGATGCCGGTCGCGAAGCGTGATGCCCGGTCGAGCGCCGAGAGTGCGGCCGCATCGCCTTCCACCGCGTGCACCTCCGACTTCGCCGCCAACCGCAAGGCAAAGCTGCCGCAACCGGCGAAGAGATCGGCGACCTTCTTGGCACGCTTCAGATGTCCGCCGACGATCTCGGCCATGGTCCGTTCGGCAGCCTCGGTCGCCTGCAAGAAGGCGCCTGGCGGCAGGGCGACGGCGACACCGCCGAACATGACGACAGGCTTCCTTGGTTCGATGATGATCTCGTCATCGACGGACAATCTGGCGAAGCCTTGTGCGATGACAAAATTGGAGGCGATACGGCGCTGGTGTTCGCCGAGCTTGCCGGATTCGTGTGCCGCGACATCGAGGCCCGAAGCCGTCACGGTAACCGCCATCCGGAACGATTTCGTGGTGGCGCATATCAATTCCGCCAGCGCCCTCAACTGTCCGAGCGCCGCGACGATCCCGGGCAGCGAGATCGGGCATTCCGATATGGGGATGATTTCCGGCGACAGGTGACGATTGAAGCCGAGCAGCATGCCTGTTTCGGCGCGCCGGGCGGCAAGCACAACGCGGCGGCGCGTGTGCGGCGCGCAGGCGACCAGTTCGCCTATGCCGCACTCGATGCCCTTGCCTTTCAGGGCGTGCACTACCTTCTCGCGTTTCCACTGGCGATAGGCCTCGGCCTCGAAATGCTGGAGGGCGCAGCCGCCGCATTCGGTGAAATGGCGGCAGGCGGGGTCGATGCGCAACGGCGAGGCTTCCAGCACCGCCATCAGCGAGGCGCGGTCTCTTTCACGCGCGGCGGTGACGACCTCGCCGGGCAGCGTGAACGGGATGAAGAGATCGCCGCTTTCGGTCTCGGCGATGCCGTCGCCCTGGGCGCCCAGTTTCCTGATTGTGAAGCGCGCGCTCATCGATCCTTGATCCCACCGAGCAGGAATTCGCGATTGCCGTCGCCACCTTCGATCGGCGATGGATGCAGGCCGAGCGAGTGCCAACCTGGAATGGAGTCGAGCCAATCCTGTAACAGGCCGGCGACACGGGCGGCATCGAAGGGGTCTTTCAACAGGCCGCCCTTGCCGATCGCCTCGCGACCCGCCTCGAATTGCGGCTTGACCAGAAGGATCGCGGCGGCACCGGACTTCGCAATGGCAAGCGCCGGCGGCAGCGCCAGTTTCAGCGAGATGAAACTAACGTCTGAAACAATGAAATCCGGAACACGGCCAGCAAGATCCGCGACCGTCAGGTCGCGGGCGTTCAGCCCCTCGATCACCGTCACGCGCGGATCCCCGGCGATGTCGGGATGCATCTGGCCGTGACCGACATCGATTGCCGTGACATGGGACGCGCCGAGTTCGAGCAGCACCTGGGTGAAACCGCCGGTCGCGGCGCCAATGTCGAGCGCCTCCCGGCTGGCCGGGTCGAGGTCAAAATGGTCGAGCCCGGCGATCAACTTAAGCGCCGCCCGTGAGACATAGCCCTGGGCCGGATCATCGACCGATATGACGCATTGCGGCTGAACGGCCTGGCCAGGCTTGCGGGCAATGGCGCCGTCAACCGTCACCGTGCCCCGCTCGACCGCGTCGCGGGCGCGAGAGCGGCTGGCAAACAGGCCGCGCTGGACGAGCAGGTCGTCGAGCCGCTGGCGTGTGCTGGCTGGCAAAGGCGAATTCATCGGCCTTCTCTGACGAAAGCCGGTCGCGAAGGCAAGGACATTGGGCACGACAACGAAAGAGCGGCGACCGAATCGAGCCTCGCGACTTGCGTGCACCGCGTGAGGTCCGGCAAAATGACGGTCGATGGTGATGCCGAACGGCGGGAGGAAAAATGCTGATCGGAACCTGCCACTGTGGCGCAACCCGCTGGACGCTGGAAGGCGATCCCGGCCCGGTGACAGCCTGCAACTGCACGCTTTGCCGCCGCTATGGCACGCTTTGGGCCTATGACTATGTCGACGAACGCATTCGCGTTGCGGGACCGATGGCCAGCTATACGCGGGCGGGAAAAGACACGCCGTCGCTTGAAATCCTGTTCTGCCCGACCTGCGCCTGTGTGCTTGCGTGGCGCGGCTTGCGCGCCGATGCCTCGGGCCGAACACGCATTGCCGTCAACGTCCGGCTGGCGCCGCCGGAAACTGTCGCCGAGTTGCCGATCGACCATTTCGATGGCCTCGACACTTACGAAGACCTGCCGCGTGACAGCCGTTGTGTTCGCGATATGTGGTTCTAGGCTTTGTCTTCACGCAATTCCGGATGGAAAACCGCTTCACACTTTTCCTGGAATTGCTCTAGAAAATGGTGCGCGAAACCTGGCGCTCGACGGCTGGAGACAAGCCGTCGTCCTGTTTCCCCGAAGCCTGCTCACGAGCATGCCCGGTCGCAACGGCGATTGCAGGCTCCGGCAGCACCACAAGCTGCGGCACCTGCTTGTAGGAGAAGCCGCCGCGGATATCGCCCATCTTGCCGGCGACAATGCCCAGCGCCGCTTTTTCCAGATTACGGTCATAGCGCGTCTCGGCGACGGCCGGCGCGACCACGATGCCCAGAAGGGCCGTGCCACACAGAAGCGTCTTCATTCCAACTATCTCCCTGCCTGACGTCGATCTAGCAGGGCGCCGTTGAAAAACGGCCAAGTGACACGGTAAACAAAACGCCAAACGGCAGCGTTAACAAGGCGTTACGAAATCAAGCCGGCAAACCGATTCAAGTGCTTCAGGTTTTGATTCAGGCGCGCTGGGCGCGCACCGTATGCCCGAGCGCCATGAATACGGTGCGCACGATGCCGGCGGTGTCGAGGCCGGCATCGGCATACATCTTTTCCGGTTTGGCATGGTCGGTGAACGCGTCGGGCAGCACCAGCGGGCGCACCTTCAGGCCGCTTTCCAACAGCCCTTCATGGGCGAGGAACTGCAGCACATGGCTGGCGAAACCGCCGATGGCGCCCTCCTCCACCGTCACCAGAACCTCATGCGAGCGGGCTAGCCGCCGGATCAGATCCTCATCGAGCGGCTTGGCGAAGCGGGCATCAGCAACGGTGGTGGAAAGCCCGGCCGCGCCGAGTTCCTCGGCAGCGGCAAGGCAATCCTGCAAGCGCGTGCCGAACGACAGCAGCGCCACCTTGGTGCCTTCCCTGACGATGCGGCCTTTGCCAAGTTCGAGAACCGAGCCGCGTTCCGGCATGTCGACGCCGACACCGTTGCCGCGCGGATAGCGGAAGGCGATCGGGCCATCATCGTAGCTGGAAGCGGTTCGCACCATGTGGCGCAACTCCGCTTCGTCGGCGGCCGCCATCACGACAAAGCCCGGCAGGCTTGCCAGGAAGGTGATGTCGAAAGCGCCGCAATGGGTGGCGCCATCGGCGCCGACGAAGCCGGCGCGGTCGATCGGGAAACGCACCGGTAGTTTCTGGATCGCGACGTCGTGGACCACCTGATCATAGGCGCGCTGCAGGAAGGTCGAATAGATGGCCGCGAACGGTTTGTAGCCTTCGGTTGCGAGACCGGCCGCGAAGGTCACTGCATGCTGCTCTGCGATGCCGACATCGAACGTCCTGGACGGGAACACTTCGCCGAACAGGTCAAGGCCGGTGCCGGTCGGCATAGCTGCGGTGACGGCGACGACGCGGTCATCCTCGCGCGCTTCCTGGATCAGGCTTTCGGCGAACACTTTGGTGTAGGCCGGCGCGTTGGCAGGCGCCTTGGTCTGCGCGCCGGTGATGACGTCGAACTTGTTGACGCCATGATACTTATCGGCGGCGGCTTCCGCGGGTGCGTAGCCCTTGCCCTTCTGGGTCACGACATGGATCAGCACCGGGCCTTCGCCATTGTCGCGGACGTTCTTCAGCACCGGGATCAGATGCTCGAGATTGTGACCGTCGATCGGGCCGATGTGATAGAAGCCGAGTTCCTCGAACAGCGTGCCGCCGGTGACATAGCCGCGCGCATGCTCGACCGCCCTGGTGATGGCGCGATCGACGCGCTTGCCCAGATAAGAGGTCAGCTTCTTGCCGAAATCGCGCAGGCCGACATAGGCCTTGCCCGAGGCGAGCCGCGCCAGATAGGCACTCATGGCGCCGGTCGGCGGCGCGATCGACATGTCGTTGTCGTTGAGGATGACGATAAGGCGGGCATCGAGCGCGCCGGCATTGTTCATCGCCTCATAGGCCATGCCGGCCGACATGGCGCCGTCGCCGATGACGGCGATGACGTTGTTGCGGCCACCGGCGAGGTCGCGGGCGGCGGCCATGCCGAGGCCGGCCGAGATCGATGTCGAGGAATGGGCCGCGCCGAAGGGATCGTATTCGCTTTCGGCGCGTCGGGTGAAGCCGGACAGGCCGCCTTCCTGGCGCAGGGTGCGGATGCGGTCGCGGCGGCCGGTCAGGATCTTGTGCGGGTAGGCCTGGTGGCCGACATCCCAGATCAGCCGGTCATCCGGCGTGTTGAAGACATAATGCAACGCCACGGTCAGTTCGACCACCCCAAGGCCGGCGCCGAGATGGCCGCCGGTGTGGGATACGGCATCGACGAGTTCGGCGCGAAGCTCGGACGCCAGTTGCGGCAGATCGCTCTCGTCCAGCGCGCGCAAATCCGCCGGGATGCGGACCTTGTCAAGAAGCGGCGTATGCGGCGTTGCGTTCACGGGTGCTCAGGCTTTCTGTTCATCGGCGGGATAGGCTGCCAGCCGGCGAAAGTAAATGCGTGTCGGTGACGCGGATCGGGCTGAGATCTAGCCTTCAGGCAGCGGGATGAATTCCTTGTCATCTCCTGGAACGATATCGAAGCGGCCTGTCTTCCATTCCTGCTTGGCCTGTTCGATGCGCTCCTTGGACGAGGAGACGAAATTCCACCAGATGTAGCGCTTCGAGCCAAGCGAGGCGCCGCCGAAAAGCATGAAATGCGCACCGGTTTGCGACGATACGATGATCTCGTCACCAGGCCGGAACACCAGCAGCCGCTCCGCCGGAAACACATCGCCCGAAATCGAAACCTCGCCTTCCAGCGTATAGATGGCGCGTTCTTCCGCGTCGGGCGGGATTTTCACGCTGGCGCCCCGCGCCAGGCGCAGGTCGGCGTAGAGCGTTTCGGAATCGGCCCTAACAGGGGAGCGCAGTCCCTGGAAATCACCGATGACAACGCGGCCGCTGACGCCTTCGGCATCGATCTCGGGAAGGCGCAAGACAGCCGTGTTCTCGAACACCGGCGCCACTTCCTCCTTGTCGTCTGGCAAGGCAAGCCATGTCTGCAGGCCCGAAATCGACATTGGCGCGCCGCGCAATTCCTCTGGCGTGCGCTCGGAATGCACGATGCCGCGGCCGGCGGTCATCAGGTTCACGTCGCCGGGCTGGATGACCATTTCGGTGCCCAGCGAATCGCGATGCCGGATCTTGCCGTCAAACAGATAGGTGACCGTCGACAGGCCGATATGGGGATGGGGACGGACATCGAGCGCCTGGCCCGCGCGCAGGATCGCCGGCCCCATGCGGTCGAAGAAGATGAATGGGCCGACCAGACGCCTCTTGGCGGTTGGCAAGGCTCGGCGCACCTCGAAGCCGCCAATGTCCTTGACGTTCGGGATGACCATCAGTTCGATCTGATCGCTGGCAAAGGCATCGCCGGCTTCAGGGTCCTTCCCCGGGAAGAAGCTCATGAACTCTCCTTGTCAGCGGTCCAGACCGCCTTGGCCGCATCAGGCAAAACGGAGCGCCGCCTTTGCCCGAAGTTTGGCCGCCACCTCTTCGCGGTTGCGCGGATGCTGGTTTGTTTCGAGAGAATCGAGCAGTTCCCGCGCCGATGCCGCGATGGCCTCCACCGCATGGTCGAACGCATGCTGGTTCTGCTTCGAAGGCCGCGTCGTCCCGCTCAGCTTGCGGACAAACTGAAGTGCCGCGTCGCGAACTTCATCGTTGGTTGCCGGCGGGTCAAAATTGAACAGGGTCTTGATGTTTCTGCACATCGCTTCCGTTTCTCCTCTTGTCCTGGAGCCGTTCCAATCGGGACGAGCTTGATCCTCAATCATGATCGTGTCCAAAAACCGGCGAGGCAAGACCGTCATCGCGACCGTGCCTCAGTCCGCGTCGAGCGGCTCCGTTCCGACCGGCTTTCCATCGCGCGACAGCCTGATCTTCTCGACCTTGTCCTCCGCAGCCTTCAGCAACCGGTCGCAATGCGCCTTCAGGGCCTCACCGCGTTCATAGATCCGGATTGACTGATCGAGCGGCACGTCGCCACGCTCCAGGTCATCGACGATCTTCTCCAGCGCATCGAGTGCCTGTTCGAAGCTCATCGCCTTGACGTCTTCGTTGGTCTCACCAGCCATCATTCATCCTTTCATCAGCCGCGCGACATGGGCCGCGACCGAAAATGCCAATCCCTGCAGATCGTAGCCGCCCTCAAGCAGGCTGACGAGCCGGTTGTCGCCGTGACGCGCGGCGCGTTGCATCAGTTGGCCCGTCGCCCAGTCGAAATCATCCTCGGTCAGATTGATCTCGGCCAGCGGATCGCGGTGGTGCGCGTCGAAGCCGGCCGAAATGATGATCAGATCGGGTGCGAATTTGTCGAGCGCCGGCAGTATCCGCGACAGGAAGGCATCGCGAAACACCTCGCTGCCGGTCTGCGGCGCCAGAGGCGCGTTGACGATGTTGCCGGCCCCGGTTTCGTTCTTCGCACCGGTGCCGGGATAGAGCGGCATCTGATGCGTCGAGCAATAGAGCACCGACGGATCGTCCCAGAAAATATCCTGCGTGCCGTTGCCGTGATGCACGTCCCAGTCGACGACGGCGACGCGCTCGGCGCCATGCTTCTTCTGCGCATAGCGCGCCGCGATCGCCGCCGTATTGAAGAAGCAAAAGCCCATGGCGGTGGTTTTCTCGGCATGGTGGCCGGGCGGCCGCGCGGCGACGAAGGCATTGTCGGCCCGGCCAGTGAAGACGTCGTCGACGGCCGCGTTGGCGGCACCGATCGCGGTGATCACCGCCTGCCAGCTCTTCGGGCTGGCGGTGGTGTCGGCATCGACGCGGGCGATGCCCTCTTCGGGGATGGCGGCGCGCACACGCGCGACGAAATCGGCCGGATGCGCGTAGAGAATAGTGGCTTCATCTCCTTCCGGCGCCTTGACGCGATCAAGCGCGGCAAAGGCTTCGCCGTCGAGCACGCGCTCGATAGCGCGCAAGCGGTCCGGCCGTTCGGGGTGGCCGGGCGGCGTGATGTGTTCAAGGAAGATAGGGTGCGTGTAGAGACGGGTGGCCATCGTCCCTATCTAGTGCCCCGACACGGCAATGGCTATGCGTTGCGGCTTGATCGCTGGGGAAAATCACGTCTGCGTCCATTCGCGTCGCTGCGGGGATTGGCGCGGCCGGGGCTTCGGCGTAAGGTCGCCACCACTGCCTGGTGCCCGCCGGCCTGTTTGTTCTCAGTCGCATTATGCGACGCCAAGTGAAATCCACTTGGCTGCAAATGCTCTGGCGGGAGAATCGGGAACACGGTTGAATTCCGTGGCGTGCCCAACGCTGTAAGGGGGACCGCGCCGGTAAATGCCACTGTCGATGACGGGAAGGCACCGGACGCGGGTTGATCCCGAGCCAGAAGACCGGCCTGGCAGGCATCGTCACCCGCATGGTCAGGCGGGCGGCATTGATTTGAAGTCGCAAGGGGACAAGCGATGCTGGAAGCCATGACCGCTCCTGTGGGCGATGGATTTGACCAGATGGCGCGCGACGCCGTCTACCGAGCCATGTTCACCAGGCGCGATGTTCGCAGCCATTTTACTCCCGAGACCATCGACGACGAGGTGCTGGCTCGGCTGCTGCTTGCAGCCCATCACGCGCCATCGGTCGGGTTCATGCAGCCGTGGAACTTCATCGTCATTCGCGGTGCCGGGCGCCGGGAGAAGGTACGTGACCTGTTCCTGGCCGCGCGTGAACAGGAACTGCCAGCAATCGAGGAAGAGCGACAAGCGCTCTACCGCAAGCTCAAGCTGGAAGGCATCTGCGAAAGCGCGCTCAACATCTGCATCACCTGCGACCGCCAGCGCTCGAAAGGTTCGCCGCTGGGGCGCTGGCACAATCCGGAGATGGATCTCTACAGCACGGTCTGCGCCGTGCAGAATTTCTGGCTGGCGGCACGGGCCGAAGGCATCGGCGTCGGCTGGGTCAGCATCATCGAGCCTGAGGCGCTGAAGCGGCTGTTGGCCATTCCCGAGCACGTGACGCCGGTCGCCTACCTCTGCGTCGGCCGTGTTTCCGAGTTCGCGCCCAAGCCGGACCTCGAGACACATGGCTGGGGCCGGCGATTGCCGCTGCCCGAATTGATCATGAGCGAGACGTTTTGCGGCCAGGGCGAGGCGCCGCTCAAATCAGCGGTGTCGCGCCTCTATACCGTCGCCGGCACGCCCGCCAGCCCGGCCGATCAGCGTGTCGCGCCGGCCGTGTCCCAGCGCGAACCACCGAAGGAGGAGAGCGCCTTGTCCTTGAGGTTCCTGAACTTCGACGATGCCTCGGCCAGCCGAGCGTCCCAGGCTGGATCAGGCAGCTGGCCGGCAATGGTCTTGAAATAGACCTGCATCAGGCAGGCGATGGCGAAGGGCTCGATGAAGGTTGCCTTGAAGGCCCAGGCAAAGACGATGGCGAGCACGAAGGCCCAGCCGGCAAGCTGCCCGGGCATGAGGAAAAGAATGGCGCCGGCCGGGGCCAGCATCAGCAGGAAGATGACAAACGACACGCCCCACATGATGATCGCCAGCCAGACGGCGTTCTTGACCATGATCTTGCCGTTCTGGGCGTAGAGCACCACGCCTTGGCGTGCGGTTTCGAACGGCGAGGACGAGTTGATGCGGATATTGTAGCCGAGGATGATCTCGTCGACATAGGTGAGCGACAGGCGGATTACCGTGTTGATGAAAGACACAAGGCCGCTCAGGCCTGGAATGGGCAGGAAAGCGGCTACGCCGCCAAGCAGGCCGGTAATGGCGCGGATAGCGCCCTTGACCAGCTGGTCGACGACGAAAAGGACGTTAGCCTCGGCGAAACGCTCGGTCACGACCTCCTTTGCGTACACGATCTGGTTCTTACCGTCGGGAACGTCACGGCCGTCGATCAGATGGACCATGACGGCGATATGGCCGGCCTTGACGACGTAGAGAATGTATTCGCGGATCCAGTAGACGGCGATCGAGACGGCGCCAAAGCCGACGACGCCGCCCCATAGGGCAAAGGACAACGGCCCGTCGGGATCGGTGGAGATATGGCCGACGCCATAGCCGACGGAGGCGCCCGTGCCAGTCGCCAGGATATAGGCCAGAGTGATGCCGAAATAGACGATCATGCGAAAAACAATGAAAGGCCAGGTCCGCATCATGATGGACACCGACCTGCCGATATCGAAATCCCACATGCCCCGAATCTCCCCTCAGAGAGGGCTGGGAGGATGCGCTCACCCCGAAGATTGTCAACCGGGGGGCGACGAGAAGAAGCGAGCAGCCGCTCGTTCGCAAACGTTCGGAATTGGCCGAGGCTTCCGCGACGTCGTCATCCACGGGCGGAGCGACGCGAAGCGGAGCGCAGACCCGAGGATCCATGCCGTAATCTTGATCGAAGATCACAGCGGAGCAGAATTCTGGACCGTGGCAACGCGTCGAAGTCGCGGCATGGATCCTATGGTCTGAGCCGCGTCGCTTCGCTCCTTGCTTCGCCATAGGATGACGAGGCAAGCGGACGCTTCAGTCAATCGCCAACGCAGGCGACCTGCCAGCAGGACCTTTCCGCCGCGTCGATCCCTCGGTGGACTACAAAATCTCGGTCTTGGCGATATGGATGCCAAAACCCTCCAAACCAACATAATGGCGCTCGCGCGAGGCGATCAGGTTGATCGAGGAAATGCCGAGATCCTTCAGGATCTGCGCACCGAGGCCGATTTCGCGCCATTCGTTTTCGCGCCGGCGCGCCTCTTCGTGATCCTCGCGGTCACCTGATGCAGGGCGCTTGCGCTCCTGATGGGCGACACCGACCGAGCCTTCGCGCAGATAGACGATGACACCGCGCTTACGCTCGCCCATCGCCTTCATGATGCCGTCGAGCCGATGGCTGGTGCCGAAGACGTCGGTCACCACGTCTTCGGAATGCAGCCTGACCGGAACGTCCTCGCCGTCGCGGATATCGCCGAAGACCACCGCGACATGATGCATCGTGTCCCAGGGCAACGTATAGGTGAAGACCTGCGCCTTGCCGCCGAGCGTGTCGATCTCCGAGCAAGCCACGCGTTCGACCAGCGTTTCCTTGCGTTGCCGGTAGGCGATGAGATCGGCGACCGAAACCTGCTGGAGGCCATGCTCCTCGGCGAAGGCCGCGACCTGTGGGCCGCGCTTGACGGTGCCGTCGTCATTGACCAGTTCCGAAATGACACCGATCGGCGGCAGGCCGGCGAGTTTGCACAGATCGACCGCCGCCTCGGTATGGCCCGAACGCATCAGCACGCCGCCTTCGCGCGCGATCAGCGGGAAGATGTGGCCGGGACGGACGAAGTCGGAGGCGCCGACATTGCCGTTGGCGAGGTTGCGCACGGTCAGCGTGCGGTCGTCGGCCGAAATGCCTGTTGTCGTGCCGTGCTTGAAATCGACGCTGACGGTGAAGGCGGTGGTGTGGGCTGAATCATTGTCGGCCACCATCGGCGCAAGGTTAAGCCGCTTGGCTTCCTCGCGCGGCATCGGCGTGCAGACAATGCCCGACGTGTTGCGCACGATGAAGGCCATTTTCTCGGGCGTGCAGTGGACGGCGGCAACAATCAGGTCGCCCTCGTTCTCGCGCCCGTCATCGTCCATGACGACGACGATCTCGCCGCGTTCAAAGGCACGGATGGCTTCGACGATCTTCTTCTGGTCGTAAGGCATGGAGCGCTCGCTTCGTTCGCAGGGCAGTAGGGAATAGGGCAGTAAGGCAGTAGGGAAAAGGAAAATATGTTGGGCAGGCAGGCTGCCTACTGCCTACTGCTACTGTCTATTCCCTGCCCTGTCTGTCCTCGATGGCGCAGATAATGATCGGCTATGGCGCAGGCAACCATGGCCTCGCCGATCGGCACGGCGCGAATACCGACGCAGGGATCGTGCCGGCCCTTGGTCATCACCTCGACGTCGTTGCCGTCTTTGTCGATAGACTTTCGCGGCGTTAGGATCGACGAGGTCGGCTTGACGGCAAAGCGGGCGACGATCGCCTGGCCGGTAGAGATGCCGCCGAGGATACCACCGGCATTGTTGGACAGGAAGACCGGCTTGCCATCGTTGCCCATGCGCATCTCGTCGGCATTCTGTTCACCGGTGATGCGCGCGGCCTCGAAGCCGTTGCCGATCTCGACGCCCTTGACGGCGTTGATCGACATCAGCCCGGAGGCAATGTCCTGGTCGAGCTTGGCGTAGATCGGCGCGCCGAGCCCTGGGGGGACGCCATCGGCGACGATCTCGATCACCGCGCCGACCGAGGAACCCGATTTGCGGATGCCGTCGAGATACTGCGTGAAAATGGGAATAGAGGCTGGATCGGGGGTGAAGAACGGATTTTCCGGGTCGCCAATAAAATTCCAGTTCCAGTTGGCGCGATCGATCGACTTTTCGCCCATCGACACCAGCGCGCCGCGCACCACCATGCCCGGCACCACCTTACGCGCGAGCGCGCCGGCCGCCACGCGCGCCGCGGTCTCGCGGGCCGAGGAACGGCCGCCGCCGCGATAGTCGCGTATGCCGTATTTGACGTCATAGGTGTAGTCGGCATGGCCCGGCCGGTATTGGCGGGCAATCTCGCCATAGTCCTTCGAGCGCTGGTCGACATTTTCGATCAGCATCGAAACCGGCGTGCCGGTGGTGATCATCGTCTCGCCGTCCTCGTCGAGCACGAAACCGGACAGCACCTTCACTTCGTCGGGCTCACGGCGCTGGGTGACGAAACGCGACTGGCCGGGCCGGCGCTTGTCGAGTTCGGCCTGGATTTCGTGGCGCGTGAAGCGGATACCCGGCGGACAGCCATCCACCACGCAGCCGAGCGCTGCGCCATGGCTTTCGCCCCAGGTGGTGACGCGGAAAAGATGGCCGAACGTATTGTGAGACATGGAAAAGTGCCCTGCCCGGCATCGAAGCCGACTGAAGTCTGCCTTCTATTGGCGTTTTCCACAGGGGTCAAACTGTGATCTGGCGGATTTAGTTTTGACACATTCGGTTGGTTTCTGCTCTGCTCCATTCGCCGTTGAGGATCCGCCGCCACCGTGCCGGCGCAATGACCAAAGAGGACGATGATGCGTACCCTGATTGGCGCTGTTGCCGCCATACTGCTGCTTTCCACCGCCGCTTTCGCCGGGCAGACCGAAGGCCTGATCAAGAAGATCGACAAGGACGCGCTGACCCTGACGCTGGATGACGGCAAATCCTACAAGCTGAACGCCGAGACCGATCTCGACTCGCTGAAGCCGGGCATGGACGTCGTCATTGCCTATGACGTGACCAATGGCGAAAACGTCGTCACCGACATGGAATTGCCGGACACCGAATAGGAGCCTCCGGCTTCGCACGGCCAGATCCATTTCGACAGGCTCGGAATCGAGCTCCCGGATGGACCGGACGAGAGTTAGCACTTGCTAATGCAACTCGTTGGTAGCAGTCTCAGCTCACGGATCCAGCCATCGGCTGGATCGGCGGCGGGAGCAGGACAATGTGCAGCGACTGCGAGGGCGAAGGGATCCGCCGGAGGGATTTCCTCAAGGTCGGCGCGGGGCTCGTCGCGACCGGTTTTGGCGGAGCGGTCTGGCCGGCGCGCGCGGCCGAGGGCACTGCGACGCCTCTGCCTCCCGATGAAGCGTTGGCCGCGTTGAAGTCCGGCAACGAACGCTATGTCAGCCATCCGGAACTCTGTTCGATTGACCTTGCCGCGCAGCGGAATGCTGTCGCTACACACCAGGCGCCTTGGGCCACGGTCATCAGTTGCGCCGACAGTCGCGTTCCGCCGGAGCTGATTTTCGGCGGCCACGGCGTTGGAGAACTGTTCGTCGCCCGGAATGCTGGCAACCTCGTCGACACCGCGACGCTCGGCACGGTCGAATATGGCGCGGAGGTACTCGGTTCGCCGTTGATCGTCGTCCTCGCGCACACAAGCTGCGGTGCGGTCAAGGCGGCTTGCGACGTGGTCACCAAGAACGCCACTTATCCGGGCGCGATCGGTCCGATGATCGAGCCGATCTTGCCGGCGGCAATCGCGGTGCGGAGCGAGGCGGGCGATTTTGTCGACAACACGGCTAAGGAGAGCGCAAGGCGGACCGCGAGGCGCCTTGCCGTTTCAAGCAAGCTCTTGGCCGGTCTCACCGGGACCGGGAAGCTGAAGATCGTCGCGGCGATCTACGATCTTGAAACGGGTGTGGTGACCTACCTCGAATGATACGTTCATCCGGGCGACCGCGCTCAACCTCGGATGAATAACCATCATAGCCAGGACAGCTACAGCCACTCCAGGCATTCACCCTGCAGCCGGAGCACGCGATCGTGCGGTATCTCCAGGTTCGCGGCCTCGTCCTCGGGCATCTCAAGCACGAAGCGAAACAAGGTCCGCATGACGCCGCCATGCGTCACGCAGATCGTGTTGTGGTCGAGCGCGTCGAATCGGGGCTTCACCCGTTCAAGCAGCATCTGGTAGCTCTCGGCACCTTCGCCGGGCGGCTGGAAGTTCCATTTATCCAAAGCGCGAGTCTTCTTCGCACGGGGATAGCGTGTCTCGAGCTCGGCAAAGGTGAACCCCTGCCAATCGCCGAAATTGACTTCAACGAGATCGGGATCGGTTCGATAGGCGAGCGGATCGAGCTTCATCGCGACGCGGATGCGCTCCATCGTTTCGCGCGTCCGCCTCATCGGGCTGGCGATGAAATCGAAATCCTCCGGCTTGTGGACGAGGCCGGCCAACCGATTCCCGTTTCCGGTGGCCTGTTGGCGGCCGAGCTCATTGAGATCGGTGTCGGCCTGACCCTGAAGCCGGGCCTCGGCATTCCACGCGGTCTGGCCGTGGCGCACGATGTAAACCAGCGGGTACATCAGGTCTTCCGGAGGTGAGGCCTGGGCCTAGGCGGAGGATTGGCGGGAAAGCTATTCCTTGACCGTCGAAATATCAGGCGCGTCGACCGCCTTCATGCCGACCACGTGATAGCCGGAATCGACGTGATGCACTTCGCCGGTCACGCCACGCGACAGGTCGGACAGGAAATAGACGCCGGAATCGCCGACCTCTTCCTGCGTGACCGTCTGCTTCAGTGGTGAATTGTATTCGTTCCACTTCAGGATGTAGCGGAAGTCGCCGATGCCGGATGCGGCCAGCGTCTTGATCGGGCCGGCCGAGATTGCGTTGACGCGGATCTTCTTGGCGCCGAGATCGACGGCAAGGTAACGCACGCTGGCCTCGAGCGCGGCCTTGGCAACACCCATGACATTGTAGTGCGGCATCACCTTCTCGGCGCCATAATAGGTGAGCGTCAGCAGTGAACCGCCCTCGGTCATCAGCGCCTCGGCGCGCTTGGCGATGGTGGTGAAGGAAAACACCGAAATGTCCATGGTGCGCAGGAAGTTGTCGCGCGTCGTCTCGACATAGCGGCCGGTCAGTTCGTCCTTGTCGGAAAATGCGATCGCATGGACGAGGAAGTCGAGCTTGCCCCAATGCTTGGCGACATTGGCGAAGACCTCGTCGAGGCTCGCCGGATCGGTGACATCGCAATGGCCGGCGACATAGGCGCCCAGTTCCGCCGCCAACGGTTCGACACGCTTTTTGAACGCCTCGCCCTGATAGGTCAGCGCGATCTCGGCGCCATGGTCGGCGCATGCCTTGGCGATGCCGAAAGCGATCGACCTGTTGTTCGCGACGCCCAGAATCAGGCCGCGCTTGCCGGCCATCAGGCCCTGTCCACCCGCCATGTGCGTGCTCTCCGCAAGAGTATCTGCTTTGTGGAGAGCCCTATCGCACAGGCACAGGGCCCCTTCAAGCGCTCAAACAGGACAGTTCGGGGGACAAAAGTCGCGATCAGCCTTTTTGGCCACGCAGCATCGCTTCCAGAGCGCTGTCACCACCCTCCGGCAGCATGATGCGCACATGGGCGTAGAGATCGCCGTGACCGCCGGCTTTTTCCGGCAGGCCCCTGCCCTTGAGGCGCAGCACCTTGTCCGAACTCGACCAGGCGGGAACGTTGACCGCGAGCCTGCCTGTTGGCGTCTCGACCGGCACCTTGGCGCCCAGCACCGCATCCGCCAGCGACACCGGCAGATCGGCATGCAGGTCGCGGCCCTCGATACGGTAACGCGGATGCCGGCGGATATGGATCTTGACCAGCGCGTCGCCGGGCTGGCCCGGCCCCTGCTCGCCTTGCCCCTTCAACCGGATGGTCTGGCCATCCTCGACGAAGACCGGCAGTTTGACCGCCACCTTGCGGCCATCCGGGAACATCGCCGTCACCTTTTCGGCGTTCGCCGCTTCCTCGATGGTGATGTCGAGCGTGACGTTCAGATCGGCAGCGGTGGCCGGCTGGCGGCGGTCGCCCATGCCGGCGCCGCGCGCGCCCGAAAAGGCGTCGCCGAAAATCTGGCTGAAGATGTCGCTGTTGCCGTCGAACGGATCACCGCCTGGCCGCCCGGAGCGGAACTCGAATCGCGAACCGCCGGGCCCCTGCTGCTGGCGACGGAACCCGGCAAAGGGGTCGCCGCCACCTGCGGCGCCTTCAAAGCCCTGGAAGCGCGGCTTGCCGTCGGCATCGATCTCGCCGCGATCGAAAGCGGCGCGTGTCTTCTCGTCGCCGACGATCTCATAGGCCTGATTGGCCGCGGCAAAACGGTCCTTTGCCTTGGGATCATTCGGATTCTGGTCCGGATGATGTTTCTTGGCGAGTTTCCGGTACGCCGATTTTATGTCCTTGGCCGATGCGTTCTTTGCAACGCCCAGCACCTCATACGGGTCGCGCATGCTTTCTGCCCTGGGGAAGGAGTGAGTCCATACTTGCCCCCTATATGCGCTTGCATAGGAAGAAATTCCAGTAGCGGACTGTCACACCAAAGGCGGAAAATCAGAGCGCCTTGAAGCCCTGCATGCGCCAGCCGCCGGCGCCGGCGAGGCAGAGTTCGCCCTCGAACATGGCAACGCCATCAAAGCTTTCGCGCGAAGCCTTGAAGCGACGGCAGGTCTGGCCCCTGTCCTTCAATTCCGCCAGCTCAATGATGGAGCCGCGCGACCCGGTGCCGGCATTCGCCCATGGCACGGCCTGGCCGCCGAGCTGTACGATGTCGGCGGAAGACACCGCATTGCCGATCGTCGTCTGGTCGGAGTCGCGATCCGAATCGGCCGGCTTGGCCAAAGTCGATGTGCCGCTGGTCAGGATCGAGCGGTCGACCTCGGCTTTCTCCAGGCTGAAGCCACCCGCGCCACAGCCGGCAAGCGGCAGGGCGATTGAGACGATCGCGGCTTTCGCGCTGGCCGAAGCGATAACGCCCCATTGCCTGCTGTCAAAAGCTTGCGCGATACGCGACAATCGGCAACCTCCCCGGCTTAGTGACAATTTGAGAAAAACTATGAGTGACACAGAGTTAACAACCAGTGACTTTACCGATGCGGCCGAGCCGTTTCGCCTCTTTGCCGCATGGCTGGAGGACGCCACGAAAAGCGAAGTCAACGATGCCAACGGCGTAGCGCTGGCAACCGTCGATACCGAGGGCATGCCGGATGTGCGGATGGTGCTGCTCAAGGGGTTCGATGAAAGCGGCTTTGTGTTCTACACGAATTTCGAAAGCGCCAAGGGCCAGGAAATTCTGGGCAGCATGAAGGCGGCGATGTGTTTCCATTGGAAATCGCTGCGCCGCCAGGTGCGCGTGCGCGGTCCGGTGGAGATCGTCACCGATGCCGAGGCCGACGCCTATTACGCGACGCGGCCGCGCGGCAGCCGCATCGGCGCCTGGGCCTCGAAACAGTCGCGGCCGCTGGAAAGCCGCTTCGCCTTGGAGAAAGCCGTCGCCGAATACACGGCCCGTTACGCCATCGGCGAGATCCCCCGCCCGAAGCACTGGTCGGGCTTCCGCATCGTGCCGAAGACCATCGAGTTCTGGCAGGACAAGCCGTTCAGGCTGCATGACCGGATGGTCTTTTCGCGCAACGCCAAGGGTGGTTGGGATAAGACGCGGCTTTATCCCTGAAAAGGGCTCTCAACCCTTCTTTCTGGTCATGAACGCGGTGAGCGCCTCGCGCGCCTCATCGGACTTCAGCCGCTCGCGAAAATGCGCGCTTTCCACGCCGATGCGGGCGACGAGGTCGTCGCGCGAGCCGCGCATCAGGTCACGCGCGATCTTCAGCGCCTGCGGCGGCTTGGCGGCGATCTGGCGAGCGGCAGCCAGGGCCGAGGCCTCCAGGGCGCTCTCCTCGACCACATCGTAGATCAACCCGGCAGCCTTCGCCCGCTCGGCCGAAAAACCCTCGCCGAGGCCGAGCAGGGCGAAAGCGCCTTGCTGCCCCAGGATGCGCGGCGCCAACAGGCTGGACCCAGCCTCGGGCACTAGGCCGAGATCGACGAAGGGCGTCCTGAACAGGGTGCGCGACGTGGCGAAGGTCAGGTCGCAATGCAGGTTGATCGTGGTGCCGATGCCAACCGCGATGCCGTCGACACCGGAAACGATGGGCTTCTCGACCCTGGCCAGCGCCATCAGGAAATCCCAGACTTCCGTGCCGCCGTCGCCGCCTGTGGCGACAATCATGAAATCGGCAAGGTCGTTGCCGGAAGAGAAAGCGCCGGGCACACCGAGAAAGACATGGACGCGGATCGCCGGATCGACGTCGCCTTCGGCAAGAGCCGCCGACATTTTCGCATACATGGCGCGCGTCAGCGCGTTCTTCTTGTCCGGGCGGTTCATGCGGATGATCTGGACGGCGCCCTGGCGCTCAACGAGGATATGGTCTGTCACGATAGTCCCTTCGAGCGTTGGAATGTTTCAGGTCGATATCAGCGACTTGCCGGCAGCGGCCAGGCTTTCGGCACCATTGATGACGCGCTCCTTCAAGGCGCGCGTTTCGCCAAGCAGGTTTTCGGCAAAGAAGCGGCAAAGGGCGATGCGGCCACGGTCGGCAAGCCCGCCTTGCGCCAGATAGGCGCCGCCGGCGGCGAATGAGATCAGCCTGAGATAGGGCGTGGCGCCGGCAAGCGCCGCGTCAGTTGAGCCGTTGGCCAACAGTTCCTGCAGGAAGCGCGTCGCCTCGTCGAGATCGGCAAGCGCCCGGTCGAGATTGTCCGCGGTGCGGCCAAAGCCCTCGATGTTGGAGGTGCGGACCGCATCGGCGACTGCTTTCAGCTCGCCGATGTAGAAATGCACATGTTCGCCCCCGCCGAGCGGCAGTTTTCGCGACACGAGGTCGATTGCCTGGATGCCGTTGGTGCCTTCGTAGATCGGCGCGATGCGCGCATCGCGATAGAGCGCTGCCGCGCCCGTCTCCTCGATGAAGCCCATGCCGCCATGCACCTGGACACCAAGCGAGGCGACCTCGACGCCGACATCGGTCGAAAAGGCTTTCGCAAGGGGCGTCAGTAGATTGGCGCGGTCGCGCCAGTTGGCGGCAGCCTCGCCCTCGGCGACGCGGGCGCGGTCGATGGCGTGCGCGCAGGAATAGCTGATGGCGCGCGCGACCTGGGTCAGCGCCCGCATCGTCAAGAGGTTGCGCTGCACGTCGGGGTGATGGACGATCGGCGCCTTGCCGGACCCGGCATAATCTGATGCCTTGCCCTGGCGGCGCTCATTGGCATAGGCGATCGCCTTCTGCGTGGCGGCTTCCGCGACGGCTACGCCCTGCATGCCGACGGCCAGACGCGCATTGTTCATCATGGTGAACATGCAGGCCAGGCCCTTATTCTCCTCGCCGATCAGCCAGCCGATGGCGCCAGGTTTGGCGCCCTGGAAACCATCGCCATAGATCATGGTGCAGGTCGGCGAAGCATGGATGCCGAGCTTGTGCTCGAGGCCGGAACAGAAGACGTCGTTGCGGGCACCGAGCGAGCCATCCTCTTCGATCAGGAATTTCGGCACCAGGAACAGCGAGATGCCGCGCGTGCCGGCGGGAGCATCCGGCAACCGCGCCAGCACCAGATGGATGATGTTGTCGGTGAAGTCGTGCTCGCCATAGGTGATGAAGATCTTCTGGCCGAAGATGCGGTAGGTGCCGTCGCCGGCGGGCTCGGCGCGAGCGCGGAGCGCGTTGAGGTCCGAGCCGGCCTGCGGCTCGGTCAGGTTCATCGTGCCCATCCATTCGCCGGAGACGAGCTTTGCGAGATATTTCGCCTTGAGCTCTTCGGAGGCATGCTTGTCCAGCGCTTCGACGGCGCCCATGGTCAGCGTCGGGCCGATGCCAAAGGCCATGGCGGCGGAATTCCACATTTCGAGCGCGGCGACACCGAGCATGGTCGGCAGCGCCTGTCCGCCATATTCCTCAGGTCCGGACAGCGCGTTCCAGCCGCCGTCGATCCAACGGCGATAGAGTTCCTTCCAGCCCGGCGGCATCGTGACGGCAGCGTCCTTCAGCACGGCACCTTGTTCGTCGCCGATCTTGTAGAGGGGTGCCACCTCCTCGGTGGCGAAACGGCCGGCCTCGCCAAGAACGGCATCGACCAGATCCTCGCCGAGATCGCCGAACGTGCCGGCATCGAGCGCTGGCTTCATGCCGGCCACGTGCTTCAGCGTGAACGCGATGTCCTCGACCGGTGCCCGATACATGCCGCTCGATCCTCCTGATGCATCGGCCTCGCCGACCCTAGAGCCAGTACCGCCGCAAAACCATCCGCCTTTGGGCGGTCTCCCATCTTCTTTTTACGTAAACGTCAAACTTTGTCACGCGGATTTTGCAATCGCGCTGGCCTAAATTCCGTCGAAGCCGGATCAAGTCGACCGGCGAGACCAGAACCAGCCGACCGGAACATCTCATGCTCGCCAGACCCGACGCTTACCGCTGCATCGAATGCGGCCTGCCCTATCGCGCACCGGGTCTGGTACCATGAGGGCAGGCGGGAACATGGTGCGGCCTACGGGTCGGATCGCGGCATATTGTGCTCGCCGCAACGCTCGTTGGCCCACCACCACAAGCGCGCCGCCGAACGCACGCTGCAGCAGGAGCCCGCGCCCGACCGATTGAATTTCCGCCGGGCATCCGGCGCTAGCCAGATAATCGTCCGCCAAGCATCTTGCGTTGCCGGCCACGGAAATGACCATCCAGTCGTCTATGTTCAGAAGGCGATCTTTACGCCCAGCTTGCCACTGACGGTCGAACTGTCTTGGGACCACTTGCCCCGAATCTCACTGCTGACGGTGGTCGATTGGGACATTTTCAGATTGAAGCCTGCCGACACCGCCGCCGAGAAGTCCGCATCTTCGAAATTACTCTCGATACCGGATACGCTCGCGGTGTTTGAATAGCCGAAGCGCTGCTGCAGATCGGCTCGCACGTAAGGGCTGATCACCATACCGTTCCCGAGTTGATAATCGGCATAAACTCCAGGTTCGAACTTGATTGCGCCAAATGACAGGCGGCTTTTTCCGTACGAAACGCCAGAACTGTCCGTGTATTCGTCGCCGGTGAAACTAACACCAAGCAATCCACCACGCAGATCGAAGCGCACCCGATCGGTCAAGTTGAAGATGTGGCCGATCGACCCCGTTACGGCGTAGCCTTGTGTGTCATACGCGCCGGAGCCGAGGCCTGTGCTTTCGACATCGGTGTTGCCGAGGAACGCCGATGCAGCCACAAGCATATAGCTGGTGCCGCGACGATAGAGTCCATAACCGCCGAACATACCGCTTCTGTTGGTGGCTTCGCCGTTAGGAGGAAAGAAACCGAGCGCATTGGCGTCTACCTTGGCCGATGCATAACCGCCAAACAGACCCAAGTTTAGTCCGTGCTCATTGTCGAAACCGAAATGCTTTGCAGCGTTGAAGTCCACGCTGACCGCAGCGGAAAATTCGTCAACGTCGAAGTCCGGTCCGGTGGTCACGATCGGTCCCCGTGAAATCGTGAAGCCGTCGTGCTCCGTGTGCGCCAACTGGCCGGAAGCGAAGACGCCGAACGGCGTCGACAGAGCTTGCGGGGGCCCGTTCGCAAGGCCGACATCTGACTCGATTGCGTCATCGACAACACCCAGAAGCGCATCGAGGGACGTGTCGACAACCGCGCCGTTGGCTATGCCGTTGAGATAGCACTGCCCTGACAGAACAGTTCCCTCACCAACGAAAATGCAGGCGGCTGCCTTCGAAGGCAGGAGGACGAACATAGCACCGATCGAGAGCGCAATCGCGTTGACCGGGTCAAAATACCATTTCCTTGCTATCATTGTCATTTCCCCTCTTTATTACAAGTAAGACAATAATAATCAGGGATGCAATTCGCCGACGATATTCAAAATATCCATCCGGCTTCAGCGTGCGCGCTCAGCATACTGCGATCGCACTATGACGATTATGACAGGTTATGCCCTGGGAAGATATGGTTTCGCATCGAATCGGCTTCCGCATGCCGGGCGGCTGGGGTGCTTGCCAAGCGAGCCTTTTGAAGCACGTGTAAGACGATGGTTCGCGCCGCCCCGCTCGGCCGATCAAACGCGGTCGCGAGACCCTCGCCCTTTCTTTGAGGCGGTTTGTGGTGTAAAATTCAGTGGTCTTCGGAGATATGGGTTTCCGCCGTCCGAGGGGACGGCGCATCAGCCGGACGGACACTTCGACGGCGCGAACGTTGTCGCAGCTGAAACGAGCCCGTGACATGACCTACAGTTTCTTCCGGCACTTTGCTGCGGTTCTGCTGGTCGTGTTTTTCGGCTCGATGGGTGCCCAAGCCGCGGTCGAGGAAGTGCTTGCGTCAAAGCCAAGCAAGCGGCTTGCCATCGTCATTGGCAATTCGCATTACCGAAGCACCCGCCTTCAACATTTGACCAATGCGGTAAACGACGCCACACAACTCTCCGAAAGTCTGAAAAGGCTGAATTTCGACGTGCTGACGGGGCTCGATCTTTCGTCGGACGGGTTTGCCAAGCTCTTTGACAGGGCCGACAGCAAACTCGCAACCGCCAGCGCTGTGGTGATCTTCTACGCCGGTCACGGCGTTCAGTTGCAGGGAGAGAACTATCTCCTGCCTGTCGATACACCCGATCCCGTAACCCTGGAAAAACTGACCGCGGGCGCGATCAGGCTAAACGACGTGATCGCAAAATTTTCCAACCGGGAGAGGCAGACATTTATTTTTCTTGACGCTTGCCGGAACAACCCGGTCGGCAAAGGCGCCAGCATCATGGATGGCCTTGCCCAGGTCGAAGTGGGCGAAAACACGTTTGTTGCCTTCGCGACCCAGCCAGGCAACATCACGGCCGATGGCTCGGGGGACAACAGCCCCTTTACCACAGCCCTGTTGAGGAACGTGGAGATTCCCGGGCTCAGCATCTCGGATATGATGATCCGCGTTCGCAACGAGACCGAGGCACTCACCGCAGGTCGTCAGGTTCCATGGGACCAGTCGAACCTTCGTGAGCAGTTCTATTTCACCGAGCAACAAGAGCTCGACCCGGCTCAGTTGAGCGCCAGCCTGTCTCGCATTCTCTCGGATCCGGCCGCCAAGAAAAAACTGCAGGTCGAGCTTGCTTCCAACGACCTACAGACCGCCGTGCTTATCGTGGGACAAACATTGCGATCGGCCGAAATTTCAGTCCCGCCCGGCGCTTCGCCGGAACCGGCAGGTACGCAGCTTGCCAGCCTTGAAGGAGCCCGGCAAAGCGTGGTTTCCGGTCTTGAAACGTTGATCGTCGGCACATCGGCAGGTGAGCCGGGCCCTGCGAAAGCGACCGACCTCGCACGCAACATCCAGACGGAATTGCGCCGCTTGGGCTGCTATCGCATGACAGTCGATGGGGACTGGGGCAAGCAGTCGGTCCAAGCTCTCAACAATTACTACAGGAACACCAAGCGGGCCGCGTCGGCGACCGAGCCAACGGTTGAACTTCTGGGCGATCTCTTCTTGCACTCCGGCCGTGTCTGCAAAGATCCGGTCATCGTGAAGGTCAAGCCGGCGAAGGTCGCGTCGGACGCCGCTCCGCTGCGCAAAAAGGGAGCGGCGAGCCGAAAGACCTCCACGCCCTCGCGTTCGCCATCGTCGCGTCCCGCCGCCCCCCCTCCCGACATCAGTGGCGGAATTGGTATTGGCGGTGTGTTCTAATCTGGTACGGGGTGTTCCCAGCATCGAGAAGCATTCCTTAACCATGACGGTTCAGGATTTGCCTTTGATCAACGGGGATTCCCTGTTTTGAAATTGCCAAGGCGTTTCCATCGCCATTCAAAGAGCGCTGTGCCAACGCTCGTCAAACCCTTTTTCCCTGGGCATGCCGCTTCTCTAAAACCTCTGTATATTTTCTGGCGACACGCACTGATGCCTCTGGCTTTCGCGGCGACCGTGGCGCTGTCGATGGCGGCCAAGGCCTCGGACTTCTCCGAGCCGTGGAAGAATGCCGACCGCGCGCTGGTCGTCGACGCCTACGAATACAATTCCATCGACTGGGCACAACTTGCCACCGACAAGCGCATCGTCGCCTTCATCAACAAGGCTTCCGACGGCATGCCGCCGCCCTATTTCTGCTCCGGCGGCGATACCGAGGTGAAGCTGTGCAAAGCGTTGTGGAAACGCCACGCGGTGACACGCGAACTGTTCCAGACGCGCAGGGTCGTCGCCAAGGCGCTCGGACTGAAATGGGGTGCCTATCACCTCGCCCGCCCCGGCAATCCGGTCGAGCAGGCCAACAATTTCCTCGATTTCGCCGATCCTGCGCCCGACGATCTCATGGCTCTCGACCTCGAAGGCAACGATCCCTCGCAATGGATGTCGCTCGACGATGCCGAGGAATTCGTGCGCCAGGTGCATCGGCGCGTTGGACGATTCCCGGTGCTCTACACCAACGGCAAGACCGCCCAGTTCATCGCCGACAACCGCTACAAATACCGGCTCCTGTCGCGGCTGCCGCTCTGGTACGCGCGCTACAAGCCTGACATCGACGTGCATTTTCCGATGGGCAACTGGCGGGGCTACGCGCTCTGGCAGTTCTCGGCGCAGGCCAATTGCGGCCGCTTCCGTTGCCCCTACAGAGTTGCCGGCACGCCCGACGACATCGACGTCAACGTCGTGCCGACGGATGCCGTCACATTGCGCCAGCAGTGGCCCTTCGGCGGGCTGATCGACGTGCCGTCCGACTATCTTGCCAGCGTACCGGTGCCGCTCTCGAGGGAAGCGGCGTTGGCCGGCAAGGCCACCATCATTTATGCCGATGTGGCGACGCCGCCGACATTGGAGGAAATGGTCGCGGTGCTCGGCTCGCGCTGGTCAAAATTCCGCGACGGGTTCCGCCTGCCTGTCGTGAAGACGGTGCCGCGACGGCCAGGCTTCGGCATCGTCGAATATGTCACCTGGAAGCGGATCGGACAGCGCTCACCCGCGCAATTAGACGCCGCGTTTGCCGCCGCCGACCCGGTCAGCACCGCTTCGACCGAGCTCACTCACGGCCAGCAGTAAGCTGTCATCTGGACGTCAACCCGCCCGCTCGCGCGCCACCGCCTGCCAGCCGATGTCGCGGCGGCAGAATCCGTCCGGCCAGTCGATCCGGTCGAGCGCGGCATAGGCTCGCGTCTGCGCCTCACCGACCGTGGCGCCGGTCGCCGCGACATTGAGGACGCGGCCGCCATTGGCAACCAGCGCACCGCCGTTGATGGCCGTACCGGCATGGAATATCTGGACACCTTCGCCCGCGGCGTCCTCGACACCGCGGATGACGGAGCCTTTTTCCGGCGTGCCGGGATAGCCTCTCGCCGCCATCACCACGGTGAGCGCCGCCTCGTCGCGCCAGCGCACCGACATATGCGCAAGCTGGCCGTCGGTCGCGGCGTTGAGCAGCACCAGCAGATCGTCCTTCAGCCGCATCATCAGCACCTGGCATTCCGGATCGCCGAAGCGGGTGTTGTATTCGATCAGCTTCGGCCCGTTATCCGTGATCATCAGGCCGGCGAAGAGAATGCCGGTGAAGGGCGCGCCGAGTTCCGCCATGCCGCGCATGGTCGGTTCGATGATTTCGCGCATGGTGCGCTCCACCATCTCCGGCGTCATCACCAGGGCCGGCGAATAGGCGCCCATGCCGCCGGTGTTGGGTCCGACGTCGCCATCGCCGACGCGCTTGTGATCCTGCGCGGTGCCGAAGGGCAACGCGGTGGTGCCGTCGCAAAGGCAGAAGAAGCTCGCTTCCTCGCCGGTCATGAATTCCTCGATCACCACCTCGGCGCCGGCTGCGCCGAAGGAGCCCTCGAAACAGGCATCGAGGGCCGCCCGCGCCTCGTCCAGCGTCATGGCGACAGTGACCCCCTTGCCGGCGGCCAGCCCGTCGGCCTTGATGACGATCGGCGCGCCAGTCTTTTCGACATAGGCCTTGGCGGAGGCGAGATCGCTGAAACGGCCATAGGAGGCGGTCGGGATGTTATATCGGGCGCAGAGATCCTTGGTAAAACCCTTCGAGCCTTCCAGCCGTGCGGCGGCCTTCGAAGGCCCGAAGACGCGGATATTTTCGGCGCGCAGATCGTCCGCGATGCCGGCGACAAGCGGCCCTTCCGGCCCGACCACGACAAGGTCGATGTTCTTGTCCTTGCAGAAAGCGGCAATGGCGGCGTGGTCCGCAATGTCCAGCTTCACCAGTTCGGCCTCACTGCCGATGCCCGGATTGCCGGGGGCCGCATAGAGCTTGGCCAGCAGAGGCGACGCGGCAATCTTCCAGGCGAGCGCATGTTCGCGGCCGCCGGAGCCGAGAAGAAGAACGTTCATGGCCACCTCTTGATACCGACTGTTCCAAGAGAACCCGCTATTGCTCTCTGGACGACGGGTCAAGGCATCCGGGCGCTTTGCCGGGATTTGCGCACGGGAACGTTACCCCCGCCGACAACCGGTGGCGGGCAACGCCGCCGATCTTCTGGCGCTCGCTTCAGCCGGGAAAGACGACCGGAAACCAGTCCTCGCGCAGTTTTTGGCCTGGCTGCATGCCGTGGCCATAATAGGGCGGCGACATGCGGCCCGGCCGCTCGACATAATGGGCATCGTCGCCGACCCAGCGCAGCGACAGCGCCCGGCGCCGTGCCGCGGTCAGGTTGCCGCTTGACGGTTTCCGCGGCTGCTGCCACTCCATGGACATGGAACCTATCCAGTCGAAAGCGGCCCAGGGCCGTGTCGCCGATGCACCGAACGGCCATTGGGTCTACCGGGTGCTGCCGCGCCAAGTTTGGCCCTATGCGCAGCTTGCGCGATGGGACAGGCCGATCGGCTGGCAGCTGCTCTTATGGCCGTGCTGGTGGTCGGCGGCGCTGGCGGCCAGCGCCTATCCGCGGCCTGGCGACCCGCTGCTCTCGCTGCTGCCCGCGCCATTGTATCTCGTGCTGTTCCTGGTCGGCGCCATCGCGATGCGCGGCGCCGGCTGCACCTATAACGACATCGTCGACGAGGGTATCGACAACCAGGTCGAACGCACCCGTTCGCGCCCGTTACCATCGGGCCAGACCACCCGCCGGCGGGCCTGGCTGTTTCTCGTGCTGCAGGCCCTGGTCGGCCTTGCCGTGCTCGTCCAGTTCAACAGCTTCGCCATCCTGCTCGGCGTCTGTTCGTTGGCCATCGTCGCCGTCTATCCATTCATGAAGCGGATAACCAACTGGCCGCAATTGTTTCTCGGCCTTGCCTTTTCCTGGGGCGCGCTGATGGGATGGGCGGTCGAGTTTGGCGATCTCGATGGACCCGCCATCATGCTCTATATCGGCTCGATCCTGTGGGTGATCGGCTACGACACGATCTATGCGCACCAGGACAAGGAAGACGACGCCATTGTCGGCGTGCGTTCGACGGCACGGCTGTTCGGCGACAACACCAAGGCGTGGCTGGCGGGACTCTACGGCGGCACGCTGATCTGCTTCGCCATCGCCTTCGCGTCGGCGCAGGCACCGGTCGTGGCGCTGGCCGGGTTGATCGCCGCCGGCGCCCATATGGCCCGGCAGATCGCGGTTCTGGACATCAACGATCCGGACCAGTGCCTGCGGCTGTTCCGGTCGAACAACCAGGTCGGGTGGCTGATCTTCCTCGGCCTGATCGGCGGCGCGCTGTGGGTGACGCTCAAGCCGCTGGTCTAGCGGCCTTCTTCCGTCACTATACGGGGGAAGGTGGCGGCAGCCGGATGAGGGCAGCGCCAACCTTGGAGGCAAAATGAATTTGTAACAGCGATATAAGGCGTCCGTCGGATCAGGTTCTGAGTTGGACAAACGCCAGGTCAGCGCTGCCCCTCATCGCCCTGCCGGGCACTTCTCCCCGTATAGTGACGGGGAGAAGGAGGCTGTCATTGATGGTTTCGCCAACTGTGCGAAGCGAAGTCACTCCCGAGAAATGATCTCCTGGCCATCGATGACCAGCCTGAGGCCAAGGTCGCCCGCCCTGCGGCGGGCGAGGAAGCGCGGGCGGCGCGTGTTGGAAACGCGACCCTTGCGGCGATCCTGCGGCGGCAGCGTCTTGATGGCGGCGCCGAGCGATTCTTCCAGGGTGCGGGCCACGCCGTCCGATTCGATCAAGAGCATCGGCAGGCGGTAGGCATCGGCCCAGGCGCGCCAGTCGGCCGCGACATCGTCGAGGTCGTCGGCCACCAGCAGCGGCACCGACAACATCGGATCGTTGTGCAGGAGTTCCAGGGTCACCGTGACATTGCCATCCGGATCCTCCATCGCGCGGGCGGCCACGCCGCGGAACGCGTTGGCAGGCAGAGCGATGATCGCCGGCACGCCGCTCATCTCGAGCATGCGGCGGATCACGGCGCCACGATGGTCGATGGTGAACGTCACGTCGCCATAGTCATCGCGCGTCGCGTAGCTGACCACCTGCGGCAGTCGGAATGGGTCGAGGCGCATGTTGCGTCCCGCCCAGACTGGCTTCAGTCCAGTGTTCATAGAGTGCCTTCCTGTCTGTCTCCTGAGAGCCGGTGTCCGGTTCTCTCCGGGCCAGTTTTCCCGGCCTCGTTATGGGGAAACAGTAGCGTGGGCTCCTTACCGCCGCGCTTAAGAAAGTCGGTTAAATTTTGCTGATCTCAGGGATGGTTATCGGAATACCACCGACCACAAGATGTTGAAAGGATCAGATAACCTTACCGGGATTCATGATACCGGCCGGATCGAAGGCCGCCTTTACCCGGCGCATCAGATCGATCGCCACCGGCGGCGCGGTGGCGATCAGTTCGTCGCGCTTCAACTGGCCGATGCCGTGCTCGGCCGAGATCGAACCGTGCAGGCTGCGCACGACGTCATGCACTGTCTTGTTCATGGGATGGTAGAGGGCGAGAAACGCCTCGTCGTCGCCATCGATGGGCCGCGAGATGTTATAGTGGAGATTGCCGTCGCCCATATGGCCGAAGCAGACGACGCGGGCACCGGCACTCACCGACGCCACCGCGCCGGCGGCCTCCTCGATGAAGCGCGGGATGGATGCGATCGGCACGGAGATGTCGTGCTTGATCGAGGCGCCTTCCGGCTTCTGCGCTTCAGGCAGCAGCTCGCGGAAATTCCAGAAGGCGTCGCCTTGCCCAAGGCTCGCCGCGATGACGGCATCACCGACGAAGTCCTGATCGAGGCCCGCCGAGAGCACATCCTCGATCAGCGCCCGCGAATCTTCCGACGAACGGCCCGATGAAATCTGCATCAGCACATACCAGGGCCAATCCTCCATCAGCGGCCGCGTCACACCCTGTGCATGCGCCAGCGTGAAGTCGTATGGCCGCTTGCCGATCAGTTCGAAAGCGGTGAGCGCGGCCCCGGCGCGGTCCATGGCCAGGCTGAACAGGGAAAGCGCTGCTTGCGGCGACGACAGGCCGACGAACGCGACCTCGCGTCCCTTCGGCTTGGGAAACAGTTTAAGCACGGCGGCGGTGATGACACCGAGCGTGCCTTCGGCGCCGACGAACAGGTTCTTCAGGTCGTAGCCGGTGTTGTCCTTCTTGAGCTTGCGCAAATCGTCGAACACCTCGCCGGTCGGCAGCACCACCTCGACGCCGAGGCAGAGTTCGCGCGCATTGCCATAGGCAAGCACGCCGGTACCGCCGGCATTGGAAGAGAGGTTGCCGCCGATCTGGCAGGAGCCCTGCGCGGCTAGCGACAGCGGAAACAGCCTGTCGGCGGCATCCGCCGCCTCCTGCAATGTCTGCAGGATGACACCGGCCTCGACCGTCACGGTGTTGGACAGGACATCGATCTCGCGGATGCGGTTCAACCGCGATAGCGACAGGATGACCTCGCGGCCGGAGCTGTCCGGCACCTGGGCGCCGACCAGCCCGGTGTTGCCGCTTTGCGGCACGATGGGCGTTCCTGTCTCGGTCGCCAGCCGCATGATCCGGCTGACCTCGTCGACGCTGCCCGGCCGCAGCACAAGCGCCGTCGCGCCATGCCAGAGCCCGCGCCGCTCGATGAGATAAGGCGCGATGTCCTGCTGGTCGCGCAGCGCATATTTGGCACCGACGATCGCCGCGAAGCGATCGATGAGAGCGGGATCAAGTGTCTTTGCGGTTTCGGTCATGTGGGAAAATTATGGTGTGGGCTCTGTGTTGTCACGAGGGGCGGCGGCACGAGACAGCCGGTCGTTGATGGCTTCACCGAGCCCATCGAAGGGCACCTTCTCGACCGCGATGATGCATGCGCCGCTGCGGTCGAGGTCCTGCATGTAGGCGAAAAGATTGCTCGCTGCTTCGCGCAGGTCAGCCGTTTCGGAGAGGTTTCGGAATGCGGCGGCATGGTGCCAGCCTTCTGCCCGTTGGCGACCGAAGGCAAGCAACGCTTCGTCCTTGCCAACTTTGCCGGCATTGAGCCTAACAGCCGCACCCGGCGCATAGTGCGAGGCAAGCATGCCCGGTGCCTCGACGCCGGCCGCACCACCACGCAACAGCTCCATGCCGATCTCCGTCTCGATCTCCCCGGCGGCAATGCCGCCGGGACGAAGTAGTCGCAATCTCCCGTCTTCGGGCTTGACGATGGTCGATTCCAACCCCACTGGCGTCGCGCCGCCATCGACCACCAGCTTGATGCGTGCGCCGAGGTCCGCCGCCACTGCTTGCGCAGTCGTGGCGCTGATCTTGCCGGATGAATTGGCGCTGGGTGCGGCGAGCGGCCGGCCGAGTTTTGCGATGAGATCGCCGCCAAAGCCCCTCGGCATGCGCAAGGCGATCGTATCGAGCCCGGCCGTGACCAGCGGATGAATGCCATTGCCAGGCCGCTGCGGCAGCACCAGGGTCAGCGGGCCCGGCCAGAAGGCAAGCGCCAATTTCCTGGACAGCGGATCGAATACGGCGATGCGCTCGGCCATCGCCATGTCGGCGACATGGGCGATCAGCGGATTGAAACGCGGCCGCCCCTTGGCCTCGAAGATGCGCGCCACGCCGATGCCATTGGTGGCGTCGCCGGCGAGCCCGTAGACGGTTTCGGTCGGGATGGCGACGACATCGCCGCCCTGAAGCAAAGCCAGCGCCCGCTCCAACGCTTCGCCGGCGGCAAGTATTTCAGCCACTCTCGTCACCTCACAGTTGGAGGGTGCGTAGTACGATGGCGGGTGTTGGGCAAGCCGGCTGTCAGGCAAGAATGGGTCTTGGCGAATTATCAATTCCTAAAATGCTATGTTTCCACGAAAGCCGGCATCAATCCCGGCGCGCTATCATCGCGGCTACTGGGGCAAAGGGAGCGATCCATCGTGTCTATGCGTATCCTGCTGGGGATCACCCTGGCGGCGTTGAGCTGCGAGGCTCAGGCCTCCTCACTGGTTTTTCCCGGCGCGCCGACTTCGACGCCGTCCATCCTTAACCTGAAGGCGACCGACACCAAGGCGAGCGATGTGGTGTCCGTCGTTGCGCTCGGCGAGCCCGACGTCACCTATGAGAAGGTGGCCGCGATTCCCAACGAGCCCGAAGCGCCGCGCGGTTTCATGCAGAGTCCGATGATCATTCGTGGCGGGGTCGTCGGCAGTGCGTTCTCGACGCCCGCACAGGGCAAAGCACCGGCTGCGGCCACTCCTGCGCCCACGCCTGCCAAGGCAACCGCCTCGGCCGCTCCGGCATCGGGCACGCAGAAGAAGCCAATCGCACCGGCGGCCGCACCGACGCCACCCGCCTCGAGGGTCGGCAAGGTCAAGTAGCCGCCACCGGCCAGCGGACGTGCCGAGACGTTGACAGCTTGGTGACGCTTCGGCGCCCGCTGCCGATTGCGCTTTGGCCAGGCGGGTCTGGCGGGCGGGATTTCTTCGTTTCAAAGGGGGTTGATCATGAGAAAGTCCAGAACCATCACCGCGGCAGGGCTTTTGTTCGCGTCACTGCTGAGCGCCGGCGCGGCCCATGCGGATGAGATGCTCGGATCCTATGTGGCGCGCATCTCCGATCGCGATCATCAGGCAAGCGACGGCTATGCATTGGATGAGGCGGCGCAGATGGTGCGGCAGGACCGCGCCAACTGGCACAAATTCCATCGTCGCGACAGCGGCGATGAGAGTGACGCCTGGTTCAGGACCAACGATCAACGCGCGGATCTGCAGCGCATGCTGGAGCGTCCCGGCGCGATGAGTTCCTCGACCAAGCGCGCCATCGTCGATGGCGAACCGCTGGTCCAGGTCGACGTCTACGAAAACAGCGTGCGCGTCAGCATCCTGGAAAACTGATCAAACCGGCGTTTGGGAGACAAAAGGACGACGCCGATGCGCCGCCCTTTCTTCCCGACAGGCCGTACTGGAATCTCAGGCGGCTTCTTCCTTGTCGTCGTCTTCCGACTCGCGGTCTTCGGATTCTTCTTCGCTCTCGTCGTCGCCGCCTTCGGCCTTCACCGCGCCCTCGGTGTCGTCTTCGTCCTCGTCCTCTTCTTCGTCGTCACCCGACGGTGTGGCGGCTTCGGCGTCGTCAGACTCTTCGTCGTCGCCATCTTCCTCGTCGCCGTCCTCGTCAGAATGATCGGCGGCTTCGATCGCAGCGGCGGCGGCGCGATCGGTTTCGGAAGCGGATTCAAGCGCCTCGGCGGGAGCCGAGGTTTCTTCTGTCACTTCGATGTCGTGATCGGAATTCATGGAAGCCTCCGTTGGGTTGGGAACATGTCCCTTTTGCCACGGAGAGATCATCGTCATATGACTGTAAGCCGGCTCGAACGGCCGGCCGGAAGATATTTTCCGGGCTCTTAACCAGCGATTTTCGAGAAATCCGCGACTTTGCCGGTGGCCTCGCGGATGCGAGCGAGCAGCGCCAGGCGGTTGGCGCGCACCGCCTGATCCTCATCATTCACGAGAACATGCTCGAAGAATGAATCAACGGGTTCGCGTAACGCGCTAAGCGCCAGCATGGCAGCCGAAAAATCTTCATTTTGAATCGCTTCGCCGGCTTGCCTCTCAGCTTGATTCACCGCCGCAAACAGCGATTTCTCGGCCTCTTCCCTGAACAGGGCCGGCTCAACGGTTTCGGCTACGAGCGTTTTCTTCTTCTCCTCGGCGGCCAGGATGTTGGCCGCACGCTTGGTGCCGGCGAGCAGATTCCTGCCGTCCTCGCTGTCGAGGAACGAACCCAACGCTTCGACGCGGCGGACGATCTGCAGGAGGTCGTCGGACTGCGGGGTGATCACCGCGTCGATGAGGTCGTGGCGGGCGCCCTGGTCGCGAAGATAAACCTTCAGGCGATCGTGGAAGAAGGCGAGGAGGTCGCTTATCTGATCTGCCCCACTTCCTGAATAACGTGCGCCAGCGCTCGCGAAAAGGGAAGCCAGCCGCAATTGAATTCGGTTTTCGACCAAAATCCTGACCACGCCCAGTGCAGCGCGACGCAAGGCATAGGGGTCCTTCGACCCCGTCGGCTTTTCATCGATGGCCCAGAAGCCGACCAACGTATCCAGCTTGTCGGCCAGCGCGACAGCCACCGACACCGGATCGCTCGGCACATAATCAGACGGACCTTGCGGCTTGTAATGTTCCTCGATGGCAGCAGCCACGGATGGATGCTCGCCTTGTAGCAGCGCGTATTTGCGGCCCATGGCGCCCTGCAGTTCGGGGAATTCGCCAACCACTTCGGTGGTGAGATCGGCTTTGGCCAGGACGGCAGCGCGGCGTGCGAGCGCGGACATCTCCCCCCTCGAGGGCGAGATGTCGCCGAAGGCGACAGAGGAGGTCGGTCCGACGGGGAGCGACGCCTTATCGCCGACAGAGGACGCTGGCGCTTCATGCGAAGCGACCCCCTCTGGCCTGCCGGCCATCTCCCCCTCAAGGGGGGGGATCGACTTCGCCACCATCGGCGCCAGTTCTTCCGCCAGCCGCATGATGCGTCCCACCCGTTCGCCCTGCGTGCCGAGCTTGGCGTGGAAGGTGACGCCGAGATGGTCGAGCCGGGCCATGCGCTGGTCGAGCGGCTTTTTCAGGTCGAGGCCGAACTTCTTCGCCGATGCGTCGAGCTCGCCGAGATCAGGCAGATCGCCCTGGTCGGTCGTCCAGAAATAGAGCGCGTCCGAGAGACGGGCGCGCACCACCTTGCCGTTGCCGTGGGCAATCTCCTTGCCACCGTCCTTGGCCTCGATGTTGGCGGTGAGGATGAAGCGGTTGAATAGCGCATCGCCGGCGCCTTGCGGCCGCGTCACAAAGCATTTCTGGTTGGCGCGGATAGTCAGCCGGATCACCTCGGCCGGAATGGCCAGGAAAGCCTCCTCGAACTCGCCCATCAGCACGACGGGCCATTCGACCAGCCCGGACACCTCTTCAAGCAAGCCTTCGTCCTCGACAAGGTCGAGCCCGTTGGCGAAGGCGAGATTGCGGGCGTCGGCGAGGATGATCTCCTTGCGCCAGTCGGCATCGAGAACGACCTTCGCGGCTTCCAGCTTGCTCACATAGTCATCGAAGCGACGCACGGTGATTTGGCCCGGCGCGAGGAAGCGATGGCCGTAGGTGACATTGCCGGAGCGGATGCCGTCGATTTCGAAATCGACCACGACCGGTTCCTCGGTCTCCGGGCCGAAGGTGCACAGGATGGATTGCAGCGGTCGCACCCAACGCAGCGAGCCGGGCTTGGCCGAGGCCGGGCCCCACCGCATTGATTTCGGCCAGGGGAAACCGCGGATAATGCCCGGCACCAGTTCGGCGATGATCTCTTCGGCCGCCCTGCCGGGCTTCGAAATGTGGGCGACATAGAAATCGCCCTTCTTCGGGTCGGAATGGACATCCGCGTCGGCGATCGAAGCCAGCCCGGCCTTGCGCAGGAATCCCTGCACCGCCTGTTCAGGCGCCGTGGTCGACGGCCCCTTGATCTCCTCTTGAATATCTTTCGAGCGCGCGGTGAGGCCACGGATGTCGAGGGTCAGCCGCCGCGGGGTCCAATACTCGCGCGCCGCCTCATAGATCAGGCCCGCCTCGACCAGACCGTCGGTCAGCATTTTCCTCAGGTCGCCCGCCGCCTTGCGCTGCATGCGGGCCGGGATTTCCTCGGAACGAAGTTCGAGCAAAAGATCCGGCATCACAGTCTCTCCACCCGCATGCCGTCTTCCTGTTTGCGCATCCTCGCGCCTTCGGCGCTGCGGGCGCGCGGCTGGGCAGGAATTTCCTCGGAACGAAGTTCTAGAAGCAGGTCGGGCATCGGGGTGGCTCCTCACCCTCCCCTTGATGGAGAGGGTCGGCGCGTTAGCGCCGGGGTGGGGTGGCGGCGTCTCAGCCTCAAGCGCCTTCGGCGTCTCGCGGGCCAAGGTGTGATTTTCGTTCTTCCACCGCCGCATAAATCGTATCGAGCACGGAATCCAGTTCGTTTTTGATTTCGTGGTTCCAGAAGCGGATGACGCGATAACCCTGACTCTCGAACCATTTTGTTCGATGCTCGTCATGGCGCTGCTGATCATCGAAGCTGTGGTGGGCGCCGTCCACTTCGACGATCAGCTTCAGCTGGTGTGAGATGAAATCGGGGAAGTAGATACCGACCGACGCCTGTCTTCGGAAATGGGTGCCTTCGACTGGAATGCGCCATAGATTTCGCCACAGGATGCGTTCCTCGTCGGTCATTGCCGCACGAAGCCGTTGAGCAGCTTGAACCGATCGAGTTTTGGCATGGGAAGTCGCGCTGTCACCCCCACCCGCCGCTTCGCGGCGACCTCCCCCATCCAGGGGGAGGTAAAGAGCGCATAGCAACTCGGCTGCCCGCTGTCACCCTCTCCAGAAATTTTGACCGCACTGTCGGAGCAAGGTGGTTCGACCCGTCCTTGGATCAAAGATTTCCATGAACCGAACGCAGCGCTGAAGCGACCCACGCTCAGGCAGGAAACTATTGGCTGAACGACCATGAAAACGGCATCCAGACTTCTGCAGATCCTCGCGCTCAGCGCCTGTTTCGGCGCGCAGGTCCATGGCGCTTTCTCGATGCCGGGCGTGCGGCAAGCATTGCGGACGATCGACAGCGCAAGCGGTCAGAACGCGGCGCCGATCAGGATCTCCGCCGTATTCCCGAAAGCAGTTGGCTAAGCCGCCAACCCACCTGCCTGCGTCCTCAAAAATGCCTCGCCGCAGGCCTTCGCCAGGTTGCGCACCCGCAGGATGTAGCTCTGCCGCTCGGTGACCGAGATCACGCCACGCGCATCGAGCAGGTTGAAGACGTGGCTGGCCTTGATGCACTGGTCGTAGGCGGGGAAGACCATCCTGTGCATCGGCAGATTGTCGTTCGAGGCCGGGGCGCCGGCATCGAGCAGCGCCTTGCACTCGTCCTCGGCATCCTCGAAATGCCTGAGCAGCATCGCCGTATTGGCGTATTCGAAATTGTGGCGGGAATATTCCTGCTCGGCTTGCAGGAAGACGTCGCCATAGGTCACCTTGTCGGCGCCTTCACGGCCGTTGAAGTTGAGATCGTAGACATTGTCTACACCCTGCACATACATGGCCAGGCGCTCGAGCCCGTAGGTCAGTTCGCCCGCCACCGGCGCACATTCGATGCCGCAGACCTGCTGGAAATAGGTGAACTGCGACACTTCCATGCCGTCGCACCAGCATTCCCAGCCGAGCCCCCAGGCGCCCAGTGTCGGGCTTTCCCAGTCGTCCTCGACGAAGCGGATGTCGTGCAGCAGCGGGTCAACGCCGATCGCCGCCAGCGAGCCGAGATAGAGTTCCTGCAGGTTCGGCGGGTTCGGCTTCAGGATCACCTGATACTGATAATAATGCTGCAGCCGGTTCGGGTTCTCGCCATAGCGGCCATCCTTGGGACGGCGCGAGGGCTGGACATAGGCCGCGTTCCAGCGCCGGGGGCCAAGCGCGCGCAGCGTCGTTGCCGGATGAAACGTGCCGGCGCCCACTTCCATGTCGTAAGGCTGGAGGATGACGCAACCATAAGCGGCCCAGTAGTTGTGCAGGGTCAGGATCAGCCCCTGGAACGAACGGCTGGGGTGCATGTGGGCGGGGATTTCAATCGTCACGGTGGCCTCGACAGCAACGGCTAGAGCCTGTTCCATCGGGACGGGGCTCTATCTATTTGTTCGAGCATGATCTTTTCCAAAAACCGGTACCCGCTTTTTGGGATCATGCTCTTGCCGGCCCGTCCTAGAGGCATGGCGGCGAAGCGTCAAGCAAGGCGTGTCGGACGCAGGCTGCTATGGGTGTACCGCATGATGTTGAAGGTTTTGCAGGGGCTGGCCCATTGCCGGCTCGGAGAGCCTGAGGTCTGTTCGATCCCTCACAACAGCGACACAGGTTCAGCCATGCCCAGTCCCGTCATCGTCCGCCCTGTCACACGGCGGGATTTCGACCGATGGCTGCCGCTGTGGGATGGCTACAACGCCTTTTATGGCCGTTCGGGCGAGACGGCGCTGGCAAGCGAGATCACGTCGATGACATGGTCGCGCTTCTTCGATGCCTATGAGCCGGTCCATGCCCTGGTTGCCGAAGGCGACGGACGACTTCTCGGCCTCGTGCACTATCTTTTCCACCGCAGCACGACGGCGATCGCGCCGAACTGTTATCTGCAAGACCTTTTCACCTCGGAGACCTGGCGTGGAAAGGGCATCGGCCGCGCCCTGATCGAAGGCGTCTATGAGCGCGCCCAAGCCGCCGGTTCGGGCCGGGTATACTGGCTGACGCACGAAACCAACCACACGGCAATGAAGCTCTATGACAAGGTCGGCGAACGCTCCGGCTTTATCGTCTATCGCAAGCTGTTCTGAGACAGCAGCGTATCAACACCTTTCCAAACGAAAACGGGGCCCTGAAAAGAGCCCCGTCCGCATTCAAAAAGACGATCTCAGCCCTTCGGGGCGGGCACCGGCTCAGGCTTGACCTTCGGGGTTTCCTGCGCCGTGTTGGACTCGATCGGCGGCAAGCCCTTCATCAACTTCTGCTGCAGGGCGGCCAGCACATCGGGATCGGGCTTCAGGGCTCGGGCCTGGTTCCACTGGAAGGTGGCTTCCAGCTTGCGGCCGACGCGCCAGTAAGCGTCACCGAGATGGTCATTCAGCACCGGATCTTCCGGCTTCAGCGATACGGCGCGCTCCATCTCGCGCACCGCGTCATCGAACCTGCCGAGCCGGAAATAGGCCCAGCCCAGCGAATCCACGATATAACCGTCGCTCGGCCTGAGATCGACGGCCTTCTGGATCATCGCCAGGCCTTCCTTCAGGTTCGTATTCATGTCGACCCAGGAATAGCCGAGATAGTTGAGCACCTGCGGCTGATCCGGCTGCAACTCCAGCGCCTTGCGGAAATTTGGCTCGGCCTTCGGCCATTCCTTCAGGCGCTCATAGGCGATGCCGCGCTGGTAGAAGATGTTCCAGTTGGCCGCCGTCGGCGTCTTCAGCACCTCGACAGCCTTGTCGTAGAGATTGGCGGCCGAGCGGAAATCATCCTTCGAGGAATAGACCCCGCCAAGCGCCAGATAGGCGCGCATGTCGGTGGGATGGGCATCGACGAATGCCTTGAGATGCGTGATCGCCTCGTCATGGCGGCCGAGATCGGCAAGGTTGAGGCCGAGTTGCAGGTCCGAAAGCTCCTTCAGCGGCGAAGAATCGGGGATCCGCCGATAAAGCGCGATGGCGCCCTCGCCGTCCTTCAATTGCTCGGCGACCGCGGCAAGCTGCACAAGCGCCGCATCGCTGTCGGGCTTCAAGGCGAGAGCATATTGCAGGTAGAGACGAACGAACGGCTCGCCGCCGCCACGATTGAGCGCGGTGGCGAGATCGAGCAGGATCTCGGAGGCACCGTCGGACGGGCCGGAAACGAAGGGCGCAATCTTGTCGCCCTTGGCAATCCTGTCACGCAAGGCGACGATTTCCAGCTTGCCCGGCGAAAACGCCTCGGCCTGGTTGAGCACCGAGATCGCCTTGGCCTTGTCGCCCTTGCGGGCCAGGAACGAGGCATAGGCCTGCGCATTGCGCATCCAGGTTTCGGGAGCCGCACCGCCGGCGGCGGTATCCTGCAACGTCGCGGTATAGATCGCCTCGGCCTTTTCGGGCATGTTGGAGGCGTCGGCGATCAGTGCGCGGTGGAAGGACTTGAACAGGCCGAACCAGTCCGGTCCCTGCAGCTTGTCGATCGATGCCATCGCGTCGGCGGTCTCACCGGCGCCTTGCTGCGCCCAACCGGACATAACGCCTGAAATCAGCCGGTCCAGATCGGATTCCAGCGATAGCTTGAGCCAGTACTGCGCTTTGGTGAAATCCTTCTTGTGGAAGGAATCGACGGCCAGCGCCAGGCGCGAGAAGCGCTCGACATCGGGCACTTCCTTGAGCTTGTCGGCATAGACCAGGGATTCGTCGAAGCGTCCTTGCGCGACCAGCGACAGCATCAGGCTTTGCTGCAGGCCGGTGTCGCCCGGGTTAAAGGCCAGAGCCTGCTTGTAGTAGGCGATGGCGCTATCGAGGTCGTTGTCGCCTTCGGCGATCCTGGCAGCCAGATAGGCGCCGGAGAACGACGAGATCTTGACCGGTTCAGTGGATTGCTTGGCATAGGCCGGCAAAGCCGAAATCGCCATGCCGGTCACAATTGCCAGCCTTGTCAGCCAGCGCGCACGTCCTTGCTGCATCATATCCCTTTCAGCCAGGCGCCATCTCCGCGTCAGCGGGATCGACGTAGACTCGATCTTTCCAGGCAAAGCATGGCCTTTTTGGGGTCGCGCTTCAATCCACATGAAATTCACAATCGGGTCACCCGATTAACAAACCATGGCTAGAAGGGACAATCTTGCGCGTCAACGGGCCGCTGCAGCCGCGTATCGGGATAACCGCCGGCGGCGATGGTGCCGCACAGCCCGCTCCATTCGCAGCCGCCGCACGCCGTGCGCACGAGACCGGTCGAAAATGCCTGCCGCATCCGTATCAGCATGGTGGCATCGAGATCGAGGCGGATGCCGGCATGGATTGACCGGGCCAGCAGTTCCTCCACGTCCTGCGCGGCCAGCTGGTCGCGTGCGGCCGCGCTGTCGCCCAGGCAGTGCGGTTCAGGCTCGTCAAGCAATGGAGCGCAGATATCGTCTGGACCGGAAACGAGGAGGATGTCCTCGCCCCAGCTCAGGCGCTCCGCGATCCCGTCGTAATTGGCGGTGAAGGCGGGGCTGTATCCCTTGCCTACATAGGTGAGCAGGCAAAGGAGGTGATGGGCGCGCAGCCTGATTGTCATGGCCTGATCGTCATGGCCCGATCTTCATGGCCCGATCTTCACGGATTGACCGGCTTCGCCTTGCCGCCGCGAAGCGCCATGAGCGTCGCCGCACCGAGCGCCGACTTCAACAACCCGCCGACGATGAACGGCAGGAAGCCGAAAGTGATGGCCTTCCCGGCACCGATCATGACGGCAAGCCAGGCCGTGCCGAGCGCAAGGCAGACAAGGTTGCCGAGCAGCATGGCGGCGAAGGCAAGCACCACCCTATTGCCGTTCCAGCCACGCTCGGCCAGCCAGCCGACCAGCGCGCCGGTGACCGGGAACGCGAAGAGATAGCCGCCGGTCGGCCCGACGAAATGCTGCAAACCGGCAGCGCCTCCGGCCAGGACGGGAAAGCCGGCCGCGCCTTCGACCAGCCATGCCGCTATGGTGAGCGCGCCAAGCCGCCAGCCATAGAGCGCGCCGATGAGCGTCACGGCGAAGGTCTGCATGGTCACGGGGACAGGCACCATCGGCACCTCGATGTAGGAGGACAGCGCCAGGAACAGCGTGCCGAGCACCACGGCGCCGGCCTGCCAGCCAAGGGAGCGGTCCTGGAGCCGGAGTGGGCTGAAGAATGGCTTACGGGACGTGAATGCGATGTCTGTCATGGGGATTCCTTCGACCGATGGAAATTATAGATAATTTCGACTTTTGATCTATTGTCGAATCCACATTTCTCCGGAGATAGCAAGCCTCTCCACGGCAAAGACTGTCTGAAGCACGTCACGACGCGCTTCAGGTCCTTGTTTTATGGATGTCGCTCGGCCAAAAACCGAGGCCCCTTGCGGGCGACATGCATCAACCCACGATCGCGAAAGCTTCGCGCGTCGCTCCCGAGGCCGTCCTGACCGGCTTGCGGCCAATCCATTGGACATGCCGCCCCAGCGTCGCAGCGGCCGATTCGGTGTTTCCCTGCCGCAAGGCGGTCAGTATTGCCCGGTGGTCCTGGTCGGTGCGCGTCTCCCACTCCGATCGCCATGCCGCGAACAGGAAGCGGGCGCTCGCGGCGTGCAGGTCGTCGATGGTGGCGAGCAGCCGCGGCATGGCGCATGGCGCCAGGATCAGCCGATGAAAGGCGCGGTTGGCTTCCTCCCATGACCTGACGTCGCGGGATTTGTCACCGGCCTTGGTGGCTTCCTCGGCGAGATCGAGAATGGCCGACGTCAGATGCGGCGCGGCATGGCGCAGCGCCAGCACTTCGAGTGCTGCCCGCATTTCAGCGACCTCCTTGACCTCGCCGAGATCAAAGGCGGCGACGCGCACCCCGCGGCGCGGCTCGCTGACGGCGAGCCCCTGCGCCTCCAGGCGGCGAAAGGCCTCGCGTACCGGAACATGGCTGGTGTGGAATTCCTCGGCGACATGATCCTGGCGCAGCCGGGCACCAGGCTCGATCGCGCCCGAGATGATGCGGTCCGCGAGCGCCTTGCTGATGCGCACCGCTATGGTGTCGTCCGTGCCCTTTGCCATGTTTTATAGATAATTTGCGACATGGCAGCTTGTCGAGACGGCGAGACCGTTGTTGCCGACATTTTCCCAACACAATGCCGGGGAACTCCGGAGAAACGCCGCTCAGTTCACCCGGCTGATGCAGAAATCGATGACGTCGATCAGCGCCGATTTCTGCGGCGTCTCTTCCAGCGGCGCCAGCGCGTCGCGGGCGATCTCGCCGAAATGGCGGGCGCGCCCGATCGTATCGGCGATGGCGCCGTGTCGGGTCATCAGGCCGATCGCCTTTTCCAGGCCGGCGTCATCGACGACATTGTCCTCGATGGCGCGTTTCCAGAAGGTGCGCTCGGCCTTGGTGCCGCGCCGGTAGGCGAGAATGACCGGCAAGGTCACCTTGCCCTCGCGGAAATCGTCGCCGACATTCTTGCCCAGGTCCTTGCTGGTGCCGCCATAGTCCAGCGCGTCGTCGATGAGCTGGAAGGCGAGCCCGAGATTCATGCCGTAGGAGCGAAGTGCGGCGCGATCATTGCGGGTCGCCAGGGCAATGACCGGTCCAACCTCGGCAGCGGCCGAAAACAGCGCGGCGGTCTTGGCCTTGATCACGGCGAAGTGCTCGTCCTCGGTCGTCTCTAGATTCTTGGCCGCCGCCAACTGCATGACCTCGCCCTCGGCTATGATCGAGGCGGCGCTCGACAGGATGTCGAGCGCTTCGAGCGAGCCGACATCGACCATCATGCGGAAGGCCTGGCCGAGCAGGAAGTCGCCGACCAGAACGCTCGCCTGGTTACCCCAGATCATGCGGGCGGTCTTCTTGCCGCGCCGCATGCCGCTCTCGTCGACGACGTCGTCGTGCAGAAGCGTGGCCGTGTGCATGAACTCGACCGAGGTGGCGAGCTTGACGTGGCCTTCGCCGGCATAGCCGAACATCTGCGCGGCGGCCAGCGTCAGCATCGGCCGCAGCCGCTTGCCGCCGGACGAGATCAGGTGGTTGGCGACCTCCGGGATCATCTCGACGTCGGAGCCGGCCTTGGACAGGATCAATTCGTTGACGCGCCCCATATCGCCCGCCGTTAGATCGATCAGATCCTTGATGGAGGCGGGTTCCCGCTTCCCATTTTCCATGTTGAGAACGACACCCACGACAACTCTCCCGCCTTGGTATAACGCGTGCGACGGCACCCTTGGTCCCAGTATGACTCTAGGGCGGCGGACATGGCCACGGCAAGTGGCGAATTGGCGCGGCGGCGATGACAGCGTGTCAACCGGTACCGCAGGGCGCGAGGCTCTGCCGAGGATGCGAGGTTGGACAGCAAGCGGTCGATAGGGTGGGGCCGCGACCATGCCGTCGCTCAGAGGTAAGTCAGGGTGCTGGAAATGCCGGGAATCCACGTCCCCGTTTACATCAGCGCCGCAAACTGAGAGTTTCACCCGATGATAGAGCTCATCCGCACCAACGACGCCGTCATCATCTCCTTTGTCGAATCGCTGATGCGCGATGCCGGCATCGGCTGCTTCGTCGCCGACCAGAACATGAGCGTGCTGGACGGTTCTCTGGGCATCCTGCCGCGGCGCGTCATGGTCGACGCCGAGCAGGCCGACGCCGCGCGGCGCATCCTGAGGGACGCCGGCATCGCCAACGAGATTCGCGGAAAATAGATGTCGGCCGCGCCAGCCGCCCTCGCCCCGGACACACCGGCCCATACGGTCGACGCCTTCCATCGCGGCCGGTTCTGGCTCGTGCAGCCCAAGCATGGCGGCCACCGCGCCGGCATGGATGCGATGATGCTGGCGGCCTCCGTGCCGTCCGCCTTTGGCGGACGCCTCGCCGATTTCGGCGCCGGCGCCGGAGCCGCCGGCCTCGCGGTGCTGTCGCGCTGCCCGGGTGCGGCGGCGGCCGTGCTTGTCGAACGTGCGCCGGAAATGGCGGCATTCGCCTCAGCCACGCTTGCCCATCCCGGCAATGCGCATCTCAGCGATCGCGCAGCCGTGCTTGTCGCCGATGTCACGGTGTCGGGCCGCGCCCGGGCCGCCGCCGGCCTCGCCGACAATGATTTCGACTTCGTCATAATGAACCCGCCCTTCAACGCCGCACGGGACCGCGCCACGCCAGAGCGCCTGCGGAAGGAAGCCCATGTCATGGAAGACGGCTTGTTCGAAAGCTGGATCCGCAGCGCGGCGGCGGTGGTCAGGCCGCGCGGCGGGCTTGCCGTCATCGCGCGACCCGAACAGCTCGGCGCCATTCTCGATGCGATCGCCGGCCGTTTCGGCGACGCCGAGATGCTGGCCGTGCACCCTCGCCCCGACGCGACTGCGATCCGCATCGTCGTGCGCGCATCGCTTGGCGCGCGCGGAAAACTCGCCATCCGCCCGCCGCTGATGCTTCACGCGCAGTCGGGCAACGGCCCTGACGAGCGCAGCGAAATGATCACCAATGGTCTCGCCTCGCTGTTTGGAGATTGAGCTATTCCTGGCCGCCACATTGCCGTTGGCCGGGAAATCCCTACATGCCTGCAACCATCGACCGGAGACCGTCCTCTCGTGAAACGTCTTTTCAACCGACTGCTGCCGAAATCCTGGCGCTCCACCGTCGTCACCATTCCGGTCATCCGGCTGCATGGCACCATCATGGCCGGTGGCGGTCCGTTCCGGCCGAGCCTGTCGCTGGCCTCCACCGCTGGGCTCATCGAGAAGGCCTTTTCGTTCGACGCGCCGGCAGTCGCCATCTCGATCAATTCGCCCGGCGGCTCGCCAGTGCAGTCGCGGCTGATCTTCAAGCGCATTCGCGACCTGGCGAACGAAAAGAACAAGAAGGTGCTGGTCTTCGTCGAGGACGTCGCGGCCTCGGGCGGCTATATGATCGCGGTCGCCGGCGACGAGATCTTCGCCGATCCGTCCTCCATCGTCGGCTCCATCGGGGTCGTCTCGGCCTCGTTCGGCTTTCCGGAGCTGATGAAGAAGATCGGCGTCGAGCGCCGTGTCTACACCGCCGGCCAGAACAAGGCGGTGCTCGATCCGTTCAAGCCCGAGAAGAAGGAAGACGTCGAGCGGCTGAAGGCACTGCAACTCGAGGTGCACGGCACGTTCATCGATCTCGTCAAGGAGCGGCGCGGTACCAGGCTGAAGGACGATCCGGACCTGTTCACCGGCCTGTTCTGGACCGGCAAAAGGGGTCTTGAGCTTGGCCTCGTCGACGCGCTCGGCGACATGCGCACGGTGCTGAAGACCCGGTTCGGGACGAAGACGCAACTCAGACTGGTGTCGGCGCCGCATGGTTTCCTCGGCCGCTTCGGCCTGTTCGGCTCAAGCAAGGGCTTTTCGGCGCCTGACATCGCCGCCGCGGCCGCCAGCGGCGTCATCGATGCGGCGGAAGAGCGCGCATTGTGGGCTCGCTTCGGGCTTTGAAAAGCCGGTAAAACCGTCTAGCATGAAGGCTTGAAGTCTAATGCATTGTTGTCTTCCCGAAACCGAACACACTTTTGGACAACATGCATAACCGACCCGACCGGTCGCATTCGCCGGCCCAGCGTGGGAGGAGTTTTGACATGCCGCAGATCATTTTCTTCACCGTCGTTGGCGTCGCCGCCTATTTCGGCTACCGCACTTTCGTCAGGGAAGCCGAACGCGTGACGGCCAAGGTGCGGCGCACCGAAAAGCAGGCGGCCAACGGCGCGATGGGAACGCTGGTCAAGGATCCGAAGACCGGCGAATACCGGCTGGCCAAGGACTGAACATCATCCCCCATACGACTGACGCCGTGGACACCGACATCGGTTCGCGCACCTGGCATGCGCATGCCAAAATCAATCTGGCGCTGCATATCACCGGCAGGCGCCCCGACGGTTATCACCTGATAGAAAGCCTGGCAGTGTTCACGCGTTTTGGCGACCGGGTCGAGATCGCGCTCGCCGACAGCGACGATTTCATCGTGTCCGGCCGTTATGCGCCGGCAGTTCCCCTGGACGACAGCAACCTCGTACTCAAGGCGCGCGATGCCTTGCGGAAATCGGCTGCATCCGAAAGAACCCCGCCCGTCGTCATCAGGCTCGAGAAAAACCTGCCGGTCGCCTCCGGCGTCGGCGGCGGATCGAGCGACGCGGCGGCGGCCCTGCGCGGGCTGGCACGGACATGGAGCCTGGACATCGATGGCGCCGAACTGGCGCGGATCGGCCTCTCGCTTGGCGCCGACATACCGATGTGCCTGGCGGCAAAGCCGCTGGTGGCGCGCGGCATTGGTGACGAACTGTCGATGGTGCCGGACTTTTCAGCGCTGGGACTGGTGCTGGTCAATCCTGGAGTGCCGCTCCCGACGGCGGACGTCTTCGCGGCGCTTTCCCATCGCGACAACGAGCCATTGCCGCCGTTGCCGCGCAGCATCGATTTTCACAGCCTGCGCAATTGGCTGGAGGTCACCCGCAACGATCTCGAGCCGGCGGCCGTTGCCATGCAGCCCGCCATAGGCAGGGCGCTTTCATGGCTGAACAAGGCCGGATCAGGATTTTCGCGCATGTCCGGATCGGGCGCGACATGTTTCGGCCTGTTCGAGACCGGCAATGTCGCCAAGCGCGCGGCCGCCGAGATCCGAAGCCGCCAGCCCGACTGGTTCGTCGCGGCAACGCGCAGCATGACATCGGAGGCTGAGTGAGATGGCCACGACTGACGAGGGCCGTTCTTTCATTCCCGTGCGCATCGCGGTGCTGACCGTTTCGGACACGCGCGGCCTCGCCGACGACAAATCCGGCCAGACGCTGGCAGACCGCATCACCGAGGCCGGCCACATCCTGGCCGCCCGCGATATCGTTACCGACGACCGTGACAAAATCCGTGACAAGGTGCTTGGCTGGTCGAAGGACACGGGGATCGACGTCGTCATCACCACCGGCGGCACCGGCTTCACCGGCCGAGACGTGACGCCGGAGGCGCTGGAGCCGATCTTCGAAAAGCGTATGGACGGCTTTTCGGAAGTGTTCCACCGCATCTCCTACGACAAGATCGGCACCTCGACGATCCAGAGCCGGGCGACCGGCGGCGTCGTCAACGCCACCTTCGTCTTCGTGCTGCCGGGCTCGCCCGGCGCCTGCAAGGACGCCTGGGACGGCATCCTCAAGGCGCAACTCGACTATCGGCACATGCCCTGCAACTTCGTCGAGATCATGCCGCGCCTGGACGAGCATCTGCGGCGCGGAAAAGCCGCTCCATGAAAACCAAAGGCTGAATGGCTTTCCAAGCGCCATTTCCAAAAACGGAACGGCAGCGGCGCCTCCGCTAACCCGCGTCACATTTTCTGCAATGCGAAACAGCCGTTGCAAAATATCACTTCGAAGAGCGGTGTTCCTGCTTGGCCGGGGCGACCCAGATCTCGGCGTCGAGTTTCTTTGTCGCCAGGCCGCGCGCAAGAGCCGCGGCGCTGCCGGCGTTCTTCGACAGGGACGCGGCCTGACGCTTGCTGATCACCAGCCCTTCGGCGAGCGCCCGGTTTCCCGAAAAGACGCGGGCCAGGAACGGCGCGCGGCTGCCCCGCGCGCGTGAGAAGCGCGCCGCCATGGTTTGCCTGGCCGTGTGGACGACGACCGCCTCGATCCAGCCCTCCACCAGCCGTGAGCCCGGTTCCAGCAGCAACAGCCAATCACCCTTGGCCTGCCGGATGCCGGCGGCGATGCCGCCGCTCGCCACATACTGGCAACCGGCGTGCTCGGCGACATAATGCGTCTGGTCGGTGGAACCTGTGTCGCAGACGACGACCTCGCGCACCACGCCCTCGACCGCCCCGCCAATCAACGAGCCGAGCGTGCGGGCAAGAGCCTCCTCGTCATTGCGGGTTTCGATGAGAACACTGAGCATGTCAGCCGAATAGCGGAAACCCGCGCACAGCGCCAGTTTTGCAACGCAACATAGAAAGTTCTTGCTTTGTTCTCATAGGCGAAATAGGAATAATTTCATGAGCAGAGCGATTCGACACAACATGGACACTCCTTGGGAGCGGGCAAAGATGGAACCGATCATGCGTGCCGACATTGCCGCCTTTGGGGCAGGAAGAGCCGAGATGGCCAATGCGATGATCGAGCAGAGCGGCATGCGCATCCGTCCGGACCGCAACCGCGGCCGGTCGGCGGGCATCAATCCGTCCGGCCGGTTCGAACCTGTCAGCCGGCATGTTTTCGATGATGGCTGGAGTTCCCTGGAGGAACTGCCCCCGTTCAAGACCGAGGTGCAGGTGGAAAAACCGCGCACCATCATCACCCGCAATGAATCGCCCGATATCTCCTTCGACCGGTCAATCAACCCTTATCGCGGCTGCGAGCATGGCTGCGTCTATTGCTTCGCGCGACCGACACACGCGTTCATGGGCCTGTCGCCTGGCCTGGATTTCGAATCCAAGCTGTTCGCCAAGCCGGATGCGGCACGCTTGCTCGACAAGGAACTGTCTAAGGATGGCTACCAGCCGCGCACCATCGCCATCGGCACCAACACCGACCCCTACCAGCCGATCGAGAAGCAGTACCGGATCATGCGCGAGATCCTCGAAGTGCTGGAAGCGCGCGGCCATCCGGTCGGCATCGTCACCAAGTCCGCTCTGGTGACGCGCGACATCGATATCTTGTCGCGCATGGCCGAACGTGGGCTCGCCAAGGTGGCGCTGTCGGTGACGACAATGGATCGCATGCTGGCCAGGACCATGGAGCCGCGGGCGTCAACGCCGTCCAAGCGGCTAGAAGCGATCAGGCAGCTTTCGGATGCCGGCATTCCAACTTCGGTGATGGTGGCGCCGATCATCCCCGGTCTTACCGACCAGGAAATGGAACGGATCCTCGATTCGGCGCGTGCCGCCGGCGCGCGCGAGGCGGGCTATGTCGTGCTGCGCCTGCCGCTGGAAGTCAGCCCGATCTTCAAGGACTGGCTGCTGCGCCACTATCCCGACCGCTATCGCCACGTGATGTCGCTGATCCGCTCGATGCGTGACGGCAAGGACTATGATTCGGAATGGGGCAAGCGCATGAAGGGCGCCGGACCCTATGCCTGGCAGATCGGCCGCCGCTTCGAGATCACCGCCAAACGACTCGGACTCAACGCCGAACGGCGCACCCTGCGGACCGACCAATTCGTCGCTGCCGGAAAGGACCAGGAGCAGTTGATGCTGCTCTGAAGATCCCAAAGCGCTGCGGCAGTTTCATTGCTGCCAAGCAAAAAATCCCGTCCGGCCTGCCCCGGCCTGCAGACGGTGCCCTCCCGGTCCGGCGCCCCACCCGACCCGGAGGGACTTGCGGAGAATCGGAGCCGATGCGAACCTCGCCGCAACATGGCTCGCGCGCGTTCCGATTCTCCGCTTCTCTTCGAAATCGTCGAGAAGCCCGATTTCTCCTTCGAGACGAAGGCGATGGCCGACGGCCTGTGGCCGGTCGCGGGGATGGATGAGGCCGGCCGTGGCCCGCTGGCCGGGCCGGTCGTCGCCGCCGCGGTGGTGCTCGATCCCGTCAATATCCCCGAAGGGCTAGATGATTCCAAACGGCTGAGCCATTTGCAGCGCGAAGCGCTTTTCCTGCGTATCATCGGTTCGGCGCTTGGGGTTTCGATGGCGTCGATCAGCGCTGAAGGCATCGACAACAGCAACATCCTCAAGGCGAGCCTGGAAGCGATGCGCCGTGCCCTGGTCGGCCTGCCGGTAAAACCCAAGCTCGCGCTCGCCGACGGACGCGACGTGCCGCCGGGACTGCCGTGCGACGGGCGCGCGCTGATCAAGGGCGATCAGCGCTCGCAGTCGATCGCGGCCGCTTCCATCGTTGCCAAGGTGATGCGCGACCGCATGATGTGCGGCTGCGGCCACCACCACGAACGATACGGGTTCGAGGTCCATATGGGCTACGCCACGGCCCGGCATCGCACGGCGATCGAGGCGCATGGCCCGGTCGCGCGACTTCACCGCGTATCGTTCGCGCCATTCAGGCTGGGCGGTGCCGAGGTCATTGAAGAAGAGGTCCTCGCTGGGTTGGATTAAACACTTAGTCCGCTATCGGTCACTTCCCGCATAACGCACAGCCGAATGGCTGCTTCTGGTTTCGCTTAGCCAATAACGGGATCGACCGGCGCTGACCGGCAGGGGTCGCGATTTCATAGGATGTACCGCCAAGGCTTAGGCTTAGCGCCGACCTTGTCACAGCAGCAACGGCCCAAGACAACTCGGCCGCTGTCCAGTGATTTCCCACCAGCTTTCAGGTGTGCACCGTCCCCATCGCGCGATTCTCACCCTTGGGAGCGTTGAATAGGAGGGTGACCAGGAGAACCGCAGCGCCGTTTGCCCAGTAGTAGAAGGCGTCCAGACCCTGGAGGCCGAGCGCGAAGGGCACTGCGACGAAGACAATTCCGACGAGACGGTCAACCGCCAAATGCAGCCAATATGGCAGCACACGGAACACACCGGTCCTGTGATCGGTGAACAGGGTCAGGATGAACGCGGCCACGCCGGCTGCGACCGACACCCAGAGCGCCGGCTGATTGCCGCGGCCAAGTCCGAGCAGGAACGGCGTGGCCGCCAGGCTCAGCGCAACGGGATAGTCGAGGAAGGCATGGACGGTCTTTGTGACGAAACGAAAATTCATGACACTCTCCGATTGCGTTTGAAGGTTTTGGGGCAAACGGGCGCGGCGCCGGACCGGTTGTGCGCCGCGCCCATCGGGTCAGGCGGCAGAGCGCAGTTCGACGTCGACCTTGGGGAAATCGATCTCCGTCAACGCGACGTTGTTGGTGTAGTTGGTCAACACATTGATGGCGACATTTGCGACGATCTCGACGATGTGCGCATCGCCGAGACCGGCCGAACGCGCTGCGACAAGATCCCCATCCAGGACCTGCCCCCGCACGTCGATGAGACGACGCGCCAATGAGACAACGGCCGTGTCCAGCGCGGTTTCAGCGCTGCCCTCGCGGGCTTTGCGAATACCTTCCGGGGACAAGCCTGCGCCCTTGCCCATCAGCGTATGGGCTGAGAGACAATAAGAGCATTCATTCGCCTGCCCGACAGCGAGCGAAATGATCTCGCGTTGCTTCGCCGTGAGCACACCCTTGCCAAGGGCATCGGACAAAGCGAGGTAGCCGTTCAGCACGGCGGGCGATTGGGCGAAGGTGGAAAAAAGATTCGGCACCATGCCGATTTTGGCTTTGACTCCCGCCAGCGTGGTCTGGACGGCAGCGTCGGCATGGGCAGTGTCGATAGGAGCGATACGGGGCATGTCAGAGTTCCTTGTGTTGATTGCACGCCACTCCTATATGCAGCACTCCAGGTACTCTTCGGTGCCAATAACTTTGCTGATCGTTCCAATGGACCCGTTGGCCGCCCTCTTTACCCATGTCACGCCAACCGCTCAGACGTTCTTCACCGGGACGCTCTGCCAAGCGCTGCAATTCACTGGTGTGGGTCATCTGCACATGCTCAAGGCTGGCGAGCTCAGGGTCAGCCGAAGCGGAGAGGCCGATCTCGAATTCCTTGAGCCAACCCTGCTGTTTTTTCCGCGTGGGCGGACCCATGACTTCGCGGTTGATTCCATGCGCGGGGCCGACCTCGTCTGCGCAACCGTCGAACTCGGGGGTGCGGAGGGCAATCCCATTGCACTTGGCCTGCCAGACTGCGTGGTCCTGCCGCTCGCAGAGCATCCGGCGCTGCGGCCGGTTTGTGACCTGCTGGTCGGCGAAGCGTTCGCGGAAGGCGGTGGCCGCCAGACGGCGCTCGACCGGCTCTTCGAGTATCTCCTGATCCTGATCGTGCGACACGTCATCGAATGCGGCGTTGTCTCAACCGGCGTTCTCGCCGGGCTCGCCGACCCACGTCTCGTCAAAGCGCTGACGGCCATACACGAAGCGCCGAAGAAGCACTGGAAGCTCGAGGAGCTCGCCGAAGTCGCAGGCATGTCACGCACGCGTTTCGCCGAGCATTTTCGGAAGCTGATCGGTCGGCCACCGATTGAATACCTGACGGTCTGGCGCATCACGATCGCGCGCCAGCTTCTTGGTAAGGGCAAACCTGTCAAGACCGTCGCAGCACAGGTCGGCTACGACAGCGCGGCCGCCTTCTCGCGGGTGTTCAGCCGAGTCACCGGGCACCCGCCGCGCGATATTAGCCAACCACAGTAGGACGCTCGCCGAAACCTTCGAAGGCGGCGACTCCATTGCCTCCTCGCAGTCGATCTCGCGGTCGGAACGGGGGAGATTATCCGCGCACAACAAAAAAGCCGCCAGGTTGCCCGGGCGGCTTCATGTCTGCGGTTCAAGAACCGCTCAGTTCAGCTTGGCCTTCACATCCGCGAGCGAGGCCTTGAACAGGTCGGCCCCGGCCTTGATGTCGACCTTGGCGGCGAGCAGCGCACGGGCGGCCTCGACGGCGATGTCGACGGCGCTGGCACGCACTTCGCCGATCGCCTCACGCTCGGCCTGACCGATCTTCTGTTCGGCCAGCGCAGTGCGCCGGGCGACATAGTCCTCGGTCTTCTTGTGCGCCTCGGCGGCGAGCAGTTCGGCTTCGCGCTTGGCGGCCGCGACGATGGCGGCAGCCTCCTGCTCGGCTTCCTTGCGCTTCTTCTGGTACTGGCCGAGCAATTGCTGGGCCTCGTCACGCAGCTTGCGTGCCTCGTCGAGCTCGCTGCTGATCCTGGCGGCGCGCGCATCAAGTGCCTTGGCGATCAGCCCGGGCACCTTGATGTAGATGGCAATGGCCACGAAAATGACGAGGGCGATCGTGGCCCAAAGCGTTGCGAGAGATGTAGCGTCCATGATGCGCTCCTCACCGGGCCACGGATTTGACCGCGGCCGCGATCTCGGCCTTGCTGGCCTTGCCGCCGACAAGTGCCTCGACAATTGCCGAAGCGGTGTCCTCGGCAATGGTGCCGACTTCCTTCATGGCGTTGGCCTTGATGGAAGAAATACGCGCCTCGGCCTCGCCAAGCTTCTCATCGAGGGCGGCCTCGATCTTCTTGCGAGCGGTCTCGGCTTCCGCCTTGGCCGCATCATTGGCCTGCTGACCGATCGAGTTGGCGTTCTTCTTGGCTTCCGCCAGTTCCTGCTCGTAAGCAGCGACGGCAGCGTCGGCCTCGCCCTTCAACCTGGCCGCATGGTCGAGATCCTGACTGATGCGGTCGTTGCGGACGTCGATGATGCCGCCAACACGCGGCATCACCACCCTCTTCAGGAAGAGGTAGAACAGCCCGAACGTGATCGCCAGCCACAGAAGCTGCGACGGGAACGTCGCAGGATCGAATGGCGGGAACGCGCCGTGTGCTTCCGCAGGCACGCCGGTACCGGAATGCGTGTCGCCTTCCGTGGTGGCAGGCGCGGACTCTTGCGCAAAGGCAGATGTCACGAACATGGACTATCCCCGAAATTCAAGCCCCGAACGCCGTGGCGTCGGGCCAGATGGGCGCAAGGCTTACTTGAACAGGGCCAGAAGCGCGATGAGAAGGGAGAAAATGCCCAGAGCTTCGGTCACGGCAAAACCGAAGATCAGACGGCCGAACTGGCCATCGGCTGCCGACGGATTGCGCAGCGCGCCCGAGAGATAGCTGCCGAAGATGTTGCCCAGGCCAATACCCGCGCCACCCATGCCCAAGCAAGCGATGCCGGCGCCGATGTACTTTGCTGCTTCCACGTCCATTTGTTCAACTCCTTTGGATCTAAATTCCGTTGCGATTCCATCCGGCAGCCATGCCGGAAACTCGAATTAGTGCGAAGGATGCAGGGCGTCGTTCAGATACATGCAGGTCAGCACCGCAAAGACATAGGCCTGCAAGAGCGCCACGAGCAGTTCCAGCGCCGTCAACGCCACCGCCATGGCCAGCGGCAAGATCGAACCCGCAACGCCGAGCGCACCCAGCGCGCTCAGGCTGACGACAAATCCCGAAAACACTTTCAGCGTGATGTGACCGGCCAGCATGTTCGCGAACAGACGAACCGAGAGGCTGACCGGGCGCGATACGAAGGAAATCACCTCGATCGGAACAACAAGCACCATCATCACGAGGGGCACGCCCTTCGGCACGAACAGCTTCAGGAAGCCAAGGCCATGCTTCATGAAGCCGTAGACGATGACGGTGCCAATCACCAGGATGGCCAGGCCGAAGGTCACGATGATATGGCTGGTAACGGTGAAGAAATAGGGGAACAGGCCGAGCAGATTGGCGACCAGCACGAACATGAACAGCGAGAATACGAACGGGAAGAACTTCATGCCCTGCGTGCCGGCGGCATCGCGCAACATGTTGCCGACGAATTCATAGGCCATTTCGGAGACCGACTGCAGTCGGCCGGGGACCAGGCTCCTGCTCGACGTCGTCAGGAACAAGAACGCCGCCGCCACGAACACGGTCGCGACCATGAACAGCGCCGAATTGGTGAAGGACAGGTCGTAGCCGCCGATATTAATCGGAATCAGCTTGATGATATGGAACTGGTGGATCGGATCGACCTTGTCAGCTGCCACGTTCTAACCCCGTCAATGCCGCGTGCGGCCAAATTACCATTGCCGCGAGAGCGGCTATTTGCTGTCGTCCCGGTCAGAGCGCGATTTGTCGCCCTGTCCGAATTCCGCCACAACGCCCGCTGAACGCATGACATTGAGCACGCCGGCGCCAAAACCCAGCAGCAGGAAAACGATCAGACCCCACGGCGATGTCCCCGCCATACGGTCGATGATCCAGCCGATGCCGGCGCCCACCACCACGCCAGCGATAAATTCACTGGAGAGTTTGACCGCCTGGCCATAACCGGCCGCACTGCCCGCTTTCGCGTCGTCTTTCCCCTCGCGCCGGTTCGGCAGCCTTGTCGCAAGCGATGCTTCAAGTTCACGCCGACGTCGCTCAAGATCGTCATCGCGGATGCCGGCTTCATGCTGCTTGCCGCGGCCGGTTTCTCCGGATCCGTCTGGCCCGCTTTTATCGGCCATCGTACCCCCCCTGCCCGGTCAGACCGTCACCGTCCGTCCGCTTCTAAGTCGCCGGCAACATAGTTAGAGGGTTTGCGCCCGTCAAGCCACGGGCGGAAGTTCATTGTCATGTATTTTAGGCAACAAAATCAATCTATTAGAGAGGTGCGACATCGTGCCCGCCACGAGAATGGGGATGCGTTGCACGAATCCCCCCTGCAACGGCTCCCCAATCAGCTGCACAAGCGCATGAAAAGATCGGCGACTGCCGGGGCCTCAGCTCCAGCCGCCGCCATAGGTGCGATAGAAGATATGCAGGCCGATCTTGGTCATCTTCTGCATCGTGTGCGCCCAGCCCGGATGGACGTACTGGGCGTAGTAATGCGTCGATGATCCGACCTCCGGGATGAAGATCTTGCCGGCGGTGACGGCCATGGCGATGTCCTGCGCGGTCTTGTAGGCGACAGGATTGTCGATGCGCTTCTTCCTGCCGTCGCAGGCGAAGGAAAACTGGCAACGGTTGAACCAGCTGTCGTTCTGGTAGACGACGCCGCAGATCGAATTGGGATAGGCGGGGTTGCGGACGCGGTTGAGGATGACCTGGGCGACAGCGGCCTGACCGCGCACGGATTCGCCGCGCGCCTCGAAATAGATGCCATTGGCCAGGCATTTCTGCTCGGGCTTGGAGAAGACGCTGGCTGGAAGCGGGTTCTGGATCCACCAATGGTCACCCTTGGCCATCGGCGGAATGAAGCGGCCGCTGTTGGGCTGTTCGTCCTGAAGCAGGGCTTCGAAGGGCGAGGCCTTGGCGTAGTCCGGCGCGGATTGCGCATAGGCGGTCGCCAGCACATCCGGATGGGAGTTGTTGACCAGGGCGGCAAGCATGGCCGGCACGCCCGGATCCGGCTTCTTGTCCTCACGCGCATGGAATTCCGAGGCGATCTGGATTTCCTTGCCTTTGATCTGCGGCTTGGCGAACGCCATCTTCAGGCCGCTGTCCATGGTCGGCCGCATCAGGGAGGAGGTCCGCTGGAAGATCGACCCGGCGTTGAAGTTCTTCGGCGGTGCAACGGGAGACACCTGGACGATGCGGCCCTTCTTGTCGGCTCGCACGACGCGGTCCTCGTCTGGCGTCGCGCTGACCTTGCCGCCCTTGCCCCGGAACGAGACGGAGCCGACGCCGGGAAGGCGCACGCCGGAACCGGAGAGCGACGCGGTTTTATCAGAATCGACGAACGGCATCTCGGCGGCATGAACCGAGCCGGCAACGGATTTTTCGACATAGGAATTCCAGCGCGCGGTCGGTGCCTCAAGGCCGGACACCAGGCTCGTCATATCCTGGTAGGCGGCGACGGTCGGGAAGCCTATCCAGATGCCGAGACCGATGATGAGCGGGGATACGAAGCTGCGTTTCTCACCGGCGGCGGCAACAAGCCGCTTCAACATACGTCGATGCACGGAACTCTCTCCAGGAACGCTACTGACCCCACTGGAGAGCAAAATGATGCATTAACCTTGATGGGACGTTAACGGGATTGATCGGGTTTTCTCAGTCGGCTCAAGGTCGTGGTTTCGAAGTCGGGCGGTTTTGCGGCGGGTGTCGACGACAAGCGTTATGACAGAGCCTGCCTTAACCAGATATCCATACTACCAACCGCCAGATGGAGCCGGTTTGGGATAGCTGCTCTGCAAAGCAGAGTTGGCGGGGAGCGATCCGTGGGAACTATCGTTGCGAACGGTCTCGAACTGGCGGGAGCGATCAAGCGTCCGCAGCTTCACAGTTTGACGGCTTTGCGAGCCTTCGCGGCTCTATCGATATTCTTCCACCATCTGACGACATTCGGAATTGATTCGCCTCAGTCGATCTTGAGCACGAATCTCAATCTCGGCGTTTCGTTTTTCTTCGTCCTGTCGGGATTCGTCTTGTCGTACAGTTTCGACGGCGAATTCCAGACCCCGCGTGACGTCAGAAACTTTATCTTCCAAAGGTTTTTTCGACTTTGGCCGCTTCACATTCTATGTGCCTTCCTCGCCGCAGCGTCGCTTTGGAATCGCATGAGCCTCGTTACCGCATATTTGGTGACCACCCTCCAGAATGCCTGGGTCCCGACCTACGGGACTGCCTATGCGTATAACGGTGTCTCATGGTCGATATCAGTCGAGCTATTTTTCTATCTTGCGCTGCCATTCATCCTGAGCTTGAGGCCGCGCTTTATGATGCTGTTGATTAGCGGCTGGACACTTGCGGCCCTCGGTCTGCTTGCATTTACCGTTGTTTTGCCGCGGCCGGTGTTTCCTCTTCCTTCCGAACAATGGTGGCTGGACCTCTACATAACGGACGAATCGTTCGCGCAATTCTTTCCGCCCTTGCGAATGGTGGAGTTCCTTTCAGGGATGGCAGCCTACCAGCTGTTCAAGCGCAGGCGCATCCCTGATGCGTGGGTGGCGTTCTGTCAGATCGGCGCGATCGTTTGCCTTGTGGGCTACATGCGCGTGCATGCCATTATCGTACAATTCTTCGCCGACCATTCGTCCGACATGGCCCACGACGCCTATCGAGCATATGGGATGTATCCGTTGTTCGCGATTGCGATCTATATTTTTGGCCACCAATCCGGCATGGTGGCGCGTGTCCTCTCTTGCCGCCCTCTCGTTTTCTGCGGAGAGGTCAGTTTCGCCTTTTATATGATTCATCAGATCGTCATTCGTAACCTGGCCGACAATTTCGAAGTCGACAAAGAGTACGGCCCTCTCGTGGCCACGATTGCCGCGGCGATGATTAGCTTCTTGTTCTCGGTGCTTCTCCATCGAACTGTCGAGAGACCCTGTATCGATTGGGCGAAGCGACGGTTTCCTATGTCCAAACGGGCGCGCCCCCTCTCAGCAGCACCCGTTGCCGCTTTGGCCTGATATAGGCCTGCAGGAGGATTTCGGCGAAGCGGTGCTGCCCGACGTGCTCGGCCGCTTTGCCCGAGCCCACCCCAAGGTCAAGATCGAAGCCAGGATCGCGCGCAGCCATGAACTTGCCGAGAGGGTGATGTCAGGCAGCCTCGACATCGCACTCGCCTGGCACAACGGCGACACACTGCCTTACAGCCAGCACGTCGCCGATGTTCAAATGCGCTGAATCGGCCCCGGCAAGACGCATCGAGAACGGCCTGCGAGACGGCGAGCCCCTGCCGCTGGTCGCTTTTGAGGCGCCCTGCCTTCTGCGGACGGTGGCGACCGAAACGCTCGGCCGCGCCGGGCTGCCCTGGCGCATGGCCTTCTCAAGCCCGAGCCTTGGCGGCATCTGGCGGCAGTGGCCGCAGGGCTGGGACTGACGATCCGTCACCGACATCGGCTTGCCGGCCAGCATCAAGGCGATGATGCCGGAAATCGCGGGCCTGCCGGCGCTGCCGAAAATGACGTTGTTTCTGCATCGCCGGGACGCCGAAATCGAGCCGGTGGCGGCTCGGCTCGCGGACATATTGATGGAAGCGGCGCGACAGGCATTGCCGGAAAGCACGAGGGCCAGCGATGCCGGCCTGCGGGCCGTGGCCTGATCGGCGCCGAGGTTCAGCCGCGCTTCTTGGCCCGGCCGGCGAACGGATTGTCCGAGGTGCGCAGCGCCATGCGGATCGGCACGCCGGGCATATCGAAAGCTTCGCGCAGGCTGTTGGAGAGATAGCGCACGTAGGATTGCGGCATCGCATCCGGCCGCGAACACTGGACCACGAAGCCCGGCGGCCGTGTCTTGGCCTGGGTGACATATTTGACCTTCAGCCGGCGCCCGGCAACGGCGGGCGGCGGGTGATGCGCCAGGATGGCTTCCAGCCAGCGGTTGAGCTTGCCAGTCGAGACGCGGCTGTTCCACACCTTGTGCGTCTTCAGCACCGCATCCATCAGCTTGTCGAGGCCGCGTCCAGTCTCGGCCGAAACCGGCACAGCCTGAATGCCGCGCACCTGCGGCAGCAGCCGCTCGGTCTTCTCGCGCAGTTCCGCCAGCAGTTCCTGGGGCTTGTCGATCAAGTCCCATTTGTTGAAGGCGATCACCGGCGCCCGGCCCTCGCGGATGATCAGGTCGGCGATCTGCAGATCCTGTTTCTCGAAAGGGATGGTGGCGTCCAGTACGATGATGACGATCTCGGCGAAACGGATGGCGCGCAAGCCATCCTGCACCGACATCACTTCCAGCTTTTCGTGAATCCTGGCCTTGCGGCGCATGCCTGCCGTATCGAACAGTTTTATCCGCCGCCCGCGCCAGTCCCAATCGACGGAGATGGAATCGCGGGTGATGCCGGCTTCCGGCCCGGTCAGCAGCCGCTCCTCGCCGATCAGCGCGTTGATCAGCGTCGACTTGCCGGCGTTCGGACGCCCGACGACGGCGATGCGCATCGGCTTGGTGTCGTCATAGGCAGGCGCATCCTCGGCGTCTGGATCGGCGATGTCCTCGCCGATCAGCACTTCGCTGGCGGCGACCTCTTCGTCATCCTCATCGTCCTCGCCGAAGGCGCGCTCCTCGCCGAGCGCGGCGATCACCGCGTCACGGAGATCGGGCATGCCCTGGCCGTGTTCGGCCGAGACCGGGATCGGCTCGCCGAGGCCGAGTTCCCAGGCTTCCAGCATGCCGCCCTGCGCGCCTTTCGCCTCGGCCTTGTTGGCAACCAGCACGACCGGCTTGCCGGATTTGCGCACGATCTCGGCAAAGGTCCTGTCGTCCGGCAGCAGGCCGGATTTGGCGTCGATGGTGAAGAAGATCAGGTCGGCCTCGCGGATGGCGATCTCGGTCTGCGCGCGCATGCGTCCGGGCAAGGTCGAGGCGCCGGCGTCCTCGAAACCGGCGGTGTCGATGACGTCGAAATGCAGGTCATAAAGCTTGGCGGCATGGACACGGCGATCGCGTGTCACGCCCGGCGTGTCGTCGACAAGCGCCAGCTTCTTTCCGACCAGCCGATTGAAAAGAGTCGATTTGCCGACGTTAGGCCGGCCGATGATGGCTACCTTGAACGTCATCCGAAATCACGACGCGTTGCCCGAGCCGCGGATCAGCTCGGACATCAAGGTCGCCCGTTCGCGCGTGTTGCGCGGGGCGCCGTCATCGGCGGCGATCTGGTCGAATAGCTTCAACGCATCCTGGGTCTTGCCTTCCTTCCAGGCGGCAAGGCCGAGCGCCTCGCGCGCGGTATGACGCAGCGTGTTGGTGTCCGATGTCAGCGCCTCGACGCGGCTGGAGACATCGGCGAAAGAGCCGTGATCGACAAGCAGAAGTGCTGCCCTCAGCCGCGCCATGTCGCGAATGCCCTGGGGGATGGCGGTGTCGGCCGCGACCTCGTCGAAATCCTTGACGGCGGCATCGACGTGGCCCTTGTTCGCCTTGACGGTCGCGGCGCGCATGCGGGCAAGCAGCGGATAGGCGCCGTAGCCATCTTTCTCCAACTGATCGAGCGCAGCCAGTGCCTCGTCGTTCTTGCCGTCGTTCGCAAGCTTCAAGGCCTGCGAGAAGGCGTCGCCGGATCGGTTGGCGCGTGTCTCGTCCCAATAGCGATAGCCGACGAAGGCGGCGGTGCCGAGCACCACGAGCACCGCAACGGCAAGCAAGGCCGGGCCGAAACGGTCCCACAGCGCCTGTGCCTGTTCGCGACGGATCTCGTCGTTGACTTCACGGATAAAACTGTCGTCGGACATCAATCAAACCATTCCTGCCCCGGGCCGGGGCGGTTCATGAGCCCGCGTTTTAGCGAAATTTTGTCGGCATGGAAGGGGTTCGACCGGAAAATCGCCTATTGCCAGGGCAAACGGACGAAAAGGCCAATCGCACCCGCGCCACATTTGGGCGATAGCCGGCTTTCTGACCGACCGGAGCCTGTAAATTTGCCTATGTCTTGTTTGTGTCGCGTTGTCGCGTTCTCGCTCGCCACTGTCGGCGGGGCTCTGGCCGATCCTCCCGCGCCACCGATGCCGGCAAAACCGAAGCAAGTCGTCATCATCTCCTTCGACAGCGCCCGCGACATCTCGCAGTGGAAGCGCAGCCGGGCGCTGGCGCAACGCACAGGCGCGCACTTCACCTATTTTCTGTCGTGCGTCTTCCTGCTGTCGCCAGAGACGCGCAAGGAATACACCGCACCAGGCAAGTCGGCCGGCAAATCCAACATCGGCTTTGCCGCCTCCAGGCAGGAAGTGGCCGAGCGGCTCGAACAGATCGGCCTTGCCGCCCGTGAGGGCCATGACATCGCCAGCCACGCCTGTGGCCATTTCGATGGCAAGGACTGGAGCAAAGCCGACTGGCTGAAAGAGTTCGCCTCGTTCGAGCATATTCTCGAGAACGCCTACACGATCAACGGCATCACGCCCGAACCGGGAGGCTGGCAAAACTTCGCGCGGCATGCGGTGGTTGGCTTCCGTGCCCCCTATCTGTCGACCAGCAAGGCGCTTTACGAAGCGTTGCCCGCCGCCGGCTACCAGTTCGATGCCAGCGGCGTCTCACAGGGCCCTGCCCGGCCACCGACCGTCGGCGGCATCACCCGCTTTTCACTGCCGCAGATCCCGGAAGGGCCGAAATCGCGGCCAGTGATCGCCATGGACTACAACCTCTATGTCCGCCACTCGGGCGGCTTCGAACGGCCAAGCCAGGCGAACGAGTTCGCCAACCGGACCTATGACGCTTTCCGTGCGGCCTTCGACGCGCAATACCAGGGCAAGCGCATTCCGTTTGAGCTCGGCTTCCACTTCACGCTGATGAATGACGGCGCCTATTGGAATGCGCTGGAGCGCTTTGCAGGCGAGGTCTGCGTCAAGTCCGATGTCGAGTGCATCAGCTTCCGCGACTATGTCGAGCGGCAGGGCGGAGGCCGAAAAAAGGCCTCGGTTGGCGGCTGAACCGCCAACGCTTCGCATCAATATCCAAGCTTTTTCAAGCCGGGTCCTCGGCGCCCTGTCTTGCGAGATAGCGCTGGTCGATGTCTGGCAGCGGCGCGCCTTCCAGCGTCGCCTCGAAGGCGCGCAGGCGCTTGTGGACCGACTGCAGCTCGACGATGGTCGACCAGGAGGTGAGCAGGAACTGCAGCGAGCCCGTCACCTTGCCGAACGCATTCGAGATCTGGTTCAGCGCGCCGAACGTTATCTTGTGCGCGACCAGCGACGGACCCAGGATCAGCAGAGAGAAAATGTTGTCGGCCTGCAAGTAGGTGTACCGGACGACGTTGAAATAGATGTAATGGAAATAGAGCCTGAAATAGTTGTGTCGGACATTGGCGAACAGCTCGGCCGTGGTGGCGGGTTGCGCACGATCGGCGTGATCCTCGCCGTAAACAAGCTCCTTGCGGTAAGCAGCCTCGACACGCTGGTTGCGGAACTGCAGCCCCGGAAGCTTCAGGCCGGCAATCATCACCGAGATCGTTCCGAACAGACACCAGGCAAGGGCCGCGACGACCAGCGGCTGCGGGATCGCGCCGACGATCGGCAATTCGCTGATGTGGGCCTGCAACTGGATCATAACCGGCAGGAAGGCGATCAAGGTCATGATCGACTGGACGAAGCTGGAACCGAGATCTTCCATGATCTGCGAGAACCGCATCGTGTCTTCCTGGATGCGCTGCGAGGCGCCCTCGATATGGCGCAGTCTGGTCCAGTTCTCGATGAAATAGTTGTTCATCGCCGTGCGCCAGCGGAAGATCCAGTGGCTGACGATGAAGGCATTGACGACCTGCACGTTCATGCCCACCAGCGCAAGCCACGAAAAGTCGGCCAGTCCGGTGTAGAACTCGCCATTGGTCGACTTTCCCGTCCCCGACATCAGCCCTTGCACATAGTCGAAGAAAGGGCCGTACCAGGCGTTGACGGCGACGCTGACCTGCACATTGAAATAGATGAAGAACAGGATGACCGCGGTCATCAGGATCGACCAATTCTGCCATGGATGCGGCGAGTACCAGGTCCAGAACGCGTAGAAGATGGCCACGCATGCCACGAAATAAATATAGAACCAGAGGAACGGCTTCGACACCAGAACGGCGATGCCGATGATTGGTGGTGTCCCCGCAGCGGCTGGCGGCAGGCCAAACACAGCTCCCAGTTGCTCACCACCAAAAAACCAGAACAGGATCGCCGCAAGGCTCCAGACGGCAGCCGAAGAAAAGAAGAGCTTCGGCTGCGGGAAGAAGGATACGAACACTGGGGCGAATTCCTCGATCGATGCGCAAATCAGCTGATGACGGCGGGCATAAAGTCACACATTAGGGGGAAAGAAAATGCCTGCCCGATACCCGGCACAGAGCAAGACCACAAATCATGGCGATTTTGGGTAGTGTCTCAGTTTGAAATCCCGCGATACCGCTTTTAGGTTTGGCATTAAAGCGGTAAGCCCCATATGCTTAGCGGAAAGCATGGGAGCTTCAGTGGCCTACACTGTCATCTGGTATGGAAGACGGGGCGTCATCGACAAGGTGACCTTTGACGCTGAGAAGACGGCCAAAGATCATGCAATCGCCATGTTCCAGACCCGAAGGGGTGACGATGGCGTCGTATGCGTTGAAGTTCGCAAGGACAACGGCGCTGTCGTCTTTAGCCACGCGGAGAACTAGAGAATGCCAACCGGACCTAAAGGCCAGAAGCGGCCCGCCGACGTGATCGGCAACGCCGTCCGCGTCATGCGCATTGCAACAGGCGAGGAAGCCGACGAAATCGTTGAAGACGGCAAAGACCCTGCCGCCAAGGCGCTCGGCGCGAGGGGCGGAAAGAAGCGCGCTGAGAACATGACGCCAGAGCGGCGCGCAGAGATCGCCAAGAAGGCGGCTGCGAAGCGTTGGTCTAAGTAGGGTTTTTGTTGTCCTTGCCGCCAGTCAACGGTAGCTGAATTGTATGGCGAGCCGGAAGGCAAGGCGGTGCCACAGGAACGCCGCTACAGCCCCGCCGTATGCACTGGCGCGAAGAAGACCCGCATCGAAGGCCAGCCCGACCTGGCGCACGTCAGCACGTCGCACGTCGAGCGCCAGAACCTCACCATGCGGATGCAGATGCGCCGCTTCACTCGCTTGACCAACGCGTTTTCGAAGAAGTTCGATAACCACGTCCATATGGTCGCGCTGTACACGTGGTACAACTTCATCCGCGTTCACAAGACGCTGAAAATGTCGCCGGCAATGGCCGCTGGCGTGTCGGCAACGTTGTGGTCGATGGACGATCTCTGCGGAATGATGGACGCCGTCGCGCCGAAACCGGGCAAGCGCGGACCGTACAAGAAACTCAAGGTGCCTGTCTCATGAAGGCCGAGTACAGAGGCTACCGTTTTACAAACTCCGCCATATTGGGGGAAGACCCGGCCACTTGGCTTCCAGACGATCCCGCTGACTTCTTGGTTGAAATAGACTTCTACGCTGGCGAAGCAGGCAAGGAAGGGTCAGACGCGTTCACGGCAACGGTTTGCTCGACAAATAGGTTTCTGCGGTCCCAGACAGAAAAGGTCTTTTCAGGCGGCGGCGTAATCTTCATGCCTAGGTTCGATCATGTAGAGCTGGAGAGTTTCCTGAGCGAACGTTGTGCGGTTGAGGGCGAGACGTGGAACGATATCGCCTTCCAGCTTTCCCGCTTAGGCGAATGGGAGTTTGAGTACCTGCTTGGAAATTCAAACTGAGACACTACCCGATTTTGGCGCGGCCGACCAGGTGATGACGCCGGAAACGATCAGCATGGCCGCGGCGACGATCGAAGCGAGAAAGAAATCGCCTGACATCTGGGCCAGAAACCCGGCGGCGATGGGGCCGATGATCTGGCCAAGGCCGAACGACGCCGTCATCAAGGCAAAGATGCGCCGGGGCGCCCTTGGCGCCTGCTGCCGCGCTGCCTGCAGGCCGAGCGCGGTGATGGTAATGAAGGTGCCGCCGAGCAGCAGGCCGCCAAGCAGTGGCCCCGAATATCCGCCAAGCGCCACGCTGGCGGTGACGCCAATCACCTCGATGAAGCACGCCAGCGCATAGGCGCCATAGAGCCCGATCCGCGTGGCGATCTTCTGCCAGAGCCAGGTCGAGGGAAAGCCGGCGAGGCCGGCGACCATCCATACCATGGCCTCGAAAACGCGGCTGCCGCCACCTTGCCGGACGATGGCGACCAGGAATGTCGCGGTCACCACATAGCCAAACCCAAACAGGCCGTAGGCGACGATGACCTTCATCAGCGACCGGTCTTTCGGCAGTGCCGGCTCGCGGCTCGTTTCGCCATTGGCGAGCGGGCCCTCGTTTGCCAGGAGCGCGACGACCACGAAACCGCATGCCGAAATGGCCGCCGACCATAGCCAGCCGGCCGCCCAGCCGGCATGCCCAGTGACCAGCACCGCCATCATCGCCGCCGATATCGCGATACCAAGGCCGACGCCGCCAAAATGCCAGGCCTGCAGGTCGCCACGACTGGCGGCGGCAATATGGCTGAAAACGATGCTGGCCATGAACACCATGACAAAGGCGCTGGCGAGACCCGCCAGAAAACGGATGACGAGAAAGGCGACCATTGTGTCGGTCAGCCCCATCAACGCGGCAAGCACGGTGCTGGCGCCAAGACCTGTCAGCATCAGCAAACGCTCGCGCCCATGCGCCCAGCCGCCAGCCGCGGCAAGCGCGCCGACAAGGTAGCCGAGGTAATTGGCGGAAGCGATCCACCCGGCATTGGCCGGCGACAGATGCAGTTCTTCCATCATGCCGGGCAGGATCGGCGTGTAAACGAAACGGCCGATGCCCATGGCGACGGCCATGGCAATCATGCCGGCGAAGGCGAAGCGCAGCGCTGTGGAGTTGGCCGATTTCATTGCAGCGCACAATAAATGCAGCGACCGCCGAAACAATCCGCCTTTCATTGGGCCAGCGGGGCCTCAGCGCGCCATGCTGCGCTCGACTTTTGCTTGATCCCGAACGCGTGGCATCCGCTCAGCAGCGTCCACCGAAATCGACGTGAAATGAAGCGGTCTCATGCACGGTCCGCCGCGCCGTCACCCTGAACGGCACGTCAGCGAGTTCACGCTGCGACATGGCGTTCAGCACCGGATGCGACAGCGGATCGGTCACCCACCTCTGCGTATCGCCGTCGCAGAGTGGCTCATGCGACGCATTCGCGGCGAACATCACCTTCAGCGACGACAGCATCCTCAGCATTTCCGGCTCCGCGGGTCTGTCTCCCCTCAACAAGGTCTGTCGTTTCGGTCTCTCTTTCAATTGAGATTCCGGTCGGATCGGTTTAGAAAAACTCAAATGGCCATGCTCAACCGCGTCCATCTCAATGGCCTTCGCGCCGTCGAAACCGTCGCCCGTCTCGGATCGCTGGCGGCGGCCGCCGGCGAGCTCAACGTTTCCGGCAGTGCCGTCAGCCAGCAGATAAGCCGCACCGAAAAGCAACTCGGCCAGGCGCTGTTCGAGCGTACGGCGAGCGGTCTGGTCCTGACCGAATTCGGCGCCATGTTCGCCACCCGCCTCGGCGCGGCGTTTCGCGAGCTTGCCTACGCGGTGGCGATGGCGGACGAAGCGACCCAATGCACGCTGGTGGTTTCGGTGGCACCGGCCTTCGCCTCGAAATGGCTGCTGCCGCGGCTGTCGCGCCACTTCGCCCGGCATCCCGACGTGCTGCTGCGCATCGACGCCTCGGTGCGGCTCACCGATCTCGATCACTCGGACATCGACGTTGCCATCCGACTTGGCGACGGCAAATGGCCGGGCGGGCGAACGGAACTGCTTTTGGCGCAGGAGGTCTTCCCGGTCTGCGCGCCATCGATCGCTGCCAAATTGCAATCGATCGAAGATTTGGCGCTGACCTGCGCCATCACCGACGAACGGGCGATGATCAACTGGGAAAGCTGGTTCGCCGCCGCCGGCGTTCCGCCCGTCACCTTCCAGAAAGGCGCGCGCTTCACCGATCCGATGCTGTGTCTGGAATCGGCGATCGCCGGCCACGGCGTGATGCTGGGCTGGCAGTTGCTGACGGCCGATGCACTGGCCGACGGGCGGCTGGTGGCGCCGTTCGGGGTCCGCGCCCAGAGCGGGCTCGGCTATTGGCTGGTCACCTCGTCAGCCAAGACCGAAAGCCGCAAGGTCCGGGACTTCAAGGTCTGGATCAAGGAAGAGATCGAGGCGACGATGGCGCAGTTCGGATCGGCGACTGCAGGACCTGCTGGCACGAACGCGGTGGAAAGCGGCGTGGCACCGGTCTATGTTGAACGAGACATCCCACTACGACAGGCAGGATCATGACCACACACTCGCGCGGCGTTTCCGCAACGATCGATCCGGTAAAGCTCGACAGGCTGGCGGAAGTCGCCATCAAGGTAGGCCTGCAATTGCAGCCCGGACAGGATCTGGTGCTGACCTCGTCGATCGCGGCGCTGCCGCTGACCAGGCGCATCGTCGAGCATGCCTACAAGGCCGGCGCCGGATTGGTGACGCCGATCTTCAACGATGACGAGATAACGCTGGCGCGCTACCGCTTCGGCGCCGACGCCGGCTTCGACCGCGCCGCCGGCTGGCTGTATGAGGGCATGGCGGAGGCCTTCTCCAACAATGCGGCCCGGCTTGCCGTGCGCGGCGAGGATCCCTCGCTGTTGTCGGCGCAGGACCCGGCCAAGGTGGCGCGCGCCAACAAGGCCAATTCGGTGGCCTACCAGCCGGCGCTGGAAAAGATCACCGGCTTCGATATCAACTGGAACATTATCGCTTATCCCGATCTGGCCTGGGCCAGGCAAGTCTTCCCGGATGACGCCGACGACGTCGCCGTGGCGAAGCTTGCCGACGCCATCTTCGCCGCCTCGCGCGTCGATGTCGAGGATCCGATCGGCAACTGGAAGGCGCACAACGCAGCGCTGCGCGGCCGCACAGAATGGCTCAACGGCCACAACTTCCACGCCCTGCATTTCACCGGCCCGGGCACCGACCTGACGGTCGGGCTGGCGGACGGCCATGAATGGATAGGCGGCGCCTCGACGGCCAAGAACGGCATCACCTGCAACCCCAACATCCCGACCGAGGAAGTCTTCACCACGCCGCATGCAAGGTGCGTCGAAGGCCATGTTTCCTCCACGAAGCCGCTGTCCTACCAGGGCACGCTGATCGACGAGATCTCGGTGCGTTTCAAAGAAGGCAGGATCGTCGAGGCCAAGGCGTCGAAGGGCGAGGATGTCTTGAAGAAAGTGCTCGACACCGACGAAGGCGCACGCCGCCTCGGCGAAGTGGCACTGGTGCCGCATTCCTCCCCAATCTCGGCCAGCGGCCTGCTGTTCTTCAACACGCTGTTCGACGAGAACGCCGCCTGCCACATCGCGCTCGGTCAGTGCTATTCGAAATGCTTCGTCAATGGCGCCTCGCTCAGCCAGGACGAGATCGCGGCGCGCGGCGGCAACAAGAGCTTCATCCACATCGACTGGATGATCGGTTCGGACAAGATCGACATCGACGGCGTCAACAAGGATGGCAGCCGCGTGCCGGTGATGCGCAAAGGTGAGTGGGCCTGAGCGAGCCGCAGAGGGGTGATGGCCTTCGATATCAAGCTAAAGCGCGTCTATGAAACGCCGGAACCCGGCGATGGCCAACGCGTCCTGGTCGACCGCATCTGGCCGCGTGGTGTCAGCAAGCAGGACGCCGCGCTGACGCTATGGCTGAAGGACATCGCACCGAGCGACGAGTTGCGCACATGGTTCGGCCATGAGCCGGCGCGTTGGGAAGAGTTTCAGCGGCGGTATCGAGCCGAGCTGGATAGCAATGACGATGCGGTGACGGTGCTGCGCACTCTGCTTGATAAAGGCCGGGTGACGTTGCTCTACGGAGCGCATGACGAGGCGCACAACAATGCAGTGGCGCTGGCGGGGTACTTGCGCGGGGATTGAAGCGGTTTTTTTCGAAAGCTGGCGGGACAGCGCCCCCTCTGTCCTGCCGGACATCTCCCCCACAAGGGGGGAGATCGATGTCGCGACGGCTTTCGCCAATTTTCAACGTTGAAGACGAAGGTCGGACAGCGGAGCTGCCAATCTCCCTCCTTGTGGGGGAGATGTCCGGCAGGACAGAGGGGGGCGCGAAGGATCGCCGCCTATCTACTTTGCACCAACCGCCTGCTCATAGACATCCGGCTTGAACCCCACGAGAACACTGTCACCAATTTCCAGCACCGGGCGCTTGATCATCGTCGGTCTGGCCAGCATCAGCGCCTTGGCCTGCTTTTCGTCGAGCGATTGCTTGTCTGTCTCCGGCAGTTCGCGGAACGTGGTGCTGCCCTTGTTGAGGAGCTTTTCCCAGCCGACCTTGCCGACCCAGCCATTCAGCCTGCCCGCTTCGATCCCGTCGGCCCGATAATCATGGAAACGATAAGGCACGTCATGGCTCTCCAGCCAGACGCGCGCCTTCTTGATCGTGTCACAGTTGGTGATGCCATACATGGTGATCGTCAAAAGCGCGCTTCCCTGGCTGATTGTCGAATCCGTCCCGCACCCTAAAACCGCCCTTCCCGCTTTGCCAGCGCCCCGCATCCCATGTGAAGATGATTTGAACCTCGCATGAACGGCCAGGGCATTGCCCCGGCCGCCATGCTCGTTTTTCGCCTGCAGCGAAGAAAGCAGACTCCGGAAAGCCGGCGGCATTGCCTCAATAGTAGAAGCGCTCTTCGGTAATCTTGCCGTTCTTGACTGTGTACAGGCCAACCTCATCCATGGTGACGCGCTCGCCCGTAGCCTTGGGCGTTATGTCAAACGTGAAGCGCACCGCGAACTGGTCGCCGTTGACATACGGGCCTTCGACGGAGCCGCCGTGCACTTCGTTGTTCTCTTGCCACCACTGGCCCTTCTGTTTCACGGCTTCCTTGCCGTTGCAGACGGCCAGAGGGCCCTCCATGGCTTCATAGCTCACGATTTCGTCGGCATTGTACTTCTGAGCGGCACTTTCGTTGTCGCCCCGCCTGAGCAGTTCGGTGAAATCCTTGGCAATTTCCGCGACGGTCATTTGTCTTCCTCCTGTTCCGACGCACTCGAAGTAGGGAAGCGCTCGCCAGTCCGCCAGCTTTGCCCGCACGACAGCTGACAAGCTTTGTCAGGACGATAGACATAGCGGGGCTCTGTGACGACGGTTTGAGGGCGAGCGATCGGCGCATCACATCGCACTGAGCGGCCAACAGTCCGGGAAAACGTACTTCTTCAGTCCGCGCAAGCTGTGCACAAGAACGAACTCCCGGGCGACAAAGCTGATTGGGCCGATAGGCTGTTGCGGAATAAGTTTCTGGTCATAGGCCAGCGTCAAATGTGGAACGAAACCGTCTGAAGCTTTGAGTCCTTCGCGCGACATTTCAGCACCGAGCTTCCTGCTCAATTCGCAAACCGGTCCGTCATCGGCGAGAAGCACGAAAGGATGCTTGGCCGGGCGGCTCCTCGTCGCCGGGCGACCGGGAAAGCTCCTGAATTGGCGAAAGGTGACATCAAACTCAGACATCGCGATGCGTCGCCCCGATCGGGCCGCTGCGAAGATGATTTTCTCTGGCAGCCTTTTGTAATCACCGACATGTTGCAGGCTGACGTGAAACCGGTGATACAGCAGACGTGAGGCGGTTATCTCACATTGGCCGCACAGCTGGCTTTGACAATCCGCAAACCGCGAATAGTCCTTCTGCTGCAGAAACAAGCCGTAGAAGACGCGCTCCGGCCGCTTAGGCCGCCATGGCGGCTCTGGAATTCCGAAATCGAACTCGCCTTGGTACATACGCGTACGCTCGCCAAGGAACGCTCCCGTTTTGCTCCGGCGTTAGAACAAAACAGGTACATCTCTTTGAGTCAAGCGTGGATTGCTTCGAAGCCCACCCCGCATCCGATGCCCTTGACCTCGAGAAAGTCATGGACCCCAGTCGGCGTATTCGCGGCCGTTGCCCGACTGCCGTAGCCGCCGATGGAGCAGGTCAGCTGGGCAGCATAGGGCAGTTGGCGCCACGGCGCAGGCTGATATGCGCCACGTCGCCGACGCTGAACTGGAAACCCTCAGCCTGGCGCGGCGCATCGATGACAATAGGTGCGCCTTGGTCGAGTTCGGCATGCAGCCGCAGCGTGCGGCCATGAAAGACGACGCTGTTGACGCGCGCCGGCGCCGTGCCCGGCGCGGCCTCGGTCGTTGCCAGCAAGTCCTCCGGGCGCACGCCGATGGTCCGCACTTCGCCTTGCCCGGGTGACTTCCCAGTTTCAGAAGTTGCCTCCACCGCCAGGGCGCCGGCGGCGAAACGCAGGCGATCGCCCTCGCGGCCGACGAAATGCGACTGCAGGAGATTCATGGTGCCGATGAAGCTCGCCACGAACGTCGTGGCGGGCCGGTCGTACAGTACCGCCGGTGGCGCGATCTGTTCGATGCGGCCCTTGTTCATGACGACGATGCGGTCGGAGATCGACAGCGCTTCGGTCTGGTCATGGGTGACCATGACGAAGGTGGTGCCAAGCCGCGACTGCAGCCGCTTCAACTCGACCTGCATCTGTTCGCGCAGATGCGCGTCAAGCGCCGACAGCGGTTCGTCGAGCAAGAGCACGCGCGGTTCGCAGACGATGGCGCGGGCGAGCGCGACGCGCTGGCGTTGGCCGCCGGAGAGTTCGGAAACGCGGGCACGAAGCTTGTCGGCGAGGCCGACCATGTCGAGGGCTTCACCGACGCGTTTTGCCTGTTCGGCTCCGGACAATTTGCGCAGCGACAGACCGAAGCCGACATTTTCGGCGACGTTCATGTGCGGGAACAGCGCGTAGTCCTGGAACACGGTATTGACCGGCCGGTCGTAAGGTCGAAGCTCGGTGATGTCGCGGCCGTCGAGCAGCACCGCGCCGCTCGACGGGCTTTCGAAGCCCGCAATGACGCGCAGGCTGGTGGTCTTGCCGCAGCCCGATGGTCCGAGCAGGGTGATGAACTCGCCGCTGATGATGTCGAGATCGACGGCGTCGAGCCCGACGATACCGCCGGGAAAAATCTTCGATACCGCCTGCAGGCGGACGAGCGGATCAGGCGCCATCGCGAACCTCGGACGGTTTCGTGGTGTTGACCCAGAGGATCCGGCATTCCTCGCCGCCAGGATTGCGGAAAGCGTGCAACAGCGTGCTCTTGAAGGCAAAACTGTCGCCGGTCTTCAGCACGTATTTTGTCGAATCCACCACCAGTTCGACCTCGCCGGCCAATACGTAGCCAAACTCATGGCCTACATGCGCATAGGCTTCCGCGGTGCCGCCGCCGGCTTCCACCGTTACCAGCATGCCGGTCAGCGTCGCGCCCGGCGGCGACAGCAGCGCCTTGGCGATGCCCTCCGACTTCACCGGGATGGCGCGGCGGCAGTTGGCACGCACGCAGTAGAGATCGTTGGCGGCATCGTCGCCGTCGGCGATCAGCGCCGACGGCTCGATGTCCAGAGCCGCGGCGAGCGGCCAGATCACCTTGACGCGCAGCGAAGACATGCCGCGCTCGATCTGGCTGAGCGCGCCGATCGACACGCCCGCCCTGGCGGCAAGCTCCGCCAGCGAAAGGCGGCGCTCGAGCCGCAGGGCCCGCACCCGCCGACCGACGCGAACGTCGGCATCGTCCTTGGGTTTCTCGGCCTGTTCGTCCAGCATGTCCATGCATCGGTCCTCGTTTGCCGCATCCTTATCGAGCAACGCAGCATTGTCGTTCGCACGTTTGCGCTGCCCCTCACCCTTACCCTCTCCCCGTGAAAAAACGGGGAGAGGGGGTCGCCGACGTTGCGGCCAGTCCCCTTCTCCCCGTCTCTATTACGGGGAGAAGGGGCAGGCGGATGAGGGGCGGCGCAAGCTTCAGTAATCCAATCGCCTCCAACAAGGCTGGCCAGCGTCACCCGCCGGCCTTCACCTTCTCGAACATCTTGGCGACATCGTCATTCTGCTTCATCGGGCCGGTGAAGATCGTGCTCTTCAGCATTACTTCAGGGTCGGACGGCAGCTGGAGCTTTTCCAATTCGTCCTTCGGCACACCGGCGAAGGCAGTCGAGAGCGAGCTGCCATAGCCATAGGACTGGATCAGGAATTTGCCCGACTCGGCGTCCAGCCGGCTGTTGATGAAGTCATAGGCGAGATCGACGTTCTTGGCGTCCTTGAGCATGACGAAACCGCAGGCCCAGGTCAGCATCCCTTCCTTCGGCCTCATGAACTCGACCGGCACGCCCTGCTTCTTCAGCGAAGTGGCCGATGCGTTCCAGGTCATGGCGGCGACCAGCTGGCCACTGGCCAGCGCCTGCTCGACCGAAGTCATATCGGTGGTGTAGCTCGACAGCAGCGGGCGCTGTTCGCGCAGCTTCTCGGCGACCTTGTCCATTTGGTCCGCAGTCATGTCGAAGGGGTTCACGCCGGCAAGCAGTGCCGCGACGATGGGCGTGTCGTGGACGGCGTCGATGGTCGCCATGCGGCCGGCATACTGCTTGTCCCACAGAAGTTTCCAGCTCGCTTCGGGGTTCTTCACCAGATCGGTGCGGTAGAGGATCGAGGTGTTGCCCCAGTCCCACGGCACCATCCAGACCTTGCCGTCGCCCGCCTGCAAATCGGGCAGGTTCTTGAACACGGGGAAGACCGAATCCCAGTTCTTGATGCGCTTGGTGTCGATCGGCTGCAGCAGGCCTTCCTTGTTCCAGCGCGCCACCTTGTCGTAGCAGGGATGCGCTATGTCGGGGCGGAAGCCTGCCTTGACCTTGGTGAAGGCATCGTCATCGTCACCGAAGATGGAGGCCTCGAAGCCATCGGGATGCGCGGCGAGGAAGCTCTTGTTGAAATCGGGCAGCTCGTACCCTGACCAGGTGAAGTATTGCAGCTTCTCGGCGGCCAACGCCACGGTCGACGACAGTGCGAGCGCCAGTGCGGCAAGGCCGGCCCGGGCCTTGTGTCCGGCTATCGATTTCAGGTGGAATGCCATTTTCGTTCTCCTCTTCTTTGTTGTGGTTGGCGTTGTTGTGATCAGGCTGAATTGGCGGATATCCGGCGCACCGCGCCAAGCCCGCGATGGCGCAGGATCTCGGCTGTGCCGGCGATGATGAAGGACACGGCCAGGATCATCGTCCCCAGCGCCATGACGGTGGGCAGCGAGCGGGGAAAGCGCAGTTGGCTCCAGATGTAGAGCGGCAGGGTCGGCTCGGTGCCGGCAAGGAAGAAGACGACGATGAATTCGTCGAAGGAGATCAGGAAGGCGAGCATGAAGGCCGACAGCACGGCGGGCAGGCTGAGCGGCAGCATGACGCGCCGGAACGTCGTCCAGTCGGAGGCGCCAAGGTCGAGCGCCGCCTCGCGAACCGTCCTGGGGATGGCGGCGAAGCGGCTGCGCATGACGACCACGGTGGTTGGCAGCGCCACCAGTATATGGCCGAGCACGATGGCGACACGCGACGGTCCAACGCCAACGAGGTTGATCAGGATCAACAGCGATATGCCGACGATGACGCCTGGAATGAGGATCGGCAGCCGTGCGATGGCGCTGATGGTGGCGGCCAATGGCGAGCGGCCGTAGAGGTCCATATAGGACACGGTAATGCCGCACAGCGTGGCGCCGGAGGCCGCGATGGCGCCGATGACGAGACTGTTCAGGAGCGCGCCCGACAGAGCGGAATTGCCATAGAGGGTCGCGTACCACTGCAGCGTGAAGCCCTGCAGCGGAAACGCCGCCTGGATGGAATCATTGAAGGAAAACAGCGGAATCAGCAGAACCGGGAGATAGAGAAACACGAGGTAGGCGAGCACATAGAGGCCTAGCCAGCGGCCATTTCGTTGCGTGCCGAGGCGTTCCACTCTCATGTGCGGCTGCCAAACCTGCGGTCGGCGCCGCGTGCGACCAGCACCACGACCAGGATGACCAGCATGACGCAGACCGAAAGGGCCGCGCCGAACGGCCAGTCGTTGGCCTTGCCGAACTGCGACTGGATCAGTGTGCCGATCATGGTGCTGGCCGGTCCGCCGACCATCGCCGGGGTGACATAGTCGCCGACCGTCGGCACGAAGACGACCAGGGCCGCGGCCAGGACGCCCGGCATCGAGTTCGGCAGCACGACCCGGCGAAAGGACGTGAACGGCCGCGCGCCAAGGTCTGAAGCGGCCTCGATCAGCGATTTCGGAATGGTCTCCAGCGCCACATAGATCGGCAGGATGGCGAACGGCGCATAAGCGTGGGCCAGCGTGACGACCACAGCCGCTGGCGTATTGAGAAACGCCAAGGTCGGCTGTGACCAGATACCGCTTTCGATCAGCGCCGAGTTCAGGACGCCGTTATAGGCGAGCACGATCTTCCAGGCGAAGACGCGCAGCAGGTAGCTGGTCCAGAACGGCAGTGTCACCAGGAACAGGAGCAGGCCACGCCGCCGCCCGGCGTAGAACGCAAGGTAGTAGGCGACGGGATAGGCGGTGACGACCGTGGCCAGGGTCACCAGCCCGGCGATGACCAACGAGCGCAGCGTCACCGTCCAGTAGAGCGGATCCGAAACCACCGTGGCGAAATTCGCCAGGCCGAAGCCGCTGCCCAGCAGCGAACCGTCATTGCCGCGGAAGGCAAGGAAAAGCACGAGGCCAAGCGCAAACAGGATCAGCAGGAAAGTGACCAGCGCGCCCGGCAGCAGCATGGCGAACCGGAAGCCCGACGAAGACCGGGCCTCGGACACCTGTGCCGCAACTAGGGTCGACATCGACCGGCTCACCCAAATCTTGAAATTACCGAAGAGTTTTTCATATTCGTGAAACTGTCAAGCGAAATCCCGCGGGTGGGTTGTGACTGGCATCTGCTGAAACCGTTTCGACAAGGTTTGAACGGGCCACATGAAACACCCGGAGGTTTCACACTCTTGAAATGAACCAGTCGGGTTTTGATAATGACCGCCGCAGACCCGCTTGTCGGAAAGCCGGAATTTCATGGACGAGACGGCGGTCTGAATCGCCGTCGAATGGGATAGACCTTTGGGCGGAATCCGGGGAAAGTGCCGCGCCGACCCGGCAAGCCCGCATTCGATGATCAGAGGACCGCACGCATGACGAACCCGACGCATCTGCCGACCGAGGGCCTTTTTGTCGGCCGCGCCAGGAGCAGCGATGCCTTGTATCCCCTGGTGATCACGGTGCGTGACGGCATCGTCTTCGACATCACGTCGAGCGCGGCGCCGACCGTGCGCGACGTCTGCGAGATGGCCGATCCGGCAAGGCATGTGCGCTCGGCCGAGGGCAAGCCGATCGGCTCCCTCGACGACATCGCGGCCAACAGTTTCGAGGCCACGCGTGATCCGGCAAAGCCATACCTCCTGTCCCCGGTCGACCTGCAGGCCATCAAGGCATCGGGCGTGACTTTTGTCGTCAGCCTGCTCGAACGGGTGATCGAGGAGCAGGCGCGCGGCTCGGCGGAAAAGGCCGACGCCATCCGCGCCGACATTGCCGGGCTGATCGGCCATGACCTTTCGAAGCTCAAGCCCGGTTCGCCCGAAGCGATGGAGATCAAGGCCAAGCTGATTTCGCGCGGCGCCTGGTCGCAATATCTGGAAGTGGGCATCGGCCCGGATGCGGAAATCTTCACCAAGTGCCAGCCGATGGCTTCGGTCGGCTTCGGCGCCGATGTGGGCCTTCACCCGGTGTCGACCTGGAACAATCCGGAGCCGGAGATCGCCATGATCGCCGCCAGCAGCGGCAGGATCGTCGGCGCCACCATCGGCAACGATGTCAATCTGCGTGACGTCGAGGGGCGTTCGGCGCTGCTGCTCGGCAAGGCCAAGGACAACAATGCGTCGGCTTCCCTCGGTCCTTTCATCCGCCTGTTCGACGACGCATTCTCGATCGACGACGTGAAGCGCGCCGTCGTGCGCCTGAAGGTCGAGGGCGAGGATGGGTTCTCGCTGGAGGGCGCAAGCTCGATGGCCGAGATCAGCCGCTCGCCCGAAGAACTGGTCGCCGCTGCCATGGGTCCGCATCACCAATATCCGGATGGGCTGGCGCTTTATCTCGGCACCATGTTCGTGCCCTCGAAGGATCGCGGCGAAAAGGGCAAGGGCTTTACCCACAAGGTCGGCGACATCGTCACCATCTCGTCGGAAAAATTCGGCGCGCTGGTCAACCGGGTGCGGCTGTCGCCCGATTGCCCGCACTGGACCTACGGCGCCAGCCATCTGATGCGCGACCTCGCCAAGGCCGGTCTCATCTAGCTGTGGCGCAACCGGCCTGCCGGACGGTCAGGACGGTTGCTCGGCTGAGCCTCGACGCCAATCATCCCGCTGCCCGGAAAAATCACCCCAACTGATGCAATCTGATGGGGCCGTTGATGGCGCCCGGTCAGCCGCCAACTACATCTGCAGATGGAGGCTTGCCATCCGCCGAAAAAGGGAATGCTCTTGGGCATCCGAGCGGCGCTGGCAAAAGACGCAATCCGGCTGAAGCCGGAACAAGGGACGGATCATCTTCAACCGGGAGGAAATCAAATGCTGACGAGACTAAGACTTGTGCTCTACGGCCTGCTGGTCGCGCTGACGGTTCTACCGGCAGCCGCCCAGGCCAAGACGTTCTACTGGATTTCACATGGCGGCCCGGCCGATCCGGTCTGGACCTACTTCCTTGCCGGCGCCAAGCAATGGGCAAAGGACACCGGCAACACCGTCAACACCTCGTTCCACAATGGCGACGTTGCCTCCCAGCAGGAAGCGGTTCGCGCCGCGATCTCGGCCAAGGCCGACGGCATCGTCACCACCAGCCCAGATCCGGGCAGCCTGGTTGAGATCGTCAAGGAAGCCCGTACCGCCAACATCCCGATCATCAACTTCAACACGCCCGATCCCAAGGCCAATTTCAATGCCTATGTCGGCGGCGACAACGTCACCTTCGGCAAGCATTGGGCGCAGTATCTGGTCGACAAGGGGCTGGTGAAGAAGGGCGACTTCGTCTGGATGCCGGTCGAGATCCCCGGCGCCACCTATGGCGTCCAGGAGGAAGAAGGTATCAAGAGCGTCTTCGGCCCACTCGGCGTCACCTATGAAGTCACCGAGGCGACGCTCGACCAGGCCGAAGTGATCAACCGCATGGTCGACTATCTCACCGCCCATAAGGGCAAGGTGAAGGCCATCATCGGCCTCGGCGACCTCGTCACCGGCTCGATCAAGCGGGTCTTCGACCAGGTCGGCATCAAGCCCGGCGAAATCCCGGTCGTGGGCTGGGGCAATTCTCTCGACACCACCCAGGAAGTGCTGAACGGCTACGTCAATGCCGGCCAGTGGCAAGACCCGCAGGCGACCAGCTATGTCGCGCTGTCGCTGGCCAACATGGCCGCCAGCGGCATTCCTCCAGGCTTCAACGTCATCACCGGCGCGCTCTATGAGAAAGACACCGCCGGGGTCTACGACAAGATCCTGTCCGGCAAATAACCGCGATCCTGGCGCCGCGCCGTTCCGGCATGGCGCCAGATGCCTTCTTGCGCCGCGACTGGCCCGCCTATGCGGTGGGGGGTCGCGGCCCGTTCCAACCATGTCGCGGGTTCCCAGTGGAAAATCATTCGCTCATCCAACGCCTGATCGCGCGGCCGGAATTCGGACCCTTCGTCCTGCTGGTCGTCGAAATCGCCGTTTTCTGGAGCATCAACCCCGATTTCCTGTCGCCGCAAAACATCTCCAACACGCTGGCCTTCACCGTCGAACTCGGCCTGATCGCGCTGGCGATGACATTGCTGATGACGTCAGGCGAATTCGACCTGTCCGTCGGATCGCTGTTCGGCTTCTCGCCGGTGCTGATGTGGACGCTGTTCAATGGCGGCGTGACCTCGCTGGAGATGGGCTTCGTCGTCGCGCTGGTGGTCGCCGCCCTGATCGGGCTGGTCAATGGCTGGTTCGTCACGCAGCTCAAGATCCCGTCCTTCCTGGTGACGCTCGGCATGCTTCTGGTGGTGCGCGGCAGCGCCCTTTTTATCACCGACGGCTTTCCGCAGCGGACCTGGAGCGCCGAGGGCAGCTGGCTGGCGGAAGCGCTGGTCGGCGACTTCTTCATCGGTCCGTTCCGCATCTACATGTCACTGTTCTGGTTCATCGCCGCGGCGATCGCGCTCGGCTATGTGCTGACGCAAAGCCGGACCGGCAACTGGATCCAGGCGGCGGGCGGCAATCCCAACGCAGCGCGCGCTCGCGGCGTCAATGTCAACCGCGTCAAGGTCGGCCTGTTCATCCTGTCGTCGGTCATGGCCTCGCTTGCCGGCGTCATCTCCTCGCTGCGCACATCCGCCGCCAACCCCAACAGCGGCACCGGCTACGAACTCGAGGTGATCGCCATGGTGGTCATCGGCGGCACGGCGCTGACCGGCGGGCGCGGCACCATCATCGGCACGGTGCTCGGCATCCTGATCCTGCGCGTGATGCGCAACGGCATCGTGCTGATCGGTGTACCCGGCCTTGCCTACAACATCTTCATCGGCGCGATCATCCTTGGCATGATGGCACTCCACTCATGGCTGGAACGCCGGCATCAGGCAGGGACTTGAACCATGGCTGAACCGCTCATCCGCATGCAGAACATCCGCAAGTCCTACGGCCGCGTGCAGGCGCTGGTGGATGCCAATTTTCATGTCAACGAACGAGAAATCGTCGGTCTGCTCGGCGACAACGGCGCCGGCAAGTCGACGCTGATCAAGGTTCTGTCGGGCGCCGTGCCGCTGACCAGCGGCGACATCTTCATCCGCGGCAAGAAGGTGAACCTGCGCAGCACCAGCGACGCGATCGCCAACGGCATCGAGACCATCTACCAAGACTCCGCACTGGTCACGCAACTGTCGATCGCCCGCAACCTGTTCCTGGGACGCGAACCGATCAGGCCGCCGCGCTTCCTCAACCGCATGGACCAGGAGGCGATGAACACGGTCGCCCGCGACCTGCTCAAGCAGGTCGGCATTTCGAAGAACATTCCACCGACGACGCCGATCGGCTCGCTCTCCGGCGGCGAGCGGCAAGCGGTGGCGATCGCGCGCGCAATGCATTTCGACAGCGACCTCATCATCCTCGACGAGCCGACCAACAACCTTGGCGTGGCCGAAACGCAGGGCGTGCTGAGCTTCGTGCGCAGCGCACGCGATTCTGGTCATTCCTGCATCTTCATCGCGCACAACATCCACCATGTCTTCCAGGTGGTCGACCGCATCGTCGTCATGCGCCGGGGCAAGGTGGTGGCGGACGACATCGATCCGAAGAAGACCAGTGTCGCGGAAGTCGAACGGATCATCACCGGCATGTCGGACAAGGAAATCCGGGACGCCATCGCCGACGGCAAACCGGCGCACTGAGGACGGCGGAAGCCGTCCTGTCGAAAACCGTCGAATGCGAATGCGGATGATGATGGGCAATCATCCGTTGCTCAGATCGCATCGCTTCTCACATCACCCGTCTGGCGCGCCAACGCGTCGACGCATAGGGTTGCGGCATGAAGGCCACCGTCTCCGATATCGCCAGGAACTGCGGGCTCTCGACGGCGACGGTCGACAGGGTGCTTAACAATCGGCCCGGCGTGAGCGCCGCCAACAGGCAGCGCGTCATGGAGGCCGCCAAGCAACTCGGCTATTTGCCGGTCGCCGATCAGGTGACGCTTCCCTCCAAGCCCGCAAACCTCGAATTCTTCCTGCCGATCGGCAGCAACGCCTTCATGCAGGATCTGGCAAGGCACATCGAGAACTATGCGTCGCGCCTGCCGCTGGTCGCGTCCTGCCGGATCCACAACCTCGCCGGCATCTCGCCGAACGCATTGCAGACAGCCGTGGAAAACCTGTCGCTGAGGGCCAATGGCGTCGGTGTCATCGCCATCGACCATCCACGAACCCGCAACATCCTGGGCGACATCGTCGAAGCCGGCATCCGCCTGGTGACGCTGGTGTCGGACATTCCGGCCGCCCCCCGCTCGGCCTATGTCGGCATCGACAACCGGGTGGCGGGGCGAACCGCGGCACTGTTGATGGGGCGTTTCCTCGGCGGCCGCGAGGGTCAGCTGGCGATGGTCGTCGGCTCACGCTCCTATCGTGGCCATGAAGAACGCGAAATGGGTTTCCGCTCGGTGCTTGGCGAGGAGTTTCCCAACCTGACCATCAGCAGCGCCGTCGAGATCAATGACGAGCCGGATGCCAGCTACGCCGAGACCATGAAGGCGCTGCGCAACGAACCGGAACTGCTCGGCATCTATTGCGTCGGGGCTGGACGCTCCGGTGTTGCGAAAGCCATCCGGGAGGCGCGGCCCAATCGCAAGCCGGTGTTCATCTGCCACGACCTGACCAAGGAGACGCGCGGCTACCTCGTCGACGACCTTGTCGATGTCGTCATCGACCAGAATGCCAGGCTGATCGCGGAACAGTCGATCATCCGCCTGCTCGGCTCCATTGCGTCATCGGCACCCTATCTGACCCGGAAATTTATCGAGCCGCGGCTGATTTTCAGGGAAAACGTGCCGGTGCAGTGAGGTCGCACCCGAATGCCACGGGCGGCACAGCAAATCTGCACAGCTGCTATGCACTATTCGTGATTGCCGAATCATTGGGCAATTCGTAGCTTCTGGTTGTCGGCCATCTACTCCTCCCAGATGCGATGCCGACGCTGAATGGGGCGCACCTCCTCCCGCGCCACATTCGAAATCGAGCCCGCTGCCACCTCCTCCCGGCAGCGGGCTTTTTTCGTTCAGCCGGCGGGTAGTGCGGTAGCAGCCGGCCAACAAAGGCGCCACGCACCGCCCGCTGGTGCGGCGGGGAATGACTGATAGCCGCGACGAATTTCAGCCGGCCGCAGCGCCCCGGAAGGAAACGATCAGGCCTTCCGCCATGCGCACGAATTGCGTGCTGGGGCCTTCGGTGCCCACGGTCTGCACGCTGACACGCGCGCCCTCGAACAGCAGCGACAGCGTATCGGCGAGAAGCTCGGCCTGGCCGATGCCGGCATCGCGGCAGAGTCCGACCAGGCGTTCGCGCTGGGCTTCCTTGAGTTCCTTGATCACGCGCCTTGCCGGATGGTCTGGCTCGGTCAGCTCAGCGGCGGCATTGGCCATGTCGCAGCCACGGCCGTCGGTATTGAGCATGGCGGCCGCCTTGGAAACCCAGGCGTGAAGCTGCGCGAGTTTGTCGCCCGGATGCTCCGCTTCGAATGTTTCCCACATCGCGCCGACCTTGGCCGCATTGGCGCGCAGGCATTCGACGATGAGATCGTCCTTGGATTCGAAGTGACGATAGAGCGTCATCTTGTTCGTGCCGGCGGCTTCGGTGATGGCGTCGACGCCGACGCCCTTGATGCCGTGCTTGTGGAACATGTCGCGTGCCGTCTCCAGGATCCGATCCCGGGGACGAGAGCGCTCCACGACGCCGTCTGTCATCATGATCTCCTTTCGTTTCCAAAAAACCCTCGGCCACCTCTTGACTAGGGTGTTACCGGTCTGTAACTTCCAGCATGTTACTTACTGGTAACACCTATATCGTCCGCCGTCAATAACAAGGTCGTGACCTGGTCGTACCAGATCGAGAGAGACGAAAAGATTGCCAATCATGCGGCCTCGGCCGGTGAAGAGATGAAAAACGGTTCGCGAGCATGGGCTGCGAATCGACAGACAAGGAGCCGGCCAATGTCACAGCGCCGCGATCTTACCATAGATGAAGCCGTCCGGGATCCGATGATCCGGCTGGTCATGAAAGCCGATGGCGTCGACCCGCACGCCCTCGAAACGATGCTGCGGTCGCTCGCCGATGCGCAGAACCGCGACGAACCGCTGCTCCGCACGCGGAATGACACCAGGCGCCGCCAGCGGCTGTCCACCGTTGCCCGTGCATTCGGCAGGGCAAGAGCAGCAGGCGAGGTGTGTGTGTCGTGGTAAATTTCTTCATCCACCGTCCGATCTTCGCCTCCGCGATCGCCATCATCATGGTGCTCGCCGGGACGATTTGTTATTTCCTGCTGCCGGTCTCGCAGTTTCCCGACATCACCCCGCCCCAGGTCGTGGTCAGCGCCCACTATCCTGGCGCCAGCGCGCAAGTGGTCGCCGATACGGTGACGACGCCGCTGGAGCAGCAGATCAACGGCGTGCAAGGCATGACCTACATGTCGTCGACGAGCTCCAACGACGGCTCCTCGACCATCACCATCACCTTCGATGTCGGCTATTCCTTGAGCACTGCCGCCGTCGACGTCCAGAACCGCGTCTCGCAGGCGGCTTCGTCGCTGCCGGCGATCGTCAACCAGGGCGGCGTGACGATCAAGAAGCAGAACCCGAACTTCGTGCTGATCGTCAACCTCACATCGCCCGACAATTCCGTCGATCCGGTGGCGCTTTCGAACCTTGCCTATCTGCAGGTCGTCGATCCGCTGAAGCGCTTGCCCGGCGTCGGCGACGTGCAGATCTTCGGCGAGCGGCGCTATTCGATGCGCGTCTGGCTCGATCCGGACAAGCTCGCCAATCTCGGCATCACCGCCGTCGACGTGCAGAACGCCATTTCCGAGCAGAACGTGCAGGTGGCGGCCGGCAAGATCGGCCAGTCACCCGCCCCGGCCGGCACCGCCTTCGAGATGCAGGTCAACGCCGTCGGCCGCCTCAGCGACCCGAAGGAATTCGGCGACATCGTGGTGCGCGCCAATACGACCAGCGGTTCGCTGGTGAGGCTACGCGACGTCGCACGCATCGAACTCGGCGCGCTGCAATACTCGTCCTCGGCCTTCTTCGGCAAGGACCCGACGGTGGTGCTCGCCGTCTACCAGATGCCCGGTTCCAACGCGCTCGACCTTCAGCAGCGCGTCAAGGACAAGATGCAGGAGCTATCGACCCGATTCCCGAAGGGCGTCTCCTACGCCATGCACTACGACACGACGCGCTTCGTCTCGGCGTCGATGCATGACGTGCTGATCACGCTCGGCGAAGCGCTGGTGCTGGTCGTCGCCGTGGTGTTCATCTTCCTGCAGAGCTGGCGCACGACCATCATCCCGACCATCGCCATTCCGGTGTCGCTGGTGGCGACGCTCGTCGTCATGGAGATGCTGGGCTTCTCTCTCAACATGCTTTCCCTGCTCGGCATGGTGCTGGCGATCGGCCTTGTCGTCGACGACGCCATCGTGGTGGTCGAGAATGTCGAACGACAGCTCGAGGCCGGACTGAGACCACTGGCGGCAACCAAGGCCGCCATGGCCGAAGTCACCGGGCCGATCATCGCCACCACCGCCGTGCTGATGGCGGTGTTCATACCCGTCGCCTTCATTCCCGGCGTCTCGGGACGGCTCTACAACCAGTTCGCATTGACGGTGGCGATTTCGGTCGGCATTTCCGCCTTCAATTCGCTGACGCTGAGCCCGGCGCTCAGTGCCGCTTTCCTGCGCCATCGCCATGGCACGCAGTTCGTGCTGTTCCGCTGGTTCAACACCGGCTTCGACAGGCTGTCGCATGCCTACGCCCATGGCGTGCGCCTCCTCGTCCGCTTGCGCTGGATCATGCTCGGCCTGTTCGCGGCGGGGCTGGTCGCCACCTATTTCGTCTTGCAGCGCCTGCCCTCGACCTTCCTTCCGGTCGAGGACCAGGGCTACTTCTTCGTCGTCATCCAACTGCCGGACGGCGCCTCGCTGGAACGCACCGACGCGGTGGCGCAGAAGGCACGCGACATCCTGCAAGCAACGCCCGGCGTCGACATTGTCGGCTCGATCAGCGGCCTGAACTTCCTGACCAGTGCCGCGCAGTCGAATTCGGCTGTCGAATTCGCCATCCTGAAGCCATGGGAGGAGCGCGGCCCCGACCAGAGCGCCTCGAAACTCGTCGCCGACGTGCGCATGAAGCTGCTGCAGATACCGGAAGCCTTCGCGCTCTCCTTCGATCCGCCGTCCATCCCGGGTATCGGCACGACCGGCGGTTTCGAGTTCGTCGTGGAGGACCTCACCGGCCGCGGCAGCAATGCGCTCAACGACGCAACGCAGGCCGTGATCGCCGAGGCGCGCAAGCAGCCCGAGATCAATCCGCAGCAGCTGTTCTCGCCGTTCTCGACCTCGACGCCGCAGTTCAACTACGACCTCGATCGAGCCAAGGCGAAGCTGCTCGGCCTCAACCTGCCCGACGTCTTCAACACGCTGCAGATCTACCTCGGCTCCCTCTACGTGAACGACTTCAACCTGTTTGGCCGCACCTTCCGGGTGACCATCCAGGCCGACAAGGATGCTCGCGCGGGTGCGGCGGACATTTCGCGGCTCTATGTGCGCAATGCTTCCGGCGGTATGGTGCCGCTCAGCACGCTGGGCAAGCTGGTGCCGTTCGTCGGTCCGGAGACCGTGCCGCACTACAACAACAACGCCTCGGCCACGATCAATGGCGGCGCCGCGCCCGGCTTCTCGTCGGGTCAAGCTGTCGCTGCCATGGAACGGGCGGCGGCCACCGCACTGCCCAGGGATTTCGGTTTCGAATGGACCGGCATCACCTTCCAGGAACTCAAGGCGGGATCGATCGCGTCCGTCGTCTTCGGGCTCGCCATCGTCTTCGTCTTCCTGATCCTGGCGGCTCAATATGAGAGCTGGGCGATGCCGTTCATGGTGCTGCTGGCGGTGCCGCTCGCTCTGTTCGGCGCGTTCGCCGCACTTTGGGCGCGCGGCATGCAGATCGACGTCTACTCGCAGATCGGCTTCGTCATGCTGATCGGCCTGGCGGCCAAGAACGCGATCCTGATCGTCGAATTCGCAAGACGGCGGCGTGAGGAAGGTTTGAGCATCGTCGAGGCGTCGATGGAGGCCGCACGGCTCAGGTTGCGGCCGATCCTGATGACCGCCTTCGCCTTCATCCTGGGCGTGCTGCCGCTGATGTTCGCCACGGGTGCGGGCGCGGCAAGCCGCCAATCGATCGGCACCACCGTGTTTGGCGGCATGGTCGCCGCGACCATCCTGTCGCTGGTTTTCGTGCCGGTCTTCTACGCGGTCATCGAACAATTCCGCGAACGCCGTGGCGGTGATGAGCCTGCTGCCGCGCACACTGAACCAACCGCCGAACCCGCCTTCCCTCCCCTGGCGCAAGCGGCCGAATAAGATTGGAGACTGATCATGCGTAAATGGAAAATCGCGTTGGGAACGGCTGTCGCGCTGGGCGCGATCTCGGTGGCGAGCGTCCACCTGCTCGACATGGGCAATCTCAGGCTGAGCGCCGGCACGGCTGGAGCGGCGACGCCGGCCCCGGCAGCCTTTGTCATGCCCGTGCCGGTGGCGAGCGTCGTCAAGAAGACGATCCCGATCTATCTCGACTACGCCGCCCGCATCGAGCCGATCCGCAGCATCACCTTGCAGGCCAGAGTGCCGGGCTATCTGCAAGAACAGACGGCGCAAGACGGCGCCGATGTGCGGCAGGGCGATCTGCTCTACAAGATCTCGCCCGACGACTTCCAGGCCGCGCTCGACCAGGCGAAAGCCCAGGTGCAGCGCGACACGGCGACGCTCGACTATGCGCGGTCCAACCTCGGCCGCGGCTCCGAACTGGCCAAGAGCGGTTATCTGGCCAAGGACAGCTTCGACCAGCGCACCAGCACCTTGCGCGAGGCACAGGCGTCGCTGGCGCTCAACCAGGCGGCCGTGCGCACGGCTGAGCTCAATTTGAGCTACTCCGAAATCCATGCGCCGTTCACTGGCCGCCTGGGCCGCAACCAGGCCTCGGTCGGAACGCTGGTCAGCGTCGCCGGCACGGTGCTGAACACGTTGGTGCAGCTCGACCCGATCTACGTCACCTTCAATCCGAGCGAGACGGACCTGGCGCAGATCGAGGAAGCCCGGGCATCGGGGCCGATCGAAGTCGAAGTTTTGCTGCCCGGTGCCACGGAAGCCAGCCAGAAAGGGCAGCTGACCTTCATCGACAACACCGTCGACCACTCAACCGGCACGATTACGGCCCGCGCCACCATCGGCAATGCGAAGTTCACCTTGCTGCCGGGCCAATATGTGCGCGTGCGGCTGCACGTCAAACAGCAGCCCGATGCGCTGATGGTGCCTCAGGTCGCGCTCGGCTCGAGCCAGCTCGGCAAATATCTCTATGTCGTCGGCAAGGGCAACACGGTCGACCAGCGGCTGGTTTCGCTCGGACCGACCAGCGGCGACCAGATCGCCATTTTGAGCGGCGTCGCCGAAGGCGACCAGGTGATCACGGGCAATCTGCAGAAGATCGGACCCGGAATGCCGATCTCGCCACTGCCACAGAAACCGGCTACCTGACTCCCCCGCAGGCCCGGTTTCCGCGCGGCGTCCTCGACCTTTTCTCAGGTCGTGGGCGCCGTTTTCACGAGCAGGCCGACAAGAGCGGCCACATCGGCGCGGTCGGCCTTGGCTGGCGGCATGAAGGCGCAATAGGGATGACCGAGGCGCACCGAGACCGGTGACGGCGCGATCAGGCGCCCTGCCTTCAGATCGGCCTGCGCCATCACCCGCTGGCCAAGGGCAATGCCGAGGCCCAAGCGTGCCGAGGCGATCGCCAGGCTGGACAGGCCGACGCGACGGCCATGCGACGGGTCTGGCGAGCGGTTGCCGCCGCATGCCGCGAACCAATCCGCCCAGGTCGGGTGCGAGGCATAGTTCGGACCCCAATTGGTGTGGATGAACAGGCTCTCATGCAGATCCGACAGACCTCTGTCGCCATTGCCATGCCGGTGCCAGAACCCTGGCGCGCAGACCGGCAGCACATCGTCATGGACAAGACGGACCATCCGCAGGCCGGGATAGTGGTAGTCGCCATAGGAGATCCGCAGATCGACACCCTGGCGCGTCAGGTCGACCGGATCGTCTTCCGCCCGCACGTCGATCGCCATGTGCGGGAAAGCTTCAAGAAGTGCTGCCAGTCTCGGCGCCAACCACAGCTCGGCCAGCGAGTACGGCACGCTGACCACAAGCCGTGTCCTCAAGCCGCCTTCCAGCATGCGCTGGCCGATGGCGGCAATGTCGCCCAGCGCACGCGCGGTCTGCGGATAGATGGCATGGCCGGCATCGGTCAGCGTGATGCGATTTCCCGTGCGCACGAACAATTGCTTGCCGAACCAGGTTTCGAGGTTGCGTATCTGCTGGCTGACCGCCGCCGAGGACACGCCAAGCTCACTCGCCGCCAGAGTGAAGTTGCCGGCGCGGGCCGCGACCTCGAAGGTCCTGATCGCATTCAGTGGCGGCAGGCGGTCCAAGCCAGGCTCCGTAAGTTTTTCTTGGCCATTCCTAATAATTTTCGGCGTTGAGGGAAAGAATTTTTTGCCGTCTCCTGTGCCCGACCGATGGAGCATCCGCCATGAAAGACATTCTCGATCTCGACCTTTATCCGCTCGACCACGAAGGCAGTCCCGAATGGAACCGTCTTGTCGAACAGTCCATCGCCGCCCTTGAAGCCGATGGCATGTTCAACCTGGAAGGTTTCTTGAGGCCCGGCGTTGCCGAACAGGCGGTGCGGGAAATCAAGCCGGTGATGGACACGCAATCCCACGTCCACAAGCGCATGCACAACATCTACTTCAAGCCCGATATCCCCGAACTCGCGCCCGATCATCCCGCGCTGCGCAAGGTCGAAACCATCAGCCACACCGTCTGCGCCGACCAGATCCCCGGCAGCACGGTGATGACGATCTATGAGTATGAGCCGCTGGTGCGGTTCCTGGCCGCAACGATGGGCAAGGAGAGGCTGCATGTCATGCAGGATCCGCTGGCCCGCGCCAATGTCATGGCCTACCGCGCCGGCGAGGCGCTGAACTGGCATTTCGACCGCTCGGAGTTCACCACAACGCTTCTGCTGCAGCAGGCGCAACGCGGCGGCGACCTCGAATACCGCACCGATCTCAGATCGGATGACGACCCGAACTACGAAGGCGTCGCCAAGCTGCTCGAAGGCCGCGATCCTGAAGCCAAGATCCTGCGCATGAAGCCGGGTACGCTCAACGTCTTTCGCGGCAAGAATACCGCGCACCGCGTGACCACGGTCGAAGGCGAACGCGAACGCATGATCGCGGTGTTCTCCTACTATGAAAGGCCGGGGGTGATGTTCAGTGCCGAGGAGCGGGTCGGCTTCTACGGCCGCGCGGCCTGAGTTGCCCCGAACCGCATCGGGCCGGAGTGTCGGGTAAAAACGAAAATGACGCCTTGTCAGATTGTCGACAATCTGATTGTCTAGCCTTCTTTCTCGCTGGAGTGGGCCGAATGGTGAAGACGGAGTTCAGCCCAATTGCCGACACGACGCGCCGGGCCGAAATCGTGGCTCTGCTGCGGCGTGCGATCCTGACCGGCCAGCTCGAACCAGGCCAGAAGCTCAACGAGCTCCGTATTTCCGAACAGATGCGGGTCAGCCGTGCGCCGTTACGCGAGGCAATGCGCGAACTGGTGCAGGAAGGCATCCTGACCAGCATTCCCTACGCCGGAACCTTCGTCATCGACGTCACCGCCAAGGACATCGACGATGCCTATTCTCTCAACAAGGTGCTGGACGAGTTCGCCATTGAGCGGACCTGGAAGCTGCGTGACCAGCGCTTTTTCGATGAGCTCGACCGGCGCCACGAGGCGGTCAAGCAGGCAACGCGCGACCGCGACACCACAAGGCAGATCGAAACCGCGCTGCAGCTGCACGGCCTGATCCACGAATGGGCCGACAATTCGGTGCTCCTGGAAACATGGCAGCGGCTGACCAGCCGGTTGCAGATGTATTTCGCCCTGCACCAGCAGGCGCGCAAGGAAGCCGTGCCGGCCGCGGACGTCCATGAGACCTATGTGCGGCTGCTCAAGGGCGATGACATGCGCGCCGCCCAGCGTCACGCCCGCGAGCACATCGACCTCGATTTCGAAGAGCTTCTTACCTATGCGCGCGGCCTCGAACGGCGCCCGTCGAAGGGCGCCTGATCCTTCTCATCATCGCTGAAAACGGATACCAAAGTGCAGATCGAAACCATCAAAGCCTATCATGTCGTGCAGCCCTTCGTGGACGGACCCTACCGTATGTCGAAGGGACGCGTCGCCGATGCTTTCGACGCGGTGATCGTCGCCGTCACCTCGGACAGCGGTTTGACCGGATGGGGCGAGATGGCGCCGCTCGGCAATTTCTACTCGGCGGCGTTTCCAGCGGGAACACGCGCGGGCGTGCCGGAAATCGTGCCACATCTCATCGGGCAAGATCCGCGTGGGCTGGCCAGCATCGGCCGGCTGATGGACACTGTGTTCAAGGGCCATCCCTACATCAAGTCGGCGCTCGACATGGCCTGCTGGGATCTTGCCGCGCGCGCCGCCGACGTGCCGCTGGTCACGCTGCTCGGCGGCAAGGAAAGCGACACGGCCGAACTCTACAAGGTCGTCACCCATGGCACGGTCGATCAAATGGCGGCGCTGGCCAAGCGGATCGTCAAGGACGGCTTCCACCGGCTGCAGGTCAAGGTCGGCGGCAATGTCCATGAAGATGTCGAGCGCGTCACGGCCGTCGCCGCTTCGGTCCCGAAAGGCACTGTGATCTTCTGCGACGCCAATGCCGGCTGGACGCCCTATCAGGCGCGCCAGTTCGCCGACGCGACGCGCGCAATCGACTACACGTTCGAGCAGCCCTGCACGACGATCGACGAGAACATGTCGGTGCGCCGCATGCTCGACAAGCCGATGGTGCTCGACGAATCCGTCACCTCGCTGGAGGAGATGCTGGAAATCTATCGCCGGGGCGCGGCCGACGGATTGACGCTGAAGATTTCGCGGCTGGGCGGCATCACCAAGACCCGATTGATCCGCGACATTGCCGTCGACCTCGGCTTCACGATCACGGTCGAGGACACTGGCGGCGCCGAGATCGATACAGCGGCGATGGCGCACCTGTCGCTGTCGACGCCGGAGGAGCGCCGGCTGCATGCCATCGCCTTCCACGAATGGGTGACGGTGCGCACCGCATCGAACATGCCGCCGGTCACAGGCAGCCGCATGGGCATTCCGGACGGACCAGGCCTCGGCATCGACGTCGTTCCCGACCTGCTCGGCAAGCCCTTCTTCGAGATCGGCCGCTGAGATGAAGATCAGGCGCATCAGGGCAACGCCGATCAACTACCGGCTGGAAGTCCCTTACGTCTGGGTCTTCGGCGAACTCGACGGCTTCTCGCCGACCATTGTCGAGGTCGAGACGGAGGACGCGCTTGTCGGCCTCGGCGAGGCGCCGACGCCGGCCGCGGCGGCCATCGTCAATGACGTGCTTGCCCAACGGCTCGTCGGCCGCGACGCCTTCGACATCGCCGGTGCGGAGCATGTCTGCCTGCCCTTCTGGGCCGGCGTTCAGTCGATCAATGATCGCGCCCGCATCATGGCCTTCGGCGCCGTCGAGATGGCGTTGTGGGACCTGCGCGGCAAGGCATGGAACCAGCCACTCTATCAACTGCTCGGCGGCGCGGTGCGCAAGGACATCCCGTTCACCGACTATTTCTCGCTGCGCGGCGACGGCCCGAATAAGAAAGGCGAGACGACGCCGGAAGAGGTCGCTGACTATTGCGTCGAATTGCACGAGACGCATGGCACGACCTTCCTCGAGGGCAAATTCTCGACCGACGATCCGAAAATCTCACTGAAGATGGTCGAGTTGATCCGCCGCAAGCTCGGCGACGACGTGATGATCCGCATCGATTCCAATCAGGCCTATTCGCTCAGCACCGCGCGGCGACTGGCGCGGCCGCTGGAGGATCTCGGCGTGCGCAACTGGGAGGATCCGGTGGCCACGATCGAGGAAATGCGCGAACTGCGCCGCCATTGCTCGATCCCGTTCTCGACCCACAACATCGACGTTGCGCGCGCCATGGACCTCAAGGTTCCGGACGCCTTCGTCGGCAACCCGACGGCGCATGGTGGCATCGGCCGCATGCTGCGCTTCGTCGGCGCCTGCGAGCACGCCGGTATCGACTACTGGTGCTACAGCGGCGACACGGGCATCGGCAACGCCTGTTATCTGCATCTGTGCGCCGCGCTCGGCTGGATCCGGGAGCCCAACCAGTCGCTGTTTCGCATGCAGCCGATGGACATTATTGAGGAAGGGCCATTTGCGCCGAAAAACAATGTGGTGGCGGTGCCGGAAGGACATGGCCTCGGCGTCACGCTGTCGCGCGAGAAGCTTGCCGCCTGCCATCGCGACTTCGTCGAGAACGGGCCATGCAATAAATATCATGACCCGGAAAAGCCCGGCACTTACCGCAGATTGCCGCTGAACTAGAAGGACGCTGAAAGGAAGGAGGAATATCGAGAAAAAGGCGGCTACGCTTCAATCCGGTCGCCCGGCCGACAGAAAATGCATCAAGAAAATCTGACCTTTCCGACCCAAGGGGCGGATGGACCAGACAGAACCCCATGCTACAGTCCGTCGACCGATAGTGATGAATGCCTGGACAGGAGAACTCCACGGAACTCGTCAACTGGAATGCTTCGCCAACCACAACAACTGGGGAAAGGGCTTAGAACCCATGAACAAGGATTACCGCATTCTCGATCTCATCCGCCGTAACCGCACGCCGCTCGAAAACCATCTGATCGATGGCCTCGTCGATGGCCGTGTCAGCCGCCGCGACTTCATCCGGCATGGCAGCCTGCTCGGCCTGTCGCTGCCGCTGCTTGGCGGCATAACCACGGCGGCCGGCCTGGGCGGCATGCCGTCGCTCGCCCGCGCCGCTGGCGCAGCCGGCGCCACAATCCGCGTCGCCAGCAGCGTGCCGGCAGCCGCCATCGACCCTGTCACCATCGCGGATGCCGGCGGCCTGCTGGTCATGCAGCAGGTTGCTGAATTCCTCTGCGTCGACGGTCCCGATCTCGTGCTCAAGCCGGCACTGGCCGAAAGCTGGAAGCCGAACGACAACGGCTCGGTGTGGACCTTCAAGCTGCGCAAGGGCGTGAAGTTCCACTCAGGCGGCGAGATGAAGGCCGAGGACGTGCTGGCCAGCATCGACCGCCTCGCCGATCCAGCCAATTCGTCCAACGCTCTGTCGGTGTTCACCGGCATCCTGTCGAAGGGCGCCAGCAAGAAGGTCGACGATTACACGGTGGAATTCCACCTCGACGCGCCCAACGGCAACTTCCCCTACATGCTGTCGTCCGACAACTACAACGCCGTCATCATCCCGGCGAGCTACAAGGGCGATTATGAGAAGAGCTTCGACGGCACCGGGCCGTTCAAGGTTGAGAAGTACACACCGAAAGTCGGTGCGTCCTTCGTCCGCAACGACGACTATTGGGGCGAGAAGGCGCTGCCGGATCGCACGGAATTCACCTTCTTCACCGATGTGCAGCCGATGATCCTGGCGCTGCAAGGCGGCCAGGTCGACATCATCAACCAGATGCCGGTGCTGGCTGGCGTCGCCCTGCTCAACGATCCGAGTGTCGACATCATCAGTCTGAAGTCTTCAGCGCATCAGCAACTGCATCTGCGCTGCGACGACGGCCCGCTAAAGGATGCGCGCGTGCGCCGCGCCATCGCGCTCAGCATCGACCGCAAAAAGCTGGTCGCAGGTCTGATGAAGGGGCGCGCCGTGGCGGGCAATGACAGTCCGTTCGCCGCGGTCTACCCTTCGACCGATGCGAGCGTGCCACAGCGCGAGCAGGACATCGCGCAGGCCAAGCAGTTGATGGAAGCCGCCGGTGCCGGCAAGGGCTTCAAGATAACGCTGACCACCGAGCGTTACCTCGAAATCCCGGAATATGCCCAGCTCATCCAGAACTGGGTCAAGGAGATCGGCATCGAGCTCGAACTCAACATCCTCGACCAGAGCGCCTACTATGGAGACGCGGTGTTCGGCAAATCGAACTGGCTGGATTCGGTGATGGGCATCACCGACTATGGCCATCGCGGCGTGCCGAACGTCTATCTCGCGGCTCCCTTGAAGAGCGACGGCACCTGGAACGCCGCGCATTTCAAGAACAAGGACTATGACACGCTGGCGACCAGCTATATCGCCGCGCTCGACCTCGAAGCGCAGAAGGCGACGGCGGGCAAGATCCAGAAGCTGCTGCTCGAGGAAACGCCTGTCATCTTCGGCTATTTCTACGACTACCTGACGGCAACGGCGAAGGGTGTGGCCGGCGTGCAGCCGACCGCCATGTCGCAGTTGTTCCTCGAAAAGGCGTCGAAGGCCTAAGCGCGAGGAGACAAGCCCATCCCGCAACTGCCAGTCCCCATCGGGGGCTGGCGCTTTCGCGGCCAGGCCGAGGCAAGGCGTTGCACGCCGGCCTGACGCGGAACCCTCGCCTGCGGGACGATTGATCATTGACCGGCCCGATGGAGTCCGAGACGCTGCTCACCACCATGCATTGGGGGACCTACGAAATCCGTGCCGAGAACGGCAGGCTCGTTGGCGTCGAGCCATGGAGCGGCGACCCCGATCCATCGCCGATCGGCAAGTCCATGCTCGGCACGGTACAGGGGGATCTGCGCGTGGCACGTCCCGCCGTGAGGCGCGGCTGGCTCGAGGGAAACAGGTCCACCGCCAATGGCCGGCGGGGCAGCGAGCCCTTTGTCGAAGTGTCGTGGGAAACGGCACTGGACATCGTGGCCGCCGAACTGGACCGGGTTCGCGTCGAGCGTGGAAACAGTGCAATCTATGCGGGATCCTATGGGTGGGCGAGCGCGGGAAGATTCCACCACGCCCAGAGCCAGGTGCACCGCTTCCTTAACACGATCGGCGGTTATACCAGTTCGGTGCTGAGCTATTCCTATGGCGCGGCCGAGATCATCCTGCCGCATGTGCTTGGCGGGACCGATGGCCTGACGGGCAATCATTCCACCTGGGATGGGATCGAACGGCATAGCGAGCTGATCATCGCCTTTGGCGGCTTGCCCTGGCGCAATACGCAGATACAGGGCGGCGGCTCGGCACGCCACGAGGCTGCGGCCGCCCTGCGCAAAGCCGTCGGCAATGGCGCCCGCCTCGTCAATGTTTCGCCGGTGCGCGACGACGCGCCGCGCGGTGTCGACACCGAATGGCTGCCGCTTCGGCCGAACAGCGACACGGCGCTGATGCTGGCCTTGTGCCACGTCCTCGTCAGCGAACGCCTTCATAACGAGGGGTTTCTGGCGCGCTACTGCACCGGTTTCGAGATCGTTCGCGCCTACATCCTCGGGGAAAGCGACGGGCAACCGAAGGACGCGGCATGGGCTGCCGCCCTGAGCGGCGTGGCCGAGGACCGGATCGTCGCCCTGGCCAGGGAGATGGCCGCCAAGCGCACGATGTTGATGGTTAGCTGGTCGCTGCAGCGGGCCGACCATGGCGAACAACCTTACTGGGCCGCGATTACGCTTGCCGCACTGCTTGGCCAGGTCGGGTTGCCGGGCGGCGGATTTGGCTTCGGTTATTCGTCGACAAATGGCGCCGGCAGACCGGAGATGGGATTTCGGTGGCCGTCCGTGCCACAAGGCAAGAACCGCGTGCCTGACTTCATTCCCGTCGCCCGCATGGCCGACATGCTGCTTAATCCAGGCGGATCGTTCGAATTCAATGGCGCTGCGATGTCCTATCCCGACATCACGCTCGTCTACTGGGCCGGCGGCAACCCGTTCCACCACCATCAGGACCTGAACCGTCTCGTCGAGGCATGGCAACGGCCTGAGACGATCATCGTCCACGAGCCGTTCTGGACGGCAACAGCACGCCATGCCGACATCGTGCTGCCGGTCACCACGCCGCTGGAGAGGAATGACCTCGCTTTCTCGAACCGTGAAAATCTCGTCGTCGCCATGAAACAGGCCATCGATCCGGTGCAGGAGGCGCGCGACGACTACCGGATCTTTGCCGAGCTGGCAGCGCGGCTTGGCGTGCGCGAGGCCTTCACGGAGGGGCGGGACACAGAGGAATGGCTTCGCCTGCTCTATGACCAGGCCAGGGAGAATGCGGGCTCCATCGGCGTCGACATGCCGCCTTTCGAACGCTTCTGGCATGAGGGTCACGCCGATCTCACCCGTCGCGTCACCTCGCAGACATTACTGGGCTCGTTCCGCTCGGACCCCGAGCGCCACCGTCTTGCGACCCCGTCAGGCCGCATCGAGCTGTTTTCCTCGACGATCGATGGCTTCGGCTATGACGACTGTCCCGGCCACGCGGTGTGGCGAGAGCCCAGGGAATGGCTGGGCAGCGACCTTGCGGAGCGGTTCCCCCTGCATCTCCTGTCGCCGCAGCCTGCGGACAAGCTCCACAGCCAGTACGATCACGGCTCGGTCAGCCGCGCGGGAAAGGTGTCGGATCGCGCACCGCTGTGGATCAATCCGGCCGATGCCGCGGCGCGCGGCATACAGGACGGGGCGGTCGTCCTTGTTTCCAACGATCGCGGGTCGTGCCTGGCGGGCGCCGTGCTGACGGACGGCTTGATCCCTGGCGTGGTCCAGCTGCCGACCGGCGCATGGTTCGACCCTGCCGAGCCAGGACAGCCGCACAGCCTGGAAAAGCATGGCAACCCGAACGTGCTGACACCAGACCGGGGGACGTCGCGCCTTGCTCAGTCACCGACCTGCAATTCGACGCTGGTCGAGGTGTCGCTGTTTGCCGGGGTCATTCCGGCGGTGACAGCCTTCGATCCGCCTGTCACAGTAAGTTCACTGAACCTCCCGGGCATGGCCGGGCCGATACCTCGTTCATAAGGAGCCGATGCCATTCTCTCCTTCTTCGCCCGGCGTGTGTCGCTGTCGCTGATCACATTGTTTTTGCTCAGCATCATGGTGTTTCTGGGCGGCCAGGTTCTGCCCGGCAATGTCGGACGCGCGATATTGGGCCCGTTCGCCGACCAGCGGGCCGTGGACGCGCTCAACCACTCCCTCGGCGTCGATCGCCCGCTCCTCACCCAATACGCGACCTGGATCTGGAACTTCGTCCGGGGCGACATGGGCACCTCCTACATCTTTCGCTCGCCGGTGGCGCCGTTCGTCATCAACGCGCTCGGCAATTCGATGAAGCTGGCCGCGGTCGCCTTCGTGCTGGTGGTGCCGATCGGCATCCTGGGCGGCGTCATTGCGGCGCTCAACCTCAATCGGCCGCTCGACCGCATCATCAGCCTTGGCGGCCTGTCGGTGACCGTGCTGCCGGAGTTCGTCACCGGCATCATCCTGATCCTGATCTTCGGTGTGTGGCTGCGCTGGCTGCCAATCTCGGCGGCATGGCCCAAGGACGCCGGCTTCTTCACCCAGCTCTATTACCTCATCCTGCCCGCACTGCCGCTGTTCCTGGTGCTGTTCGGCTATATCGCGCGCATGGCGCGCTCGGGCATGATCGAGGCGCTCGATTCCGATTACACGCGGACCGCCGTGCTGAAAGGGCTGCCGTGGCGCACGGTGATCTGGCGCCATGTGCTGCGCAATGCGCTCTTGCCCACCATCACCGTCATTGCCACCCAGACCGGCTATCTCATCGGCGGTCTCGTCGTGATCGAGACGCTGTTCCGCTACCAGGGCATCGGCTCGCTGATCTTCACCGCCGCGCGCGGCAAGGACTTTCCAATGCTGGAATCGGGCATCCTCACCATTGGCATCGTCTATGCCGTGGCGACCTTGATCGCCGACTTCCTCTATTCCGTGCTCAATCCACGCATCCGGCTGGGGACAGACCAATGAGCGCCGTCCAGACCACCTCTCCCGTACGACAAGACGACACGCGCCGGCGCAGCCCGGCGGCGGAGGTCCTGTCCTCGCTCATGCGTTCCGGCACCTTTCTGACCGGTCTGGCCATCGTCCTGTTCTGGGTTGCCTGCGCGCTGTTTGGCGAACATTTCGCGCCCTATGATCCGCTTGCCGACGACATCATCAACGCGCTGACGCCGCCTTCGGCCGAGCACTGGTTCGGCACCGACCAGATCGGCCGCGACGTCTTCTCGCGCGTCATTGTCGGCTCGCGCGATATCCTGACCGTCGCACCGCTCGCCACCTTGCTGGCGACTGTCGCCGGCACCGCGCTTGGCCTGCTCACTGGTTACTTCCGCGGCATCGTCGACGATGTCGTCAGCCGCATCCTCGAAGCCTTCATGGCCATCCCCGTGGTTATCGTTGCGCTGCTCGCCATCGTGGCACTGGGCACCTCCAAGACCACCGTCATCATCGTCATCGGCCTGAGCTTCGCGCCGATCATCGCGCGCACCGTGCGCTCTGCGGTGCTGGCCGAACGCGAACTCGACTATGTCGCCGCAGCACAGCTCCGGCACGAGAGCGCCTTCCACACGATGTTCGTCGAGATCCTGCCCAACGTCATCCCACCGATCCTGGTCGAGACCACGGTTCGGCTGGGCTATGCCATCTTCGCGGTCGCCACGCTCTCCTTCATGGGCTTCGGCATCCAGCCGCCCTCACCCGACTGGGGGCTGTCCATCTCAAGCAACTACGGCATGATCGGCGGCGGCTTCTGGTGGACGGTGCTGTTCGATGCGCTGGCCATCGCCTCGCTGGTGATCGGCGTCAATCTGGCCGCCGACGGCGTTCATGGAGCCTTCAATGACTGAACCCGTCAAGGCACAGGACGCAAAAGCAAAAAACGCGCTCGAACTCGAGGATCTCTCGGTCGCCTACCGTGTCGCTAGCCGCAACCGCGCGGTGCTGCGCAATCTGAGCCTCACCATCGGCCTGGGCGAGGCCTATGGGCTGGTCGGTGAATCCGGCTGCGGCAAATCCACCGTCGCGCTCACCGTGGTCCGCTATCTGCCCAGGAACGGTTCGATCACCGGCGGCGCGATCTCGCTCGACGGCAAGGATCTGATGAAGCTCGATGCCGAGGCGCTGCGGCGGGCCCGCGCCGAAAGCGTGTCCATGGTCTATCAGGATCCGGGCAAGGCATTGAACCCGTCGATCCGTATCGGCCGGCAACTGACCGAGATTTTCGAGCTTGGCGGCATAACCGGACAGGCCGCCACCGATCGGGCGATCGCCATGCTCAACCGGGTGCGCATCTCCGATCCGCCAAGCGTCATGCAGCGCTATCCGCACCAGTTGTCGGGCGGCATGCAGCAGCGCGTGGCGATCGCCATGGCGCTGGCCAACGATCCCTCCATGCTGATCCTCGACGAGCCGACCACCGGGCTCGATGCCACGGTCGAGGCCGAGGTGCTCGACCTCATCGCGCAACTGCGGCAGGAACTCTCGGCCTCGATCCTGTTCATCAGCCACAATCTCGCCGTCGTCTCCAATATGTGCGACCGCGTCGGCGTCCTCTATGCCGGCATGCTGGTCGAGGAAGGACCGACGGAGGTCGTCTTCAACGATCCCCGCCATCCCTATACCGTAGCCCTGCTGCGCTGCCTGCCGCGCGGTGGCCAGCGCAAGGACCAGGGCCGGCTCGACACCATCCCCGGCTTCCTGCCCGGCATTGGCGCCACCATCACCGGCTGTGCCTTCGCCGACCGCTGTGCGTTGGCGACCGAGCGCTGCCGCACCGAATTGCCGCCCCTCTATGATCTGAGTGACGAGCGCGGCAAGCGCTTGTCGCGCTGCCACTATCACGACAAGGCGCAAGCCCTGCCGCGCGCCACACCCAGCGATGTGGCGCCCGCGCCAAAGCCTGCGGCCCAACCTGTGTTGCGGGTGGCGGGAGTGAACAAGACCTATGCCAGCCATGGCCATCCCTTGCGCGCCGTCAAGGACGTCTCGCTTGATCTCAGGCCCGGCGAGACACTGGGGCTGGTCGGCGAATCCGGTTCAGGCAAGACCACCTTCGCCAGGCTGCTGCTCGGCCTGGTACCACCCGATGATGGCGGCCTCATAGAACTCGAGGGCAAGGCGCTGGCGCCGAAGCTGGAGAACCGCGGCGACGACCAGGTCAAGGCGATGCAGATCGTCTTCCAGAATCCGGATTCAGCACTCAACCGTTCGCATTCGATCCGCCACATCCTTGGGCGGGCGTTGAAGCGGCTGGCCGGTCTCTCCGGCAAGCCGCTGGAGACGCGTCTCGACGATCTGGTCCGGTCGGTGCGGCTGACCGACCGACATCTGGCCGTCAAGCCGCGCCAGCTGTCGGGCGGATTGAAGCAGCGCGTCGCAATCGCCCGCGCCTTCGCCGGCGATCCGCGCATCGTCGTCTGCGACGAGCCAACATCGGCACTCGACGTCTCCGTGCAGGCGGCGATCCTCAACCTGCTCGCCGATCTGCAATCGAAGGAAGACGTCAGCTACATCTTCATCTCGCACGACCTTGGCGTGGTTCGTTATCTCTCCGACAAGATCGCCGTGCTCTATCTCGGCCGCATCATGGAGCTCGGGCCATCGGAAGCCGTGTTCTCCGGCCCGCATCATCCCTATACCGAAGCACTGCTCTCGGCCGTGCCAAAGCTCGACCAGACCGAGACGGCGCGCATTCGGCTCGACGGCGAGATTCCCAGTGCCGTCAACCCGCCCTCCGGCTGCGTCTTCCACACGCGTTGCCCGCGCAAGATCGGTCCGATCTGCGAACAGCAGGAACCGCCGCTCGCCGAGGCGCAACCTGGACATTCCATCCGTTGCCATATCCCCTATCCGGAGCTGGCGAGGTTGCAGAAGGGTGTCGTCATCGAAGCGGCATAGCGGCATTTCCTGCTCGCCATGCCGGCCGGTCACATCCGTTCGGCCATGCCCAGCGAACGATCGCCTTCCGAAAAACCCTGATCGCTGTGCCAGTCCCCGGCCAGCGTGCGCAACCCGGTGAGCGCGACATCCAGGACATCCGAGGAAACCGGGTTCGAGGGATAGGCAAGATAGATCGGCCGCTGGAACACCGGCGTGTTGTCGATGCGCCGCATCTCGCCGCGCTCGATATGGCCGCTGACAGCGCTGAGCGGGAGATAGGCCGCCGCCTGCTGCGACAGGACATGCTGCAGCCCGATGAAGACCAGCCCGGCCGAAATCGCCGGCTTGACCATGCCGGCGAAGGCACGGTCATGCTCGATGCGGAATTCGAGCCCCCAGTCCATCAGAATGTAGTTTTCGGTCCATGGCTTCGTCTGACCCGTGTGCTGGACGAGCACGACCTGATCGACGGCGAGCGTCTCGTAGACGATGCCGGGATGCGGGCGCGGCAGATAGAGGATACAGATGTCGAGCAAGCCTTCCGCCAACTGGTCGATCGCCAGATCCGGAAAACTGCCTTCGAGCCGCAGCGCCACATTTGGCCGCTCGGCGCGCATCCACTCGACCCATGGCGAGGTGATGCGCTCCCACAGATAGGCGGGAGCCGTCAGCCGCAGCAGGCTCTCATAGCCATCGGGAACGGCGATGTCCTGCCTCGACTGCTCCCAGGTGCGGGTGATGGAGGAGGCATGCGGCAGGAATTGCCGACCGGCCGGCGTGAGTGTCACACCATCGCGATCCCTGACGAAAAGCCGGCGCCCCAACTGCTCTTCCAGCCCCCTGATCCGCGCGCTAACGGTGGATTGGGCGAGGTTGAGCCGGTTGGCCGCGACGGTGAAGCTGCCATGTTCGGCGACCTCCAGGAAGCTGCGCAGGTTCTCGGTATCCATGAATCACTCCTGCATCGAAAATTTCGATGGACCCCATCAAAAAATATCGCTTTCCGGTCGCGGTCAACAATGACCTAAATGGCCAACCCCCCAAGGGCAAGCGAGGAATGCAGCCATGCCAAGGCATTTCAGGATGATCGACGCCGCTCGCAGAAGCCTCACCGCAATCGAAAATTCCGCTGTCGACGAATTGCTGGCCGGCAGGCTCGACCGGCGCGGTTTCCTGCGCCACGGCAGCGTGCTTGGCCTTTCCCTGCCGTTCCTGGGCAGCCTTGTCGCCGCAGCCGGTTTCGGCACGCAGCAAGCCCGCGCCGAGGGGAAGCCGGGCGGCACTGTGCGCGCCGGCGTCGCCACGCCCGGCGGCGCCATCGATCCCGTCACCTACTATGATAGCGGCAGCTACCAGTTGGTTTTCCAGACCGCCGAGTTTCTCTGCGTCACCCAGCCCGACCTCACCCTGAAACCGGTGCTAGCGGAAAGCTGGTCGCCGAACGAGGATGGTAGCGTGTGGACCTTCAAGCTGCGCAAGGGCGTGAAATTCCACAATGGCGAGGACTTCAAGGCCGACGACGTCGTCGCGACCTTCGACCGGCTGGCCGATCCGAATGGCGCTTCCAACGCGCTGTCGGTGTTCAAGGGCCTGCTGTCGAAGGGCGGCACACAAAAGGTCGACGACCACACCGTCGCCTTCCATCTCGACGCGCCCAACGGCAGCTTTCCCTATTCGGTGTCGATCGACAACTACAACGCCGTCATCCTGCCGGCGAGCTACAAGGGCGACTACGAAAAGACCTTTGAAGGCACTGGACCGTTCCGGCTGGAAAGCTATACGCCGAAGGTCGGCGCGACCTTCGTGCGCAACCCCGACTATTGGGGCGAGAAGGCCCTGCCTGATCGCCTTGAGTTCAAGTTCTACGGCGACGTGCAGCCACGCATCCTGGCACTGCAGGCCGGCGAGGTCGACATCCTCGACGCCGTCCCACTCGATGTCAGCCAGGTGGTGCTGAACAGCCCCGACATCACGGTGCTGCGCGTCGCCTCGACCGCGCACCGCCAGCTCCACATGCGTTGCGACATGGCGCCGTTCACCAACAAGCGTGTGCGCCAGGCGCTGGCGCTGTGCATTGATCGCTCCAAGCTGGTCGACGGCCTCTGCCGCGGCATGGCCGCGACCGGCAATGACAGCCCGTTCGCGCCGGCCTTCCCCGCTACCGACAAGTCGGTGCCACAACGCACGCAGGATATCGCTAAGGCCAAGCAACTGCTCGAGGCGGCGGGGCTGGCCAGCGGCTTCGACATCACCCTGACGACGCTGCGCTATTCCGACATTCCAGGCTACGCGCAGCTGTTCCAGAACTTCGCCAAGGAGATCGGCGCGCGCATCGCGCTCAATATCGAGGACCAGGACAAATATTACGGCAAGGCGGTGTTCGGCCAGTCGGACTGGCTGGACAGCCCGCTCGGCATCACCGACTACGCGCATCGCAGCGTGCCGAATGTCTTCCTGAAGAGCCCGCTGGTCAGCGACGGCCCATGGAATGCGGCGCATTTCAAGAACCCCGCCTATGACGGCATGGTCACGTCCTATCTGAAAGCGCTCGACATCGGCGCGCAGCGCGCGGCCGCGTCCGACATCCAGAAACTGCTGCTCGACGAGACGCCGGTCATCTTCAGCTATTTCCCGGATCTGCTGGTGCCGGTGCGCAAGAATGTCAGCGGCCTGCCGCCGATCGCCGCCGGGCTGCTGCTCGATCGTGTGTCCCTGGGTTAGAGGCTCGGCTGTGAAACTCCGCTTTTCGGGCGGTGAGGCTATCCGGCAGCAGGGTTGCGAAGAGCGGTGGGGGCCATCGTTCCAGCAGTTTGATGCAGGAGAAACCCGCCGCCCGGAAACCCTCTCCGATACAACAGCTCAATCCGAAGCTCATCTCACTTTTGGCCAACGCTCGATGACAAAAGAAAAGAAACGGGAGACTACCATTCGCAAGCCTCATTTGCGCGGCCGCGGGCCGCATTTCCCCCTGCTCGACAACATCATGCAGTATGAGTTCGAGCCGGGCTACGTCGCCTTCACCATGCCGATGCAGAAGCGGCTGCGCGTGCAAGTGGGTTCGATGATTGTCGCCGACACGACCAAGGCGCTGGTGCTCTACGAATCCGACCACCTGCCCGTCTATTATTTCCCGATGAGCGACGTGCGCGAGGAGTTCCTGCTGCCAAGCACGACGACGACCGAGAGCCCGTTCAAGGGCGTCGCCACGCACTACTCCCTGAACACCGGCATCACACTGGTCGAGGATGCCGCCTGGCGCTATCTCGATCCGGTCAAGGGGTCCCCGCTGCCGACGGACTACATGTCCTTCTATTGGCCCAAGATGACGCACTGGTATGAGGAGGACGAGGAGATTTTCGTCCATGCCCGCGACCCGTTCCGCAGGGTCGACTGCCTGCCCTCGTCGCGGCGGGTGCAGGTCATCCTCGATGGCGAGCTGGTCGCCGATTCCCGCCGTGGGGTGTTTTTGTTCGAGACCGGCCATCCCGTGCGCCACTATCTGCCGATCTCGGATACGCGGCTCGATATGTTCGCACCCAGCCGCTACATTTCGCGCTGCCCCTACAAGGGTATCTCCAATTACTACCACGTGACGACAGCCAAGAAGCGGCACGAGAACCTTGTCTGGTATTATCCGGAGCCGGTGCACGAGGCGGAGCGTATCAAAGGGCTGGTCTGCTTCCACCACGAACTGGTCGACAAGATCCTGGTCGACGGCGTCGAAGTTCCGAAGGAAGCCACCGCTGCCTCGAACGGTTATTTCTGAGCGAATCCGCACAACTTCGCCTGCAGTCTGAAATTCCGCCGCGAGCGAAGCGTTAGTCGTTGCGCCGCATGAACGTTGGTATATATAATTTCATCCCATGAAACGGCCTTGCGAGATGGGGCTCGCCGGGCCAACAGCCGAGATCATGGGACCGTGATGGCTCGCACCTCGCAGGGCGCCGCAGGACTGGCAATCGACCCGCGGATGATCGCTCCCGCAGCGACGCATCGGCCATGAGACTGGCCGCCTCGGCAGTATCCGTCACCACCAAAATCGAGCATCATCGCGCCTGCGCCGGCCTTGGCTGCGGCATGGCGGCAGAGGCCTTGCGCAACGACCGGCTTTTTTCAGAACAATCAAGAAAAGACGCAAGAAGGGAACGACCATAACCGACACAGCTTGAAGGAGAACAAGCAATGCCATTTCGTGGTTTGATTTCGAAATTCCCGATGGGAGCCCTGACACTTGCCGCGGCAAGTGTCATCAGTCCGATCGCCAATGCCGCCGCACCGGAATCCAACGACCCGATCAAGATCGCACTGTTCGACTGGACCAGCGTCAATCTCAACGCCAAGATCCTCGGTGGCATCCTCGAAAAGCTCGGTTACACGGTCGAGTATCCGACCGCCGACTACCTCTCCAGCCTGACCACCGGCCTCACCAATGGCGACCTCGATGTCGGCCTGGAATTCTGGGATACGACCGCCGGCGAGGCCATGAAGGCGTCCGACGCCACCGGCCAGACCGAGCGGCTCGGCAAGCTCGGGCCGAAGGCCAAGGAGGAGTGGTGGTTCCCCGAATATATGAAGGAAAAGTGCCCGACCTTGCCGGACTGGCATGCGTTGCTCGACGCCACATGCGCGGCATCGTTCTCGACCGCCGAGACGGCACCGAAGGGACGCTATCTCGGAGGTCCGGTCACATGGGAAGGCTTTGACGACGAGCGCGTTGCCGCGCTGAAGCTGCCCTTCACCGTGATCCATGCCGGCACCGATGCCGCGATGTTCGCCGAGCTCGAGTCGGCCTATCAGCGCAAGGCGCCAATCATGCTGTGGATCTACTCGCCGCACTGGGCGCCGGCCAAATACAAGGGCGAGTGGGTGCAATTCCCCGAATACACGCCCGAATGCTACAACGACCCGAAATGGGGCGTGAACCCCGATGCAAAATACGATTGCGGCAAGCCGCATGGCGAAATCTGGAAATATTCCTGGAACGGCATGAAAGACAAGTGGCCGGTCGCCTACAAGGTGGCCAAGGCCTACACGATCGATACCGACGAGCTCAACAAGATGAGCGGCGAGATCGACCTCGACGGCAAGACGCCGGAGGACGTTGCCGCCGCCTGGATCGCCGCCCATGAGGCAGATTGGAAAGCCTGGGCGCAGTGACTGTTCCGACTGGAAGTGAGACCCGGCCGTTGATCGGCCGGGTCTCAGTTGTTGATGTTCCCCAAGGACCATTGGATGACGGACAGGACTGAACAGGGGTCGCCGCAACCGGGCACGGATGACCGCCCGGTAAAACTTGCCTGCCGCAATGTCTGGAAGCTGTTCGGGGCGAACGCGGCCAATTTCATCCGCGAGCGCGACGGCAAGGCCAGCATGGCGGACGTGGCCGCGGCCGGGCTGGTCGGGGCGGTGCGCGCCGTGGACCTCGAAATCCGCCAGGGCGAGATCTTCATCATCATGGGGCTGTCCGGCTCCGGCAAGTCGACGCTGGTGCGCTGCATGTCCAGGCTGGTCGAGCCGAGCCATGGCAAGGTCGAGTTCGAAGGCAAGGACCTGCTGAAAATCTCCGACGCCGCACTCATCGAGTTGCGGCGCCATCGCATGGGCATGGTGTTCCAGAATTTTGCCCTGCTGCCGCATCTCAACGTGCTGGACAACATCGCCTTTCCTCTCAGCATCCAGGGCCAGGATCGGACGACGCGCGAGGCGCGCGCCCGCGAAGTCATCGAACTTGTCGGCCTGCGTGGCCGCGAGCATTTCTACCCCCGTGAACTCTCCGGCGGCCAGCAGCAGCGCGTCGGCATCGCCCGCAGCCTTGCCACCAAGCCCGAGATATGGTTCCTCGACGAGCCGTTCTCCGCGCTCGATCCGCTGATCCGCCGCGAGATGCAGGACGAGTTGATGCGGCTGCAGACCATGCTGCACAAGACCATCGTCTTCATCACCCATGATTTCGACGAGGCGATAAGGCTCGCCGACCGCATCGCCATCATGAAGGATGGCGAGGTCATCCAGATCGGCACGCCGGAAGAGCTCGTGGTCAACCCGGCGACCGACTATGTCGCCGAATTCACCCGCGACGTCGACCGCGCCAAGGTGATCTCTGCACGCAGCCTGATGCGCGCCTGCGAAGGCTCGGAGCATGGCGGCGTGGTCGCGCCGGATGCCAAGATCGCCAGTTTCTCGGCCGACATCGTTTCAGCCGGCAAGCCGTTCGCGGTGGTCAACGGCACCGGCAAGCCGATCGGCGAAGTGACGCCGCAAGCCGTCATCGATCTGTTGGCCGGCATCGGGCGCGCGGCAGCCGGCACATGACGGTAACGGCAAGCGCCAGCAAGGTGAGACAGCCGGTTCAGCGGTGGCTCGTCATCTGGGCGCTCGCACTCACCGCCGTGCTCATGATGTTCCTGCTGCAAGACACCATTCCTTGGGCCGTCAACTATCCCGCCAGCGCCGTCGTCCCCATCCCCGAGTGGGTCAGCGCGCTGATGGGCTGGATCAAGTCGAACCTTTCCTGGCTGACCCGTTCGATCACAGCGGTGCTCGGCGTGCCGCTCGATTTCGCGCTCGATCTCTTGGCCAAGAATTTCAAGATCGGTCATGGCGCGGACGCCTATGTCCTGCCACGCCTGTCATGGGTCGGCGTGTGCGCCGCCGCCTTCCTCGCCGGCCATGCCGTGGGAGGCCGGAAACTGAGCCTGCTGGTCGGTGGCTGCTTCCTCTACATCGCGCTGTTCGGCCAATGGACCAGCGCCATGCTGACGCTGGCGCTGATTTCCATCGCGGTGCCGTTCTGCATCGTCACCGGGCTGTTCGCCGGCATCTGGGCCTGGCGCAAGCCGTGGGCGGAAAGGCTGGTGGTCTCCCCTGCCCTCGACCTGATGCAGACGATCCCGACCTTCGCCTATCTCATCCCGATGCTGCTTCTGTTCGGCAACAGCCCGGTGTCGGCGATGATCGCCACCGCTATCTTCGCCACGCCGCCGATGGTGCGTGCCACGATGCTGGGACTGTCGCGCGTGCCGCTTGAGATCGGCGAATTCAGCGACATGGCCGGCTGCACGGCGCGGCAGAAACTGTGGCGGGTGCTGCTGCCCTCGGCGCGGCCGACGCTGATGGTCGGCGTCAACCAGGTGATCATGCTGGCGCTCAACATGGTGATCATCGCGTCGATGATCGGCGCCGGTGGCCTGGGTTACGATGTGCTTCTGGCGCTGCGCGCGCTGAAGGTCGGCGAGGCGATGGAAGCGGGTCTTGCCATTGTCGCGCTCGCCATCGCGCTCGACCGGCTGAGCCAGGCCATCGCCCACAAGCAGGCAAGGGGCAACGACCATCCGGACGTGAGTGCGAGCTTCTGGCGACGCCACCCCAATCTGACGCTGGCCGTCGCCATCCTCATCGTGACGACCCTGCTCAGCCTGTTGGTGCCGGCCTTCGCGGCAGTGCCGAAGGCGATCACATTCACAACAGCGCCGCTGTGGAAAGCGGCGGTGAACTGGGTGACGATCAACTTCTTCGACACGATCGAGGCGTTCCGCGTCGCGCTCATCCTCAACGTGCTGAACCCAGTGCGCGCCTTCTGCGAAGGCTTTCCGTGGCTGGGTGCCGTGTTCCTGCTCGGCCTTGCCGGCTATCAGCTCTCAGGCTTGCGCCTGGCGGCGCTCGTCGCGGCACTCACCGCCTTCTGCGCCGCCACCGGACTTTGGGAAAAGACCATGGCGACGGTCTATCTCTGCGGTATCTCGGCCTTCATCGCCTGCCTGATCGGCATCCCGATCGGGCTGATGGCATCGCGCAACGACCGTTTCGAGAAGATCGTCACACCCATCATCGACACGCTGCAGGTGCTGCCGTCCTTCTGCTTCATCATTCCGGTGGTGATGCTGTTTCGGGTCGGCGACGTCACCGCGATGATCGCCACGGTCGCCTTTGCCGTGGTGCCGGCCATCCGCTACACCAATCACGGCATCCGGCAGGTGCCGCCGGCGCTGATCGAGGCGGCGAAGGTTTCCGGCTGCACGCCGCGCCAGACCTTCTTTCGCGTGCAATTGCCGCTGGCGCTCCCTGAGATCATGCTCGGCGTCAACCAGACCATCCTGATGGCGCTGGCAATGATCATCATCTGCGCCATGGTCGGCACACGCGACCTTGGCCAGGAAGTGTTCATCGCGCTGTCGAAGGCCGATTCCGGCCGCGGCATCGTCGCTGGCCTGGCCATCGCCTTCATCGGTATTGTCGCCGACCGGCTGTTCAGCGCCTGGACGGCGAAGGCCAGGGCAAGGCTGGGATAGGCAGATGCGCCGCGGCTACTCCGCCGCCACGCCCTTCACCTCGAGATAGCTCTCCATCGAATCGTCGAGCGCATGCAGCCACGGCGTATGATGCAGCGGCGCCATGGTGCCGGTCATCAGCGAGCGATAGGCGTGGTCGCGGAAGCTCATAATGTCTTCCGCCTTATGATGCTCCCACTCCATGAAGGTCTGGTTGACCGCCTCGACGTCGAAGCCAGGATAATCGGTCTGGTCCATCAATTCCTTGGTGTAGTCGCCCTGGAACCAGATCATCTGCTCGGCGTCTTCCAGCGTCTCCTCACGTGCCCGCCACTTGGCGCCATGCTCGGCCATCGCCTTGGCGGAGGGCAGCTTGATGCGGCCCATGATGACATCGCGTGCATACCAGGCCTGTGCATCGAACATGTTGAAGGTGTAGAACTGATCCTGCATGCCGATATAGAAGAGCTTCGGATTCTTCTCCCAGACGACGCCCTCATAGAGATCCAGCGGCCACATGCGGTTGGCGGTCTTGAGCTTGAGGTCGTCTGTCAGGAACGGGAAGGAATGCAGGTAGCCGGTGCACAGGATGATGGCGTCGACATCCTTGGTCGAGCCGTCCTTGAAATGGGCCGTCTTGCCGACGACCTTCTGCAGCAGCGGCACTTCCTTCCAATTGTCCGGCCATTTGAAGCCCATAGGCTTGGAGCGGTAGCTGGAGGTGATCGACTTGGCGCCGTATTTGTAGCATTGCGAACCGATGTCCTCGGCCGAATAGGAGCGGCCGATGATCAGGATGTCCTTGCCCTTGAACTCCATGGCGTCGCGGAAATCGTGGCTGTGGAGAATGCGGCCGTTGAAGGTCGAAAAACCCTCGAAATATGGAACGTTGGGCACCGAGAAATGCCCGGAGGCGACGACGACATTGTCGAACTCTTCCGAATAGGTGACGTCGTTGGTGCGGTCATGCGCGGTGACGGTGAATTTCTTCGTCTCGTCCGAAAAGGTCACCATGCGCACCGGGCTGTTGAAGCGCACCCATTGGCGCAGGCCCGACTTCTCGACCCGGCCTTTTATGTAGTCCCACAGCACGGCGCGCGGCGGATAGGAGCCGATCGGCCGGCCGAAATGCTCCTCGAAAGTGTAGTCGGCGAATTCCAGGCATTCCTTCGGCCCGTTCGACCAGAGGTAGCGGTACATCGAGCCATGCACCGGATCGCCATGTTCGTCGAGGCCGGTGCGCCAGGTGTAGTTCCACAGGCCGCCCCAGTCGGACTGCTTTTCGAAGCAGACGATTTCGGGAATCTCGGCGCCCTTGTCGGCCGCCGACTTGAAGGCCCTGAGCTGTGCCAGACCGGACGGTCCGGCTCCGATGACGGCAACGCGAGTGTTCATTCCGGGCCTCCTTTTTTGATTTCCCCAGCGAAACAAATTTCACTGACAGGACAGTAATTGGCCCTTTGGTGCTGTCAACAGCCAACTGCGGGAACGGCGTTCGCGCGCAATGAATTCCTGGCGGAAAAAACCGCGGCGGCCGCGATCATGGGACCGGCGCATGTGACATAAGATGGCTTGCCGTCGCGGTTGCGCTCCTGTATCGGCACCTGACATGTTCACCTTGAGTGAAATAAATCCTGGGGGTCGGGAGACATGGCGAAGAAAATTTCCGCTTCCAACATTGGTCCTGGTTCCACGACCGCCAAGCCGAAGCCGCAGCTGAAGGCCTTGGCGGAAGGAAAGGCCATTCGCGCGCCGCTGACGCAGAATCCGCATGCCATTCGCGACAAGCGCGAAAAAGTGCTGGAGGTCGCGATCGGCCGCGAGGTACGCGCATTCCGCAAGAAGCTCGGCATCACTGTGGCCGACCTCGCTGTCGCCACAGACATTTCGCTCGGCATGCTGTCCAAGATCGAGAACGGCATCACCTCGCCGTCGCTGACCACCTTGCAGGCGCTGTCGCGAGCGCTGGGCGTTCCCGTCACGGCCTTCTTCCGCCGCTTCGAGGAAGAGCGCAGCGCCGTCTTCGTCAAGGCCGGGGAAGGGCTGGATGTCGAGCGGCGCGGCACACGCGCCGGCCACCAGTACAATCTGCTCGGCCATATCGGCTCCAACACCAGCGGCGTGGTCGTCGAACCATACCTGATCACGCTGACCGAAGATTCGGACGTGTTCCCGACCTTTCAGCACGAAGGCATGGAATTCCTCTACATGCTCGAAGGCGAGGTCGTTTACCGGCACGGCAGCAATCTTTATCCGATGAAGCCCGGCGATAGCCTGTTCTTCGACGCCGACGCGCCGCACGGGCCCGAGCAGCTGACGCAGCTGCCGATGCGCTATCTGTCGATTATTTGTTACCCGCAGAATAGTGCGGGATGATTGGCTGATCTCCCCCCTCGTGGGGGAGATGGCCGGCAGGGCAGAGGGGGCGCTGTCCCGCCGACTTATCAATCGATCGTAGCTGCTACCTGAGGAGGTTGTTTGCCTTTCGCCAAGTGGGCAAGGCCTGCGTTCCTTCACGCCCCCCTCTGCCCTGCCGGGCATCTCCCCCACAAGGGGGGAGATCGGTAGTTTCGCGAGCATTGCTCAGTCCGGCCCAAACCCCGGGCTCGTCGGGCTGCCGTCATCGAGCTTCGACAGCCATTCGACCAGGGTCGGTCGATAGCGCGTCAGGCCCTTGTAGATGGCGAGTTCCTCGGGCAGGTCGCGGATGACGCGGTGCAGGCGCCGTGCCCATTTCGGTTGCGCCACCAGCTCATCCATCTTGATCAGGTAGCAGCGGATCGGGAAGACGATGCCGTTGGAGCGCGGCAGCCGCCAGAAGCTCTGCAATTCGACGCGCAGATGCACCTTGTCGCCGACATTCTCGGGCGTGACCGTCGCCCGGTCCGGCCCCCATTTGTGGTAATTCTCCGGGCTGGTGTCGAGACGCGGATTGACGGTCATCGTCCAGTTGAGGCGCCGCGCCGGCTTGCCCTGCTGGATGTTGGTGAGGAATTTCAGCGCGCGCGTGAAAATCCCCTTCTCATGCGCCAGCGGCACCGGCGCGTGCCATTCGAAGAAGTTCATGCCGATGTCGAAATCGAGCGACCAGTCGGCCTGGGTGGTGACCATGCCGGCATCCATCCACAGATTGCCGTCGCGCTGGTCAAGGATGCAGAAATCGCCCTGGCTCTGCCGGGTGATGTACTCCATTGGGCCGTAAGGCAGCGTCGAGGTGTCGCCGAAGGTGAAGGTGTCGTCGATGCCGAGCGGCCTGTTGATCCAGCGCCAGCGGTCACCGTCGCGCATCAGCGTGAAATGCTCGGGATAGCCGAGCGCCTGCTGCTCCATCAGGAGTTCCAGCAGATCCCAGCCAGCCAGCGTCATGTGCGGCAGCGACTGGCAGCGCAGCGGGTCCTCGGCCAGCACCAATGCGCGGTCTTGCATCTCGGCGACGTAATGTTCGTCGACGTCGATCAGGTTCTCCAGCACGCTGCCCTTCGGGCCGACGACATGCGGCTCGATGTTGACCGCGTACATGTAGGCGTCTTCGTGGAACGGAAACGGGAACCGCCTGATGTGTTCCGGGCTGTTCCTGAAGGTGAAATCGTCGCGGAATGTTTCCTTGCGAAAGGTGATTCCCAAGCTCGCCTCCTATCTTTCCAAGACCAGCGATTTGCCCTCGAAGCGCGACACGCACGGCATGATCTTGCAGCCGGAGCGGTGGTCTTCCTCGCTCAGCCAATGGTCGTTGTGGATAAACTTGCCGTCATACGAAATGACATTGGTTTCGCACTGGCCGCAGACACCGCCACGGCAGAGATAGGGCGGATCGACGCCGGCCGCCTCGATCGCCTCGAGCAGGCTCTGCTGCGAACCGACGCGGATCGTCTCGCCGCTGACGGCAAGCGTCACATCGAAGGGCAGACCCGGCTGGGGTGCCGCGAAATGCTCGAAATGCACGGCCTCCGAAGGCCAGCCCAGGGCGGCCGCGCGGTCGCGCACCCAGTTGATCATGCCGGCGGGACCGCAGACATAGAGATGCGTGCCGAGCGGCTGCGTCGACAACAGACGGTCGAGATCGATGCGCTCGTCGCGGTCGTCATGGTAGAGCCGCACACGGCGATCATAACGTTCCCTCAGCACATCGGCGTAGGTGCCGAGCGAGGCGGTGCGGCAGGTGTAGTGCAGCTCGAAATTGCCGCCCTCCCCCGCCAGCTGCGCGGTCTGCGCCATGAAGGGCGTGATGCCGATGCCGCCGGCCAGCATCAGGTGCTTCTTCGCCCTGAGGTCGAGCGAGAACAGATTGACCGGATAGCTGATCACCATCTCCAGGCCCGGCTTGACGCTCCTGTGCATGAACAGCGAGCCGCCGCGGCCGACATCGTCGCGGCGCACGCTGATCGTGTATTCGCGCGTGTCGAGCGGCGAGCCCATTAGCGAATAGGGATTGAGCCTGGTACGCTCACCATCGCGCATTTCGACCACGACATGGGCGCCGCCGGAGAAGGTTGGCAACAGTTCGCCGTCACGCCGGCGGAAATGGAAGCGGGTAACGAGGTCGTTGACCGGAACGACATCGCTGACCACCACATCGAGCTTGGTAGTGCCGGTGCTCATGGGAAGGCCTCCTCCATCGGAGGAATTTCGCCGCGATCCTCGGCATTGATGCACACGCCCTGGAAGGCGGCAAGGCGCCGGGAATAGTGATCGCGCACCAGAAGCAGCAGGCCGCAATGCGAGCAGGTGGCCGGCTGCGTCGTCACATTCTCGGTGATGCCCTTGCAGTGCACGCACTGCATGCGGCGCGCCAGCGAGCCGCGATGTTCGGTCTGCATGGAAGTGTGATCGATACCGGCTTCGAGCGCCACCTGCATGGCCTGGCCGATCAGCCCTTCGGTGCCGCTGAGATAGAGGCGCAGGCCCATATGGGCATTGCTCAGTGTCTGCTTCAGCCTCGGCAGCAGGCTGGCGAAAGACGGCGCCTGGTGAAACTGGGCAGGCTGCAAGACTTCGAGGGCGGCGATGTGTCTGCCGTCAGGACCGGGGATGAAGACGATCTCGGCACCGTCGAAAAAGCCAGCGGGAGCTCGTGCGGCCATCTCGGATATAGCGAGCGCGCCCTCGGCATCGGCGATGAAAAGATGGTGCTTGCCGGGCTGCGGAGAGAGCGTTCCGTAGACCGGCCGGCTGATGATGCTTTTGGCTGCCATTTAAGTCTTCGTGCCTCGAACCCCTCGCTGGTGATTATGCCTCAGCCTTTCGCCGTGCGCTTGGCCTTCTTGGGATCGTCGAACGGCAAGGGCTGCGCGGTCGCCTTGATCGAACCGCTCCTGTTGCGGATTTCGAGCTTGGTGTCCTTCACCGCGCAGTCGACGTCGAGCCGGGCGATGCCCATCGATTTCTCGACCAGCGGCGAATACATGGCGCAGGTCACCACGCCGACCTTCTTGCCGTCGCGATAGACCGGCGCACCTTCGTCGGCGGGCTCCTTGCCATCGAGCAGCACGCCGTAGATCTTGAAGCGCTCCTTGCCTTTTAGGCGATAGTGTTCCTCGGCGCCACGGAAACCTGTCTTGCCGGGGCTGACGGTGAAGTCGAGACCGAGTTCCCACAGCGTGTCGCCGGGGCCTTCATTCTCGAACGGGTACTTCTGCGAATTGTCGTAGGGGTAGAACAGCAGGTAGCTCTCGACGCGCAGCATGTCGAGCGTGGTGAAGCGGCATGGAATGATGCCGGCGCTCTTACCATCTTCAAGAATCCTGTCCCAGATCGTGCCGGCATCCTGGCCACGGCAGAATATCTCGTAGCCGCGCTCGCCGGTGTAGCCGGTGCGCGAAATCATGACCGGGAACCCGAACAGCTGCGTCTGCATGTGGTGAAAATAGTTGAGGTCGCGAATGCCGGGCACATGCTTGGCCAGATAGTCGACCGCTGTCGGCCCCTGCAGCGACAGGTCGTGCAGATTGTCGTCGAAGCGCAGCGACACGTCACGCCCCATGGCGGCCCGCTGCAACTCCTCATGGCCGGTGCCAGAGCCGTGCACGACCATCCAGGCATTCGGCCCGGTGCGGTAGAGGATGCAGTCGTCGGTGAACTTTCCCGCCTCGTTCAACATGCAGGCATAGGCAGACTTGCCGGGATAGATTTTTTCGACATCGCGCGTGGTGGCGAGATCGATGAGGTGCGAGGCGTGCGGCCCGGTGATATGGACTTTCTTCAGGCCGGAAACATCCATCAGCCCGGCCTTGGTGCGGATGGCGATGTATTCCTCGTCGGCGTCCTTCTCGTAGGTCCAGGCGGTGCCCATGCCGCTCCAGTCTTCGAGCTTCGAACCCAGCGCGCGATGGCGATCCGCCAGGGTCGAAAATCTCCAGGATGCCGTCATCCGATCGTCCTCCGTCCGATAGTCGTTGATGTTCCCTGCCCCTTTGCACAGCGGCCGGGGCCTTGCGCGAATATTGACCGCAAACGAGGGAGGCCCGCAATCCCCTGAAGCAAATAATTTCATTGTCAGGCAAAATTCATTGCCCGGGCCAAACGGTTAACTCTGCGTAAATTCATCTTGACAATTGCGGAAATCGGCCTGATTTTGTGAAAAAAATTTCACTCTCTTGAAAGAGAGCGGCGAGCGGCAACTTCGGAACCGGACGCCGGAAAAAGGGGAAAACCGATGTCAGACCTGCAGCAGCGCATCGAGGCGCTGTACCGTTCCGATTTGCGTGGATCCGCGCTCCTGATCATCTGCCTGTGGGCGACGATCTTGTTCGTCCTTTCCATGACATGGCCCTACATCCCACATAGCGGCATCAAGGCCGTCGTGGCAGTTGCCGCCGCCGCCGTGCTGATCTTCAACACGGCCGCCATTCTGGCGATGGTCAGGCACTACAAGGAAGACAAGGAGTTCATCTACGGGCTCGACATCAAGAACGCGGACGCGTTCCGCAACCGCAAGTCCTGAGAGGTAGGAGCCATGTCCCGCTATACGCCGCCGGAGCAGAGCAAGACCGGGCAGATCTTCGATATCGTCGTCGTGGTGGTGGCCATATTCGTGGCGCTATGGCTGCCGCTGAAGCTCGGCCTCGCCGGCGCGGCCAAATCCATCGACGCACTCGACGCCAAGACGTGGGAAGCCCTCGGCCAGAATCCAACCATGGCCTCGATCTGGGAAAAGCTGGGCTACACGCCGGAAACGGCGCATGACGTCATCCAGAACCGATTCCACTATGTGATCGACTGGCCAACGCTCATCATCATGGCGATCGTGCTGATCGGCTATTTCGTGTTCCTGTTCCGCGCATCCGACCGGGAATATCGCGACGTCATCAACGAAAAATTCGAAGACAAGTAGACCGGGGAAGCATCATGTGGATAGCACTCTCTTATGCATGCTGGGGCATCTCGATCGTGCTCGCCCTGTGGATGCTCTTCGACTGGTTCAAGGTCGACACGACCTATAGCGAGGACGTTCTGACCTCATCGCGCGAAGGCGAGCTTGAGGCCGTTTCCGAAAAACACCGGATCTGAGTGGGGATTGAACGATGACGGTCGCGGTTGAAACGGCAGGAACAGCGGTAAATGGCGGCGACAGGGTTTCGCTGCTCAGGGTGCTCGGCCCGGCCCATGTCTGGGCGCTCGGAGTCGGCATCGTCCTGGTCGGCGAATTCACGGGCTGGAACTTCTCCGCCGACAAGGGCGGTACGCTGGCGGCCCTTATCGTGTGCTGGGTCGTGGGCCTGCTCTACACTTCCGTCGCCATGATCGATTCCGAGGTCACGTCGACCGTCGCCGCCGCGGGCGGCCAATACGCCCAGGCCAAACACATCGTCGGGCCGCTGATGGCCTTCAACGTCGCGCTGTTCCTGGTTTTCGCCTACACGATGCTCGAAGTGTCCGACGCCATCCTGCTCGGCGACACGATCGTCGCCAAGGCGGGGATCGATGGGCTCACCCACAATTCCTTCATCGCCGCCACCATCGTGGTGCTGGCGTGGCTCAACTATCGCGGCGTTCTGATGACGCTCAACGTCAACTTCGTCATCACCGCGATCGCCTATGTCTCGATCGTCATCCTGTTCTTCTCGGTCAGCCCATGGACGCAAGGCGCGGTGCTGAAGCTCAACGAACTGGTCACTCCTGGCAATGCGCTGCCCTACGGCTGGATCGGCGTCATCGCAGCCTTCCAGTTCGGCATCTGGTATTACCTCGGCATCGAGGGCACCACGCAGGCCGCCGAGGAAGTGCGCTCGCCGGCACGCTCGCTGCCCTACGGCACCATGGCGGGCATGATCACGCTTCTGATCGCGGCCGCGATGACCTGGTATGTCTGCGCCTCGCTAATGCCATGGGAATATCTCGGTATCACGCCCTATCCGCTTTGGGACGCGGGCAAGCTGACCGGCAGTCCGCTGCTCGAAAACCTCCTGTTCGTCGCGACGCTGCTTGCCGCCATCGCGTCCGCCAATGGCTGCATCAATGACGCCGCGCGCGCCTGGTTCTCGCTTGGCCGCGACCGCTACCTGCCGAGCTGGTTCTCGGCCGTGCATCCTAGATATCGCACACCCTACCGCTCGATCCTGTTCCTGCTGCCGATCGCGCTCGCCTTCGCTTTCATCGCCGACCTCAATCAGGCGATCACCTTCTCGATCCTGTCTGGCGTGCTGCAATACACGTTCATGAGCATCAACATCATGATGTTCCGCAAGAAGTGGCCGCTGGGTACCATCCGCCGTGGCTACACGCATCCTTTCCATCCGCTGCCGGCCATCGTGCTGTTCTGCCTGTGCGTGGTCACCTACTTCGCCATCTTCCTCGGCTTCGGTTCGCAGTTGATCGCCATGGTCGCGTTCTACTTCCTGATCTCGGTATGGTTTCATTTCTACCGCTACAAGTTCGTCCGTCGCGGCGATCAGTTCTCCATGCCGTGGCCGAAGCCGCAGGGGTATTGATGGAAGAAGGCCCGTCCGGACCCCGGGCGGGCATGGCATGATAAGGTGTCCGAGGTGACGTCAGCACTGCTCGCCGGGGCGATTGCCCTGGCTTTCGCCCTTCACCTGATGTGGTTGGTGCGCGCCAGCCGCAACAGGGCTTCGGCCGCACTCGCGGTCGAACAAGCCAACCTTCGTTCCGTCATTTCGGATGCAGCCAATGTCTCGGACGGCACCGCCGGAATCGTCACCTGGGAAGGCTCATGGAACGGCCGGCGCGTCCAGGTGCGGACCATCGTCGATACGCTGGCTACGCGAAAACTGCCGGCACGCTGGTTATCGATCTCGATCCTCGAAAAGATCGCGATCGCCGCCACTTTCGACATGATGATGCGGCCGGGGTCGCCGACGACGTTCTCCAATTTCGACCACCTGGAACACACGCTGCCGAAGGCCCCGGGATTTCCGGCAGAGGCAGTGCTGCGGACAGACGGCAGGGGCGCACGCTTTCCGCAGGGCCTGATTGCCAGCCATCTCGACCCCTTTTCCGACGGACGCGCCAAGGAGCTGCTCATCACACCCAAGGGGATACGGATCGTCTGGCTCCTGGCCGAGGCGCAGCGCGCCCGCTACGGCGTGTTCCGGCAGGCCGATTTCGGCGGTGCAATACTCGATCCGGCACTGGTCGAAAGGTTGCTCACTTCGATTTCGGCGCTTCGCGACGCCATCAACCATGCTGAAAGGCAGGCCGCATGACCAGCACAACCAACGCGCCCGCTCCACCGAACCCGTATCTGGTTCTCGGCGCGGCAATCATCCTGCCGGCAAGCGGACACGTCATTCTCGGTGTGCCGGTGCGCGGCCTGCAGTTCATCTTCTTCATGGTGATCCTGGCGTGGGTAACGATGAAGATCGCGCCGCCGGACGCCAGCTTCGTCGGCCGCCATGCGGGTGGTCTCCTGATCTATGCGCTGTCGATACTCGACGCCTATAAGAGCGCCCGCATCCGTACCGCCAAATGGGTCCACAGCGAACGTCACCAGGGCAATACAGCCGGTGGCGGTGCGCAGGCAGATATATAACTACAGGAATATTTTTTTCATCCCATTGAATTCCCGGAACTCATTCGGTACATCTCCAGAGAACAAAGGTCGGAGGCTGACATGTGTGGAATCGTCGGGCTGTTTCTGAAGGACAAATCGTTGGAGCCCAAGCTCGGGGCGATGCTGTCGGAAATGCTGGTATCGCTTAGCGATCGCGGCCCGGACAGCGCGGGCATCGCCATCTATGGCGCCCCATCCGGCAACGAAGCCAAGATCACCATCCAATCGGCGAAACCAGACCGCGATTTTCGCGACCTCGATACCCAGCTTGCCAAGGCGCTCGGCGTGCCGGTGAGCATCGCGGTGAAGTCGACCCACGCCGTCGTCAGGACCCGTCCCGACAAGATCGACGAGGCCCGCGAGGCCATCCAGGCGCTGCGCCCTGACATCCGCATCATGGGCGCCGGTGATGTGGTCGAGATTTACAAGGAGGTCGGCCTGCCCGAAGCGGTCGTCGATCGCTTCGATGTCCGCAAGATGACCGGCACGCATGGCATCGGCCACACCCGCATGGCGACCGAATCGGCGGTGACGACGATGGGCGCGCATCCGTTCTCGACCGGCGCCGACCAGTGCCTGGTGCACAATGGTTCGCTGTCCAACCACAACAATGTCCGCCGCGAGTTGATCCGCGAAGGCATGAGCTTCGAGACCGAAAACGACACCGAGGTCGCGGCCGCCTACCTTTCCTCCCAGATGGCGCATGGCAAGAATCTCGGCGAGGCGCTGGAAGGCACGCTGTCGGACCTCGACGGCTTCTTCACCTTCGTCGTCGGCACCAAGAACGGCTTTGGCGTCGTGCGCGACCCGATCGCCTGCAAGCCCGCCGTCATGGCCGAGACCGACCAGTACGTCGCCTTCGGCTCGGAATATCGCGCGCTGACCAAACTGCCCGGCATAGACAATGCGAGGGTCTGGGAGCCGGAGCCCGCAACCGTCTATTTCTGGGAGCATTGAGTTCATGACGGCAACCTCCAAGGCAACGCGCGATCAAGCCCATGCGCGCGTCTTCGACCTCGACGCCATGTCGCTGCGCGAATTGAACCAGGCGCTGCACGGTCTGGCCCCCGGCTCGAACGAAACGGCGTGGGAAGTGCTCAACCCGAAGGGCAACCATTCGGTCGCCGTCGGCGTCGACCAGCCTGTCAGCATCGATGTGCGCGGCAGCGTCGGCTATTATTGCGGCGGGATGAATTCCGGCGGCACCATCACCGTGCATGGCTCGGCGGGACCCGGTGTCGGCGAGAACATGATGTCGGGCTCGATAACAGTGAAAGGCGACGCCAGCCAGTATGCCGGCGCCACCGGCAAGGGCGGCCTGCTGGTCATCGAGGGCAATGCGTCGTCGCGCTGCGGCATCTCGATGAAAGGCATCGACATTGTCGTCCACGGCAATATCGGCCACATGTCGGCCTTCATGGCGCAGTCCGGGAACCTGGTGGTGCTGGGCGACGCAGGCGACGCGCTGGGCGATTCCATTTATGAGGCGCGGCTCTTCGTGCGCGGCAAGGTCGACAGCCTCGGCGCCGACTGCATCGCCAAGGAGATGCGGCCCGAGCATCTGGAATTGCTGCAAGGCCTGCTCGACCGTGCCGGCGTCACCGGGGTCAAGCCGTCGGAGTTCAAGCGCTATGGATCGGCGCGCACCCTCTACAATTTCAACATCGACAACGCCGACGCGTATTGAGGCAGCATGACCTATCGCAACCCGCCGACGACGCCCCGCAAATCCGCGACCTTCGACGATTACACACTTTCCGAAATCCGCCGCGCCGCGGCGACCGGCATCTACGACATCCGTGGCGCCGGCGCCAAGCGCAAGCTGCCGCATTTCGATGACCTGTTGTTCCTCGGCGCCTCGATCTCGCGCTATCCGCTGGAAGGCTATCGCGAGCGCTGCGACACATCGGTCGTGCTCGGCTCGCGCTACGCCAAGAAGCCGATCGAATTGAAGATCCCGATCACCATCGCCGGCATGAGCTTTGGCTCGCTCTCGGGCCCCGCCAAGGAAGCACTCGGTCGCGGCGCGACGCTTTCGGGCACTTCGACCACGACCGGCGATGGCGGCATGACCGAGGAAGAGCGCGGCCATTCCGAGCAACTGGTCTATCAATATTTGCCGTCGCGATACGGCATGAACCTGCGCGACCTGCGCCGCGCCGACGCCATCGAAGTCGTCGTCGGCCAGGGCGCCAAGCCCGGCGGCGGCGGCATGCTGCTCGGCCAGAAGATTTCCGACCGTGTCGCCGAGATGCGCACGCTGCCGAAAGGCATCGACCAGCGCTCGGCCTCGCGCCACCCCGACTGGACCGGGCCGGACGATCTCGAGATCAAGATCCTCGAACTGCGCGAGATCACCGATTGGGAAAAGCCGATCTACGTCAAGGTCGGCGGCGCCCGCCCCTATTATGATACAGCGCTCGCGGTGAAGGCCGGCGCCGATGTCGTCGTCGTCGACGGCATGCAGGGCGGCACGGCGGCCACGCAGGAAGTGTTCATCGAGAATGTCGGCCAGCCGACGCTCGCCTGCATCAGGCCGGCGGTGCAGGCGCTGCAGGATCTCGGCATGCACCGCAAGGTGCAGCTGATCATCTCAGGCGGCATCCGCAACGGCGCCGATGTCGCCAAGGCGCTCGCACTTGGCGTCGACGCGGTCTCGATCGGAACGGCAGCCCTGGTCGCGCTTGGCGACAACGACCCCCGCTGGGAGGCGGAGTATAACGACCTCGGCACCACGGCCGGCGCCTATGACGACTGGCACGAGGGCCGCGACCCCGCCGGCATCACCACGCAGGATCCCGAACTGATGAAGCGGGTCGACCCGGTCGCGGCGGGACGGCGGCTGGCCAATTACCTGAAAGTCATGACACTGGAGGCTCAGACAATTGCCCGCGCGTGCGGCAAGAACAGCCTGCATAATCTCGAACCCGAGGACCTCGTCGCACTGACGATCGAGGCGGCCGCCATGGCCGGCGTCCCGCTGGCCGGCACCAACTGGATACCGGGAAAGAACGGTTTCTGACAAAGATTACCCAGACCACATAAGCGAGGAAACTACATAATGGGGAACGATCTCGCCGCATTCGCCAAGGAGAACGGCGTCAAATACTTCATGATTTCCTATACCGACCTGTTCAGCGGGCAACGTGCCAAGCTGGTGCCGGCGCAGGCGATTGCCGATATGCAGAAGGATGGCGCCGGCTTTGCCGGATTTGCCACCTGGCTTGATCTGACCCCCGCGCATCCCGACATGCTGGCGGTGCCGGACCCGGACTCAGTCATCCAGCTGCCGTGGAAGCCTGAAGTCGCTTGGGTCGCCGCCAACTGCATCATGGACGACAAGGATGTCGACCAGGCGCCGCGCAACACACTGAAGCGGCTGATCGCCGAAGCCGCCAGCGACGGCATGCATGTGAAGACCGGCGTCGAGGCCGAGTTCTTCCTGATCTCGCCCGATGGCAAAACCATTTCCGACGAATACGATACCGCCTCAAAGCCCTGCTACGACCAGCAGGCGGTGATGCGCCGCTACGACGTCATCGCCGAGATCTGCGACCATATGCTGGCGCTCGGCTGGGGCGCCTACCAGAACGACCACGAGGACGCCAACGGCCAGTTCGAGATGAACTGGGCGTTCGACGATGCGCTGCCGACCGCCGACAAGCATTCCTTCTTCAAGTTCATGGTCAAGTCGATCGCGGAAAAGCATGGCCTTCGCGCTACTTTCATGCCCAAGCCCTTCCAGGGCCTGACCGGCAATGGCTGTCACGCTCACATCTCGGTGTGGGACAAATCCGGCAAAACCAATGTCTTCGCCGACAATTCGATGGAACTCGGCCTGTCGGCCAAGGGCAGGAACTTTCTCGGCGGCATCATGAAGCATGCCTCGGCGCTCGCCGCGATCACCAACCCGACGGTGAATTCCTACAAGCGCATCAACGCGCCGCGTACTATTTCCGGCGCGACCTGGGCGCCGAACACGGTGACCTGGACCGGCAACAACCGCACCCACATGGTGCGTGTGCCCGGCCCAGGCCGCTTCGAGTTGCGCCTGCCGGATGGGGCCGCCAATCCTTACCTTCTGCAGGCTGTCATCATCGCCGCCGGCCTCGACGGCATCCGCTCCAAGGCCGATCCGGGCAGGCGTTACGACAACGACATGTACCAGAACGGCCATACCGTGAAGGGCGCGCCGAAGCTGCCGCTCAACCTGCTCGATGCCCTGCGCGAGTTCGACAAGGACAAATCGCTCAAGGCGGCGCTGGGTGAGGAATTCTCGTCGGCTTATCTAAAGCTGAAGCACCAGGAATGGAATTCCTATGCTTCGCACTTCACGCAATGGGAGCGCGACCACACGCTGGACATATAACCGTCCAGCGGTGCGAGCGGCCTCGGAATGACCTGATGAAATACTCGATCTTCTCGCTCGCCCGGGCCGCCCTTTCGGGCCACAAGAACTGGCAGCGCACCTGGCGCGACGCCACGCCGAAGGATCGCTACGACGTGGTGATCATCGGCGGCGGCGGCCATGGCTTGGCCACCGCCTGGTTCCTCGCCAGCGAGTACGGCATCAAGAATGTCGCCGTGCTCGAAAAGGGCTGGATCGGCTCCGGCAATGCCGGCCGCAACACCACCATCATCCGCTCCAACTACGGCCTGCCCGGCAATACCGGCTTCTATGAATTGTCGATGAAGCTGTGGGAGCGGATGGAGCAGGACCTCAACTACAACGCCATGGTCAGCCAGCGCGGCGTCATCAACCTCTACCATTCTGACGCCCAGCGCGACGCCTATGCGCGGCGCGGCAACACGATGCGCATCAACGGCATCGATGCCGAACTGCTCGACCTCGCCGCGGTCAAGAAGATGATGCCGTTCCTGAACTTCGACAATGCGCGCTTTCCCGTGCAGGGCGGGCTGCTGCAGCGGCGCGGCGGCACGGCCCGGCATGACGCCGTGGTCTGGGGCTATGCCCACGCCGCGAGCGAACTTGGCGTCGATATCATCCAGAATTGCGAAGTCACTGGTTTCGTGCGCGACGCCAACGGCAAGGTAACGGGCGTCGAGACCTCGCGCGGCAGGATAGGCGCCGGCAAGGTCGGCATGGCGGTGGCCGGTTCTTCGTCGCGCGTCGCGGCGATGGCTGGCCTGCGGCTGCCGATCGAAAGCCATGTGCTGCAGGCCTTCGTCTCCGAAGCGATCAAGCCGCTGATCCCCAATGTCATGACCTTCGGCGCCGGCCATTTCTATGTCAGCCAGTCGGACAAGGGCGGCCTCGTCTTCGGCGGCGATATCGACGGCTACAATTCCTACGCCCAGCGCGGCAACATGCCCGTGATGGAGGATGTCTGCGAAGGCGGCATGGCGCTGATCCCGATGATCGGCCGCGTGCGCCTGCTGCGCCAGTGGGGCGGCATCATGGACATGTCGATGGACGGGTCGCCGATCATCGACAAGACACCGGTGGATGGCCTCTACCTCAACGCCGGCTGGTGCTACGGCGGCTTCAAGGCAACGCCGGGATCGGGCTTCGTCTTCGCCCATCTTCTGGCCCGCGACGAGTCGCACAAGGAAGCCGCGCGCTTCCGCCTCGACCGGTTCCGCACCGGCGCCATGATCGACGAAAAGGGCCAGGGCGCCCAACCGAACCTTCACTGAGGACGGTCAGGAACCATGCGCATTGTCTGTCCCTTCTGCGGCGAACGCGAACTCGGCGAGTTCACCTATCTGGGCGACGCCAAGCCACAACGTCCGGCGGCGGACGCCGGCGACGACGCTGTCTACGACTACGTCTATCTGCGCGAGAACATCGCCGGCGTGATGAGCGAGAACTGGTATCACGGTGGCGGCTGCCGGGCGTGGCTGAAGGTCACCCGCAACACGCTGACGCATGAGATTTCTTCGGTTGAGCCGGCGGCTGGTGCCGGTGCGAGGCAGGTTGTGAAATGAATATTTTCTCCCACCTCAGCGCTGCCCCTCACCTGCCTGCCGGCATCCTCTCCCCGTATAGGGACGGGGAGAGGGGCGCTGTCTTCGATGATTTCGCCAATAGCCTGCATTGCAAGAAGGGCGCCAGCGTTGCGGCCGTCTCCCTTCTCCCCGTCCTTATACGGGGAGAAGGTGCCGGCAGGCGGATGAGGGGCGGCGCGACCTTTTTGCGTGAGGGCCGGGCATGGTGAGTTCCAGCCAATCCCATCGCCTCACATCGGGCGGTCTCATCGACCGCTCGGCAGCGCTTAACTTCCGCTTCGACGGCAAGACTTTCTCCGGCTACCGGGGCGATACTCTCGCCTCGGCGTTGATAGCCAACGGCGTCAAGCTGGTCGGTCGCTCGTTCAAATACCACCGCCCGCGCGGCATCCTGACCGCGGGTTCCGAAGAGCCCAACGCGCTGGTCGAATTGCGCACCGGCGCAAGGCGCGAGCCGAACACCAAGGCCACGACCGCCGAACTCTATGAAGGGCTCGAGGCCGCCAGCCAGAACCGCTGGCCGTCGCTGCGTTTCGATGTCATGTCGGTCAACCAGTTGTTCGCGCCGATCTTCGTCGCCGGCTTCTACTATAAGACCTTCATGTGGCCGGCGAAGTTCTGGGAGGCGGTCTACGAGCCGGCGATCCGCCGCGCCGCCGGCCTCGGCCTTGCCGCGGGTATCGCCGATCCGGACCACTACGACAAAGCCTGGGCGCATTGCGACGTGGTGATCGCCGGCTCCGGTCCAACGGGCCTCGCGGCGGCGCTTGCTGCTGGGCGCACGGGTGCGCGCGTCATCCTGTGCGAAGAGGATTTCGCGCTCGGCGGCCGCCTGCTCTCGGATGGGGGCACGATCGACGGACTGCCGGCGGCAGAGTGGCTGTCGCGAACGCTGGCTGAACTCGCAACGATGCCCGATGTCCGCATCATGACCCGCACGACGCTGTTCGGTGTCTATGACGGCGGCACCTATGGCGCCATCGAACGGGTCAACGACCATCTCCCCTCACCGCCCGAGCATCAGGTGCGCCAGCGGCTGTGGCGGATCGTGGCCAAGCGCTGTGTGGTCGCGGCCGGCGCCATCGAACGGCCGATCGTCTTTGCCGGCAACGACACGCCAGGCGTAATGATGGCCTCCGCGATGCGCAGCTATGTTGCGCGCTTCGCGGCGACGCCTGCAAAACGGGTCGCGCTGTTCACCAACAATGAGGACGGCTGGCGCACGGTCGAGACCGCCCTCGGCGCGGGATTGCAAATCGCGGCGGTGATCGACGCACGGCCTGACGTGTCCCCGGCCCATCGTTCGCTGGCAGCCAAGGGCGGATTCCCGGTGCTGCACGGCTCCGTCAGCGGTGTCGACGGCGGCAAGGACGGCGTCCGCAAAATCGCGGTCTCCCTCACCGGCGGTGCGCGCGCCGAGGTCGAGGCCGACGGTCTCGCCGTTTCCGGTGGCTGGAACCCCGCAGTCGGGTTGACCTCCTATCATCGAGGCTGGCCGAAATGGCGCGAAGACATCGCCGCCTTCGTGCCCGACGGCGCTCCTCCCGGCGTGGTCGCCGCTGGCGCCGCCACCGGTTCCTTCGGCCTTGGCGCCTGCTTGCGCGAAGGGTTTGCAGCGGGCACTGCCGCGGCGCACGATGCTGGACGCGGCGGCGGTTCCGGCCCGATGCCGGTCGCCGACGACGAAGCTTTTTCGCTGACCCCGCTCTGGCATGTCGCCGGCAAGGGCAAGGCCTTCGTCGACCAGCAGCATGATGTCACCGCCTCCGACATTGAGCTTGCGCAGCGCGAGGGCTTTGAATCGGTCGAGCACCTGAAACGCTACACCACGCTGGGCATGGCGACCGACCAGGGCAAGACCTCGAATGTCGCCGGCCTCGCCATCATGGCGGCGGTGAGCGGCCGCTCCATTCCCGAAACCGGCACGACGATCTACCGGCCGCCTTACGTGCCGGTCGCCATCGGAGCCTTTGCCGGCCATCACCGCGACGAGACCTTCCATGCGACGCGGCTGACGCCGTCGCATCACTGGGCGGCCGAACAGGGCGCGGTCTTCGTCGACACCGGCCTATGGAAGCGCGCACAATGGTATCCGCGCGCCGGCGAGAAAGACTGGCTGGAATCGGTGACCCGAGAGGTCAAGGCGGTGCGCTCAGGCGTCGGCTTCTGCGATGTCTCGACGCTCGGCAAGATCGACGTGCATGGCCCGGATGCCGGCGCCTTCCTCGACCGAGTCTATATCAATACCTTCTCCAATCTCGCGGTCGGCAAGGCACGCTACGGACTAATGCTGCGCGAGGATGGTCTGGTCCATGACGACGGCACGACCTCGCGGCTGGCCGAGGACCATTATTTCCTGACCACCACCACCGCCAAGGCCGGGCTGGTGATGCAGCATCTGGAATTCTGCCGGCAGGTGCTGTTTCCGGAACTCGACGTGCAGTTGACCTCGGTCTCCGATCAGTGGGCGCAATTTTCCATTGCCGGACCCAAGACCCGCGACCTGCTGAAAGAGATCGTCGATCCCGCCGAAGATCTCTCCAATGAGGGCTTCCCGTTCATGGGCGCGCGCGAAGTGGCGTTGCGCGGCGGCATCAAGGCGCGGCTGTTCCGCATCTCGTTCTCCGGCGAGATGGCGTTCGAGATTTCCGTGCCGGCGCGCTACGGCGAAGCCATGGCGCGCAATCTGATGCTGGCCGGCAAGCCTTTCGGCGTGACGCCTTACGGCACCGAAGCGCTCGGCGTGATGCGGATCGAGAAAGGCCATGTCGCCGGACCCGAGCTTAGCGGCACGACGACGGCCGCCGACCTCGGCCTCGGCAAGATGATGTCGACCAAGAAGGATTTCATCGGCCGCGTCATGGCCGGCCGCGAGGCGCTGGTCGCGCCGGACCGGCAGGTCGTGGTCGGCGTCAAGCCGACCGACAAGGCGAGCCGGCTGCGCTCCGGCGCGCACATCATCCCGAAGGGGCAGACGCCCGGGCCTGATAATGACCAGGGCTATGTCACCTCGGTCTGCTTCTCGCCGACATCAGACCAGTGGATCGGGCTCGCACTCGTCGAGCGCGGCCGTGAGCGCATCGGCGAGATCGTGCACGCGCATGATCCGCTGCGCGGTGAGGACTATGATGTCGAACTCTGCAACCCCGTCTTCTACGATCCGGATGGAGGGCGCCAGCGTGGCTGAGTTTTCCTGGGAGATCCGCAGCCCTCTCGAACGCGCGCTCGTCGCTGGGCCGTATGGCGCACACGATGATGCCGGTGTGTCGCTGACCGAGATCCGCAATTTCGACCTCGTCCAGGTGATGACGCGGCGCGGCAAGGCGGCCGAGATGGCGACAGCCGCCAACGGCCATTTCGGTGTCGCTGCTCCAGAAGCGCCCAAGGCGGTACAGACGGCGGATGCCACGCTGATCTGGTCGGGACCGGACCAGATCTTTGTCCTGTCGAAGGGCGGCAAGCATGGGATGGACGCGCTGGCGCCAGTGTTTTCCGGCGCCGCCTCGCTGTCGGACCAGTCGCACGCGCGGGTGCTGATCAGCATTTCCGGTGCCAAGGCGCGCATGATGCTGGCCAAGCTGTCGTCGATCGATCTGCACGCCGAGGCGTTCCCGATCGGTGCGGCCGCCGCGACCTCGATGGATCACACCAGCGTCACGCTGTGGCGCGGTAATGATCGGACTGATGGCCAGGCGGTGTTCAACGTTCTGGTGTTCGCGACATTTGCCGAGAGCCTGTGGCAGACGATGCTCGACTCGGTTGCCGAGTATGGAATCGAGATTGGGCATTCGGAGGAATTTTAGCTCGACAATTGTAGATCTTGGCGCCGCTGTAGATCTTGGCGCCGCCCCTCATTGCCCTGCCGGGCATTTCTCCCCGGGGAGAAAGAAGCTGACCCCACGCCGGCGCCGTTTTTTGCAACGTTGGAGATGGGCGAAACCGCCAATGAAAGCGTCCTTCGCCCCGTTTACGGGGAGAAGATGGCGGCAGCCAGATGAGGGGCAGCGCCGACGCCCAGGAATAGAGCTGGCCGGCGAAATTCGACCTGACCTACCGCTCCTAAAAAGCCACCTCCGCCTTGCCAAACCCAACCGCCCTGCTATTCTCCCTGCTAAAATAATTTCACGCACAGGCAAACTTGCTTCTCGCAAGGCTGAAATGAGCCAGTCGCCTTACCCTGCCGTCGCAGCCGGACCGCCCAGGCCGAGCCTCATCCTGCGGCCCGGCCAGATCGCGCTGCCGCCAGGCATGGAGCGCTATACGATCCAGGGCAATGGCGCGGTGCTGATCGACGTCGAGGCCGGCGATACGATCACGGTGCGCAATGTCGAAGGCGGCCAGGCTTGCGAATTGCTGGCGTGGGACCACAGCGGCGTCACCGACCCCGGAATTCTCGGCGAGAAGTCGAACAGCAACGCCGCCGGCATCAAGGCGTTGCTGGCGGAAGGCGACGACAGTCTTGCTTCAGTTCGCCGCGGCCTGGAACGCCGGCAAGTGCAACTCGACCAACCCAAGGCGGTGCGCGTTTTTGGCGGCTCGACGCCTGCCGGCACGGAACAGGCATTTGCCGTCGCCCGCGACGGCGCTTTGCTGGTCGCCGCCCCCGGCGGGCCGATGCTGGTCGATGGCCATGACACGGCGACGCCGCTTACGGTCATCGTGCGGCGCGCCACGGTCCGCCTGAAAGCAAAATCCCAGCTTGCCGACCCACTCGCCGATCCGGTGCTCGACCTGCGCGTCCACTCGGCAACAGCCGAATCCTATTTCGTCAAGGCCGGCGATTATCTGCAGATCATCGATGTCGACGGTCGCCAATGCACAGACTTTCAATGCTTCTCGGCGCGCAAGCTGGACAAGGGTCTCGACCATCCGCTCGATGTGACGACGACACGCACGCTGATGGGCTCCAGCTATCCAATGCCTGGCCTGCATTCGAAATACTACGACCAGGACATGGAGCCGCTGGTCGAGGTTGTCCAGGACACATGCGGCCGGCATGATGCGTTCGCGCTCGCCTGTGCTGCCAAATATTACGATGACATCGGCTATCCCGGCCACACCAACTGCTCGGAGAATTTCAACGGCGCGCTCTCCGACAAGGGCGTCAATCCCCGCGCCGGCTGGATGGCGATCAACTTCTTCTTTAACACGGCCATCGACGCGCATGGCGTTATGGTCTCGGACGAGCCGTGGTCGCGCGCCGGCGACTATGTGTTGCTGCGCGCGCTGACCGACATCGTCTGCGTGTCCTCGGCCTGCCCAGACGACACGACGCCGGCCAATGGCTGGGATCTGACCGACATCCATGTGCGGACCTATTCCGGCCAGCACAAATTCTCGCGAGCAATCGCCAGACGCATGACGCCCGATTCGGAACCGAAAATGACCCGCGAGACAGCCTTTCATTCGAGCTTTGCCAAGCACACCCGCGACTTCGTCGAGTACCGGGGCTACTGGTTGGCCAATTCCTTCGCCAAGGAGGGACCGATCGCCGAATACTGGGCCTGCCGTCAGGATGCCGTGATCATGGACCTGTCGCCGTTGCGCAAGTTCGAGGTCACAGGACCAGACTCGGAAGCTTTGCTGCAGTACACGCTGACCCGAGACGTCAAGAAACTTGGCGTCGGCCAGGTCGTCTACTCCGCCATGTGCTACGAGCATGGCGGCATGATCGACGACGGCACGCTGCTGCGGCTCGGCAAGGATAATTTCCGCTGGGTCGGCGGCGACGATCTGTCCGGCGAATGGCTGCGCGATACGGCGAAAAAGCTTGGGCTCAACGTGCTGGTGCGCTCCTCCACCGACCAGATGCACAATGTCGCCATACAGGGCCCGAAGAGCCGCGACATCCTCAAGCAAGTGATATGGACGTCGCCGCTGCAGCCGTCGATCGAGGAGCTGGAGTGGTTCCGGTTCGCGGTGGCACGCATCGGCGGCGGCAATGGCATTCCGGTCGTCGTCTCGCGCACCGGCTACACTGGCGAACTCGGTTACGAGATCTGGTGCCATCCGCGCGACGCCGAAAAAGTATTTGGTGCCATCTGGGAAGCCGGCCAACCGCACGGACTGAAGCCGATGGGGCTGCAGGCGCTCGACATGGTGCGTATCGAGGCCGGGCTCATCTTTGCCGATTACGAATTCTCCGACCAGACCGATCCATTCGAGGCCGGCATCGGCTTCACCGTGCCGCTGAAGACCAAGACTGACGATTTCATTGGCCGCGAGGCCCTGATCCGGCGCAAGGAGAACCCGCAAAACAAACTGGTGGGGCTCGACATCGACAGCAATGTCGCTGTCGGCCACGGCGATTGCATCCATGTCGGCCGTGCCCAGATCGGCGTCGTAACTTCAGGCATGCGCTCGCCGGTGCTGAACAAGAACATCGCGTTGGCGAGGCTCGACGTCAAACACGCGGCCGTCGGCACGGAGGTCGAAATCGGCAAGCTCGACGGCCATGCCAAGCGGCTACCCGCGCGGGTCGTCGCCTTCGCCCATTACGATCCGCAGAAGACCAAACCACGCTCCTGATCGCTGCGCTCCGACACATGGATTTGGCTTGCCGGTGATGCCCGCAAGCCGCATTGCGGGCTGCGCTCGCAAGCGTGATGTGCACGACGTGACAAATCGCTTGACGTGAAAGCGCGCCGGGTCAATCTTCACTCTTAAGAAAAAAATACGACTGAGTGGAAACACCGGGATCGTACCGATCATTGGCCGGGGAGCAAGCTTCGCAAAGCCGAAGCATCGCCGGCGGGGAACATCAAAAGGGGAATTCACCGACATGAGCACGATAAGCACTGCCCTGGAGCAGCCTGCCGAAAGCAAGCTGCTCAGGCATATCGACTGGCGCGGCGCCTTCTGGGTGGCGAGCGGCGTTCCGGCACTGGTCCTATTCTCGATCGGCGGCATTGCCGGCACGACGGGAAAGCTGGCCTTCCTGATATGGACGGTGTCCATGATCATGGGTTTCCTCCAGTCCTTCACCTATGCCGAGATCGCCGGCCTGTTCCCCAACAAGTCGGGCGGCGCCTCGATCTACGGCGCGACGGCCTGGCTGCGCTACTCCAAGTTCATCGCGCCGCTCTCGGTGTGGTGCAACTGGTTCGCCTGGTCGCCGGTGCTGTCGCTCGGCTGCTCGATCGCCGCCGCCTATATCCTCAACGCGCTGGCGCCGGTGCCGATCTTCACCGAGACATCGGCGGAAGTCGTGGCCTATATCGCCGCGCACGCCGGAACCGCTCCGGCCGACGCCATCACGGCGGTCACCGCAGCCGCAACGCCGGCGATCCGCAACTGGACGCTTTTCAGCCACACGCTGGGTCCGGTTTCCTTCACCTTCAACGCCACCTTCTTCATCGGCGCCGTGCTGATGCTGATCATCTTCTCGATCCAGCATCGCGGTATTCTCGGCACGGCCAGCGTGCAGAAGTATATCGGGCTGCTCGTCATCGTCCCGATGCTGATCGTCGGCGTCGTGCCGATCTTCACGGGACAGATCGACTGGGCGAATTTCTCGCCGCTGGTTCCGCTCGCGGCCGCCTACGCGCCCGAGCCCGGCTCCTGGAACATCGCCGGCTGGACGCTGGCACTTGGCGGTATGTTCATCGCCGCATGGTCGACCTACGGTTTCGAGACCGCCGTCTGCTATACTTCGGAGTTCAAGAACCCCGGCACCGACACCTTCAAGGCCATCTTCTATTCCGGCCTGCTCTGCATGCTTTTGTTCATCCTGGTGCCCTTCACCTTCCAGGGCGTGCTCGGCCTGAACGGCATGCTGGCGACGCCGATCGTCGACGGCTCCGGCGTGGCGGATGCGCTGGCCGGCATGGTCGGCGGCGGTCAGCTTATCCATAGCCTGCTGGTGATGCTGATGATCCTGGCGCTGGTGCTGTGCATCATGACGGCGATGGCCGGCTCCTCGCGCACGCTCTACCAGGGCTCGGTCGACGGTTGGCTGCCGCGCTACCTCAGCCATGTCAACGAGCACGGCGCGCCGACTCGCGCCATGTGGACCGACCTTTGCTTCAACCTGATCGTGCTGGCCATCGCCTCGGCCGACGCGACGAGTTTCTTCTTCATCCTCGCCGTGTCGAATTGCGGCTACATCATCTTCAACTTCCTCAACCTCAACGCCGGCTGGATCCATCGCATCGACAACGGCCATATCGCGCGCCCCTGGAAGGCGCCGACCTGGCTTCTGGGGATCGGGGCGATCTTCGCCTACGTCAACGCGATCTTCATGGGCGCGGGTGCCAAGGTCTGGAATCCCCTGGCGCTATGGGCCGGGCTGATCACCGCGGCGCTGATCATCCCGGTGTTCTGCTTCCGCCATTACATCCAGGACAAGGGCAAGTTCCCCGATCACATGCTGGCGGACCTCGGCATGGCGGGAGCCGATCTCTCGGTCAAAAAGGCGGGCATGCTGCCCTATCTGACACTGGTCGCCGGCGTGGCGGTGATGCTCATCGCCAACTGGGTGTTCGTCATCTGACCGGCGCAATTGACCGGGCGCCTGTCGGTGTCCGGCCCACATCTCCCATCGATCTCCAATCCATCCCTGCGAAAGCCGGGATGGATGGAAGCGAACGTGCCAGCCGGACCGCACGGCCCGGCCGGTGCGATTTATTCGGCGGCCAGTGCCAGTCGCGGCCTTTCGGCAGGCAACTCGGATTCGGACGCCTGTTCATCGGTCTTGGCCTTCTTCGGCTCGCGGCCGAAGAACAGCGCGTAGCCGGCTGGCAGCACCAGGATGGTGAGCACGGTGGCGACGAGAATGCCGCCCATCATGGCGTAGGCCAGCGGCCCCCAGAACACCGCGCGAGAGATCGGGATCAGCGCCAGCACCGCCGTCATCGCCGTCAGCACGATCGGCCGGAAGCGGCGAACCGCCGAGCCGATGATGGCCTCGGAACGGTCCATGCCGGTGGCGATATCCTGATCGATCTGGTCGACCAGGATGATCGAGTTGCGCATGATGATGCCGAGCAGCGCGATGACGCCGAGGATGGCGACGAAGCCGAACGGCGCGCCGCTGATCAACAGCGCGGCGGCCGCGCCGATGATGCCGAGCGGACCGGTCGCCAGAACCAGCATCGCCTTGCCGAAATTCTGCAGCTGGATCATCAGGAGAACAACGATGATGGCCAGCATGACCGGTGCCTTGGCGGCGATGGAAGCCTGGCTTTCGGCCGAATCCTCGGCGCCGCCCTGAATCTCGATCTTGTAACCAGGCGCCAGCCCGTCGCGCAGGCCCTGCATGTCCTTGTACATCTTGGCCACGACATCGTTGGACTGCACGCCGTCGGGCAGCGTGGCACGCACGCTGATGGTCGGCAGGCGGTCGCGGCGCCACTCGATGCCTTGCTCCAGCACCGGCACCACCTTGGCCACCTGCGACAGCGGTACGAAGCCGCCGAAATCGGTCGGGATATAGACCGAATCGACCGAGGACAGCAGGCTGCGGCTGGCATCCGGTTCGCGGGCGACGATCGAGACCGTCTCCTCGCCGTTGCGGAAGTCGTCGAGCGGCGCGCCGGACATCGTTGCCTGCAGCATCTGGCGGATGCGCTGCGAGGTGACGCCGAGCGCACGGGCACGATCCTGGTCGATGACCAGCTTCATCGCCGGAACGGGTTCGAGCCAATCGTCATGGACCGCGCCAAGCAGCGGATCCTCGCGGAACTTCGCCTTCACCTGGTCGGCGATGCGGCGCACCTCCTGGCGATCCGGACCCATGACGCGCATCTGCATCGGCCATCCGGTCGGCGGTCCGAGGAACAGGCGGTCGACCTTGGCGCGGATCGACGGGAAATCCTCCGCGAGCACGCGGCGCAGCTTGATGACCAGCCGCTCGCGCGCCGGTTCGTCATTGGCCATCACCAGCATCTGGGCAAAGTTGGGATTGCGCAGCTGCTGATCGAGCGGCAGGAAGAAGCGCGGCGCGCCCTCGCCGATATAGGTCGCGATGAAGCGCTTGTCCTTGTCATCCATCATCTTGGTTTCGAGCGCCTTGGCTTGCGCCTCGACCTCCTTGATCGAGGTGCCTTCCGGCAGCCAGAGATCGACGAGAATCTCCGGCCGCGAAGATTGCGGGAAGAAATTCTGCGGGATGAACTGGAACGCCCACAGACTGGTGCCGAAAGTCACCAGCGTCATGACCAGCACGATGATGCGATGGCGCACGGCCCAACCGACCGTAGCGCGCAGCCGGCGATAGAAGCGCGTGTCGAAGACATCATGATGGCTGCCGGCATGCTTGCGCTGCTTCAGGATCATGTTGCCCAGCCATGGCGTGAAATAGATCGCGACGAACCATGACACAATCAGCGCGATGCCGACGACATAGAACAGGGTACGCACATACTCACCTGCGGTCGAGGCGGCGAAGCCGACGGGGATGAAGCCGGCGGTGGTGATCAGCGTACCGGTCAGCATCGGGAAGGCGGTCGAGGTATAGGCGAAGCTCGCCGCCTCGATCTTGACCAGCCCCTCCTCCAGCTTGCGTTCCATCATCTCGACGACGATCATGGCGTCGTCGACGAGCAGGCCGAGCGCGATGATCAGCGCGCCCAGAGAAATGCGCTGCAGGTCGATGCCAAGCTCGTACATGATGGCGAAGGTGGCGGCCAGAACCAGCGGAATGGCAATGGCGATGACCAGACCGGAGCGCCAGCCGATCGACAGGAACGAGACGACGAGCACGATCAGCAGCGCTTCGCCGAGCGCGTGCATGAACTCGCTGACGGCATCCCTGACGACCTCGGGCTGATCGGAAATCTGGTCGACAGAGACGCCATAAGGCAGCGCCGCCTCGAAGCGCTTGTAGGTCGCCTCGACATCCTTGCCGACATCGGTGACCTTGAAGCCCTTCGCCATCACCACGCCAAGCTGCACGCTGTCGTGGCCGTTGAAGCGGTATTTGCGCTGGAAGGGATCTTCGAGCCCTGACGTCACAGTGGCGATATCGCCGAGCCGGGTGACCTGACCACCGGCGCGCAGGCGCAATTCCCTGATGTCGGCGGCCTTGGTGACGTCGCCTTCGACGGAGATGCGTACCGAATTGACGCCGGTGTCCACGGAGCCGGCCGGATCGACATTGTTCTGGCCCTTGATCGCGTTCTGGAGGTCAGTCAGCGTCAGGCCGCGTTCGGCGAGCGCCTTGGATGAGACGTCGATATAGAGTTTTTCCGGCTGATCGCCGATGATCACCCCCTTCTCGACGCCGGGCGTCGTCAGAAGCATGTCGCGCGCCTGGATGGCGAATTTCTTGAGCTCGGGATAGGAGAAGCCGTCGCCGCTGATCGAATGCAGCGTGATGAAGGTGTCGCCGAACTCGTCGTTGAAATAGGGGCCGAGCAGGCCCTGCGGCAGGTCGCCTGCAATGTCGCCGATCTTTTTGCGCACCTGGTAGAAGGCGTCCGTCACCTCGGCGGCATTGGTGTCGCCCTTGATCTGCACCGTGATGATGGCGCTGCCGGCGCGGGTGAAGGAGCGCACGAAGTCGAGATGCGGGGTCTCCTGCAGCTTGCGCTCGATCTTGTTGACGACCTGGTCCTCCATCTCGTGGATCGATGAGCCCGGCCAGATCGCCTGCACGACCATGACCCGGAAGGTGAAGTCGGGGTCCTCCTTCTGGCCCATGCGCATCAGGCCGAGCGCGCCGGCGATGATGATAAGGCCGAACAGGAACCGCGCGATGGAGGGATGGCCGATGGCCCAGCGCGAAAGGTTGAATGGCCGCTTTTCTTCAGTGGAGGTCGTCATCGGTGCTGATCCACTTTGCTTGTTTGCCGGCGCCTGATGCTTCGACGAAGCGCGGCGCGCGAAACGATGGCTTCCGGGCGGCGCGACTCTTCGAGCGGAGAGACACTCATCGCGGTGGGACGCGAGGATCGATGCGGGGGGTACATCGGCCTTGACGTCTCGACCTTCGGGGCGTGCGCCGCCCGGAAACCTGCGGCCGCGGGAACGCGCGGCCGATCTGTCTGCCGTCAGCGCAGCCGGCTGGCGTCATCACTCTCGGCGGAGGCGGATTGCTGCGCCATGGCGCCGGCGAGCTTCACCTTCAGATTCTCGGTCATGAACTGCGTGCCGGCGGCGACCACGATATCGCCAGGCTTCAACCCTTCGGCGACACGCACGCCGCCGGCGGCGAACTCGGCGACCTTGACCGGACGGGCATGGACGGTGTCGGCGCCACGGTCGACGGTCCAGACGATCGACTGGCTATCCTTCTGCGCCAGCGCGCTCAGCGGGATCGACACGAGCTGCTTCTCGTTGGCCGCCGACGCCTCGATATTGGCGGTCATGCCGAGCAGCACGCGCGGGTCGTTAGGCAGGCTGACGCGGACGGCAAAGGTGCGCGACTGCGGATCGGCGCTGCCGGCAACCTCGCGGACTTTGCCGTCGAGCGCCAGTGCACTGTCGGACCAGAAGCCGGCCCTGACGATCTTGCCCGGCTTGAACTCGGCGATTTCCATTTCCGGCACCGCGATCAGCACTTCCTTTTCGCCGTCGACCGCGACCGTGACCACCGGCGTGCCGGAGCCGACCACCTGGCCGACATCTGCGTTGACCGCAGTGACGATGCCGTCCCTGTCGGCCTTGAGATCGGTATAGCCGACCTGGTTCTTGGCCTGGTCAAGCGACGAGCGGGCGGAGTCGCGCGTGGCGACGGCCTGGTCATAGGTCAGCGTCGCCTGTTCAAGCTGCGATTTCGGGGCAAAATTCTTGGCAAAGAGCTGTTCGGCCCGCTTGCGCGCAAGCTCGACGGTCTCGACCTGCCGCTCGGCGGCATCGAGGGCGGCTTGCGCACTCTTGACCGAAAGGTCGTAATCGGAGGGATCGATGCGGGCGAGCACGTCGCCGGGCGCCACACGCTGCCCAATGTCGACAAGGCGCTCCGTGATCTTGCCGTTGACGCGGAAAGCCAGGGCGCTTTCGGTGCGAGCCCGCACCGACCCCGAATAAGACAACGTGCGGATGTCATGCGCCTGGGCGATCTCGACGACCTTGACCGGGCGGATGATATCCTTGACTTCGGTTTTCTCCTGGCTGCAGCCGGCAAGCCCGAGCGCCGCGACAATCAAGCCGGCGACCGGCAATTTGCGGAGGATGGAATTGGACAAAGACACCTTGGCACTCCCGAACTGGAGATGAACTGTCGACCGGCGCCCGGCGGGCGGCGGCTATTTCTTCAGGGCCTTGATCGCGTAATCGATAAGGTCGTCCGGCATCGCGCGGTTGGTCTTGGCGAGGCACTGCGCCACCATCTGCGGATGGCATAGGATGACGGTGGCGGCCCCGAAGCAGCGTGACGCGATCACCGGATCCTGCTCGGCGAACTCACCGGCCTCGATGCCCTCGCGGATCACTTCCGCGAAAAGGTCGTGGATGCTGTCAATATGCTTGTCGATGACGCCCCAATCGCGTTCGAGGGCGACGATGACCATCTCATGGACCTTATGGTCGTCGAGCATCACCTCCATCGTCATCTTGTACTGCGCGTGCACGTAGCGCCGCAGCCGCTCCTCGGCGCTGATCGGCAGGCGTGAAATCTCGTACGCCATCTTGTAGCTGGCACCGAGCATGCGGCCGCAGACGGCCTGGTGGATCTCGACCTTGGAGGCAAAGAAACGATAGATGTTGGCGGGCGACATGCCGAGCTCGCGGGCGATGTCGGCAACATTGGTCTTGCCATAGCCGTAGTGGCGGAACAGGCGCTCGGCGCAATCGAGAATACGGGTGACATTCTCCTGTCTGGCGGCATCGGCCACGATGTTGGCAGCTTCGGACATCTTCGCTTTCGATTTATTAGTGACGAATTTCAATTTTCATCAGTCGTAAATCGAAAGAGGCCTTCTGTCAACGCGAAATCGGCGTACGCGTACGATTGGTGACAGATGGTGACAGAGGGCGGGTGCGACAACCGGCGCTCGCGATTGGCGATCAGCCCCCATGAATTCGTCATCCTAGGGCGAAGTAAGGAGCGTAGCGACGCAGCGCAGACCCTAGGATCCATTCCGTGACGTCAGTCAAAGAATGAGGCGGATCAATATGTTACATCAAAAGGCGAACTGTTGCCCGCAGCAGTCATTCACGACCGTTGGAGCACGGCCGCCAGGTCGCGGCATGGATCCTAGGGTTTCCGCGACGTCGCTAGCAAAAATGACGGTGCGCTCACGCCACCTTCGCCATTTCCCGCAGCCGGAATTTCTGGATCTTGCCGGTCGAGGTCTTGGGAATTTCGGCGAAAATAACCGCTTTCGGCACTTTGAAGCGGGCGAGCAGCGTGCGGCAATGCTCGATGATCTCGGCCTCGGTCGCGGTCTTGCCGGGCTTCAGTTCGATATAGGCCACGGGCACCTCGCCCCATTTGTCGTCAGGGCGCGCCACCACGCCGCAGGAGGCAACCGATGGATGTTTGTAGAGCGCATCCTCGACCTCGATCGAGGAGATGTTCTCGCCACCCGAGATGATGATGTCCTTGGAGCGGTCCTTGAGCTGGATGTAGCCGTCGGGATGCATGACGCCGAGATCGCCGGAATGAAACCAGCCGCCGGCGAAGGCTTCGTCGCTCGCCTTGCGGTTTTTCAGATAGCCCTTCATGACGATGTTGCCGCGAAACATGACCTCGCCGATGGTTTCACCGTCGGCCGGCGTCGTCCTCATTGTCTCGGGGTCCATCACGGTCAGCCCCTCGAGTGCTGCGTAGCGCACGCCCTGTCTCGCCTTCTTGCCCGCCCTCGCCCCCTTGTCGAGCGCGTCCCAGTCACTGTGCCATTCATTGACCACGGCCGGGCCATAGGTCTCGGTCAGGCCGTAAAGATGCGTGACGGCGAATCCTGCATCGGCCATGCCGGACAACACGGCTTCCGGCGGCGGTGCGGCGGCCGTGTTGAAGGTCACCGTCTGTGGGAACTCGCGCTTGTCCTCATCCCTGGCATTGATCAGCACCGACATCACGATCGGCGCGCCGCACAAATGGGTGACGCCATGGTCGGCAATGGCGTCGTAGATCGGCTTCGGCCGCACCCAGCGCAGGCAGACATGCGTGCCGGCCTGGACGGCGAGCGTCCAGGGGAAGCACCAGCCGTTGCAATGGAACATCGGCAGCGTCCACAGATAGACGGCGTGCTTGGCCATGCCGGCATGGATGGTGTTGGTGTAGGCCATCAGCGCCGCACCGCGATGGTGGTAGACGACGCCCTTCGGATTGCCTGTCGTGCCCGAAGTATAGTTGAGCGAGATGGCGTCCCATTCGTCGTCGGGCATCGACCAGGCGAAATCCTCGTCGCCACCGGCGACAAACGCCTCATAGTCCAAAGCGCCGATCCGCTCGCCTTTCGGGTAGGGCGCATCAGCGGCGTAGTCGGGATCGTCGTAGTCGATGACCAGCGGCTTGACCCTGGCCAGGTCGAGCGCTTGCCGGACGACGCCGGAGAATTCGCGATCGACGATGAGCAGCTTGGTCTCGGCGTGGTCGAGCTGGAAGGCGATGACCGCGGCATCGAGGCGGGTGTTGAGCGAGTGCAGCACCGCTCTGGTCATCGGCACGCCGAAATGCGCTTCCAGCATTGGCGGCGTATTGGACAGCATGACGCTGACCGTGTCGCCGTTGCCGATGCCATGCTTTTGCAGCGTCGAGGCAAGCTTTAGCGAGCGGCGCCAGAAATCGCGATAGGTGATGCGCTGCTTGCCATGGATGATGGCGATGTGATCAGGATAGGTCTTTGCCGCCCGCTCGAGATAGGTGAGCGGGGTCAGCGGCTGATGGTTGGCCGCATTCCGGTCGAGATCCTGTTCGTAGGGATTTCCCATCCCGTTCCTCCCCAAAGTCCCTTTTTCAAGCTTTCTAACCTCAGGCCTCTCGTCAGGCTATCCCCCCGGATGATCGAAAATGCCAAGCTATACCAGCTTTGTAGAACGGCGATCCGATTAAGCGTCTGCCGAGAGGCGATGATGCCCGCACATCCTAATTTGACTTTTGTCGAGAGCCGTGACTAATGTCAGACAAGGAGACGGCATGGCGATCCGACCGGCAGAACAGCTCATCCACAAGGCCGCCTGGCTGTACTATGCGCACGGCCTACGCCAGGACCAGGTGGCGAGCCAGCTTAACATTTCCCGCGCCTCGGTGGCGATGTATCTGCGCAAGGCACGCGAGACCGGCATCGTCAACATCTCGACCTCGACCCAGCTTTTCACCGACGACGTGATGGCGCGCAGGCTCGAGGACGCGCTGGGCCTCGACGCGGTCTGGATCGCGCCGGAAAACAGCCATGTCCCGGACCCCTCCACCGACATCGCCGTGCTGGCGGCGAGCGTGTTCCTCGAACTGGTCAAGAAGGGCGACCGCATCGGTGTCGCCTGGGGCCGCACGATCTACACGATCGCCGACATCATGTCCTATGCCGACCTGCAGGATGTGACGGTGGTGCAGCTCTGCGGCAATCTCGGCGCACCCTATTCCTACCGGCCGGACCAGTGCACGATGGAGATCGCGCGCCGGCTCAACGCCAAGGGCCTCAATTTCTACGCACCGCTGGTGCTGTCGACGGAAGAGCTGGCGCGGGCGCTGCGGGCCGAGCCGGTGATCCGCGAGCAGCTGTCCGATATCAGCGACTGCGATCTGGCGCTCTACTCGGTCGGCGCGGTCGATGCCGACAGCCACCTGGTCAAATGCGGCGCGCTGACATCGGGCGAAATGGCGGAGTTGCGCAGCCGGGGTGCCGCCGGTGTCATTGCCGGGCAGATCATCGATGCCGAGGGCAAGGTGCTCGACTGCAGCTATAACCGCCGGGTTATCTCCGCCGAGCTTGCATCGCTGCGCGCCATCGCCAGGCGTCTGATGGTGGTGCAGGAGGACAGCAAGTTCGAACCGCTGCTGGCGGCGATCGCCGGCGGACTTTGCACGCATCTGGTGGTCGGCGCGCATATGGCGCAGCGGCTGCTCGATCATGCCGGAGCGGCGCCCAAAAAAGCACCCTGAAGAAAAGGCACATTTGCCGCCGGCACACTGTCATCAAGGCGTCGCGGCATTCCTGTTTCACCATCCAAAGACAGCAACTGGACGAAGCGAACATGAAGAACCTGTGGAACGACGACGCGGCCGAGAAACTTGTCGCCGACTATGCGAAGAAGGGCGTCGGCCGCGACCTCGCCTTGCGCGTCTACACGACGCGGCTGCTCGGCGGCGTGCCACAGCTGGTCCTGCATGGCGGCGGCAACACCTCCTGCAAGATCAAGGCGACCGACCTCGTCGGCGATGAATGGGACGTGCTGTGTGTCAAGGGCAGCGGCTGGGACATGGCGGTCATCGAGCCGCAAGGCCTGCCGGCGGTCAAGATGGGCGCCCTGCTCAAGGCGCGCGCGCTGGACAGGCTCTCCGACGAGGACATGGTGGCCCTGCAGCGGGCAAACCTCATTGACCCCTCCTCGCCCAACCCGTCGGTGGAGACGCTGCTGCATGCCTTCCTGCCGCACAAATTCGTCGACCACACCCATTCGACCGCCATCCTGGCCATTGTTGACCAGGAAGACAGCAAGCCCTTGGTGAAGACGGTGTTCGGGGAGAAGATGGGCTACGTGCCCTATATCATGCCGGGCTTCGACCTCGCCAAGGCGGCGGCAGACGTGTTTGACGCCGACCCCGATGTCGAGGGCCTGATCCTCGACAAGCATGGCATCTTCACCTTCGGCGACGACGCCAAACAGGCCTACGACCGGATGATCCACTACGTGAACGTCGCCGAGGATTATGTCGCCAAGCACGCCAAGCCGAAGGCCGCGAAGGCAGCGCTGCCGGCAAGGCTCGCGACGCCGGGCTCGATCGCGCCGATGCTGCGCGGCGCTGTCGCGGTGGCGCGCGGCGAAGGCCGCTTCGACCGCATGATCAGCGATTTCCGCACTTCGGACGCGATCGTCGATTTCATCAACTCATCCAAGATCGCCGATTATGCCGGACGCGGTGTTTCGACCCCGGATCTGTCGATCCGCATCAAGACCGGGCCGATGGCGGTGCCGGCGCCCGACGCTGAAAAGATCAGCGACTACAAGGGCGTGATCAAGAACCATGTCGACGCCTTCGCCAAGGACTATCGCGCCTACTTCGAGACAAACGACGCGCTCGACGACGTCAAGCGGACCATGCTCGACCCCATGCCGCGCCTGACGCTGGTGCCGGGCCTCGGCATGTTCGGCCATGGCCGCACGTTGAAGGATGCAAGGATCGCTTCCGACGTCGGCGAGATGTGGATCGAGGCGGTGCGTGGCGCCGAAGCGGTCGGGCATTTCCATCCCCTCTCCAAGGCCGACCTTTTCCCGCTCGAATACTGGTCGCTCGAACAGGCCAAGCTTGCTTCCAACAAGCCAAAGCCGCTGACCGGCCAGGTGGTGCTGATCACCGGCGGTGCCGGCGCGATCGGCGCAGCGACAGCCAAACTGTTCGCCGACAATGGCGCTCATGCCGTGGTCGTCGATCTCGATGCCGAAAAGGCCGCCGATGCAGCCAAGAAAGCCGGCAACAATTCGATCGGTGTCGGCGCCGACATAACCGACCCGGCACAGGTGCGTGCCGCCTTCGACAAGGCGGTTGCCGTCTTCGGCGGCGTCGACATACTGGTGTCCAATGCCGGCGCCGCCTGGGAAGGCCGCATCGGCGAACTCGACGATGCGCTGCTGCGCAAGAGTTTCGAGCTCAACTTCTTCGCCCATCAGTCGGTGGCGCAGAACGCCGTGCGCATCATGCTGGAACAGGGTACGGGCGGAGCGCTTTTGTTCAACACCTCCAAGCAGGCGGTCAATCCAGGCCCGAAGTTCGGCGCCTATGGCGTGCCGAAGGCGGCGACGCTCTTCTTGTCCAGGCAGTATGCGCTCGATTACGGCGCTTACGGCATCCGTTCCAACGCGGTGAATGCCGACCGCATCCGCTCCGGCCTTTTGACCGACGCCATGATCGCCAGCCGCTCGGGCGCGCGCGGCGTGTCGGAGAAGGAATACATGTCCGGCAACCTGCTCGGGCAGGAAGTGACGGCGCAGGACGTGGCGCAGGCCTTCCTGCATCATGTGCTGGCCGAACGCACGACCGCCGACGTGACGACCGTCGACGGCGGCAACATCGCGGCGGCGCTGCGGTAAACACCTCCAATTGACAATAAAAAAGGGCGGCTTACGGGCCGCCCTTTTCCTTTGTGTGTTGACGAGCTTTACTTCGCGTTCGGGTTCGGCATCCAGGCCGGCATGGCGACGTCGGCATGGGCAAACTGCGGCAGTTTGGCCGACAGGTCTTCCATGTTCTTGATGTCCTTGTCGATCAGCTCCTTCTGGGTGATCAGCGTTGGCGGCACGATGACGTTGTGGCCGGGGTCTTCGCCGGCGAGGAGCTGCGCCAGCGCGCGCACGGAGACCTGGCCGACGACGGCCGGGTTGGTGGCGGCGGTGGCGGCCCAGGCGCTGTCGGGCTCGCGCATCGCTGATATGTCGGAGGTCGAGATATCGGCCGAGTAGATCTTGATGCCCTTGTTCAGCCCCGCCTCGTCGACGGCGATCTTCACGCCCTTGGCGAATTCGTCGTACGGAGCGAACATCACCTTGATGTCGGGGTGAGCCGACAGCACCGAACGCGCCTGGTTGGCGACGGAGTTGGCGATCGGGTTGTCGAGCGTGCCGAACATGGCGACTTCCTTGATCCCCGCATATTTCTTCTTCACGTCGACCCAGGTCTCGTTGCGGCGGTCGAGCGGCGCAATACCGGCGACATAGACATAGCCGGCGTTCCAGCTTTCGCCATTGTCCTTGACCGCCTGTTCGAGCGCGAGGCGGGCAAGATCCTTGTCCGACTGTTCGATCTGCGGGATCTTGGGGTTTTCGACATTGACGTCGAAGGCCACCACCTTGATGCCGGCGTCGACCGCGCGCTGGGCGGCGTCCTTCATCGATTCCGTCAGGCCGTGCTGGATGATGATGCCCTGCACGCCGAGCGCGATCGCCTGGTCGACCATGTCCGACTGGAGGGCGGCGTCCTGGCGGCTGTCGAGCACGCGCAGGTCGATGCCGAGCGCCTTGGATTGCGCCTCGACGCCGGAGAGATAGGCCTGGAAGAAATCGCCGGTCGAGAGATAGCGGACCAGCGCGATCTTGACGCCGGGCTTGTCGAACGGCGCCGGCTTATCCGCGGCAAAAGCCGGGACCTGCATCAGCATGGTTGCGCCGGCCAGTCCGAGCGCCACCTTCCCCAGAAGTCTTCTTGTGATGTTCACCTTGTTTCCTCCACTTTTGTTGAACCCAAAATACCGTCCGGCCGAAACTACCTCCCGCCCCTGCCCGAAAGCGCAAAGGTGAAGACAAGGGCGACGACCAGAACCACGCCCTTGACGAAATCCTGCGTATAGTAGGGAGCGTTCATCATGGTCAGGCCTTGCAGCAGGATGCCGACGAACAGCGCGCCGATGGCGGTGCCGAAGGCGTTCGGCTTGGCGGCGCCAAGCACCGCGTAGCCGATCAGCGCCGCAGCCACCGCATCGAGCAGAAGATTATTACCCGAGGCGATGTCACCGCGTCCAAGCCGTGCGGCGAGCAAAATGCCGCCGATCGAGGCAAAAACACCCGAAATAACGTAGGCCCAGATCTTGTATGCCTTGACAGGCGCACCGGCGAGTTCGGCGGCGCGCTCATTGGAGCCGACGGCGTACATCATGCGGCCGAAACGGGTGTATTCGAGGAAGAACCAGATCAGCAGCGCGAGGACCAACAGCACGACCACCGACACCGGAATGAGGTTCGGGATGAAGAAATCGAATCGGTGGCGGCCAAGCGCCAGGAAGGCGTCGCCGAACTTGCCGTTGGCGACAGAACCATCCGGCATGGTCATGCCGGTGGCGATCGAGCGGCCCTCGGTCGGGATGCGCTGCAGGCCGACCAACAGGAACATCATGCCGAGCGTCGCCAGGAGATCGGGCACGCGCATATAGACGATAAGCCAGCCATTGATGAGCCCGACGATGGCGCCGATCAGCAGGCAGGCGATGACCGCCACGACCGCGTTCTGTTCCAGCACGACCATGACATAGGCGGCCGCCATCATGGCCGAGGTGGCGACCGAGCCGATCGAGAGATCGAAACCGCCGACGACCAGCGTGGCGGTGACGCCGAGCGCCAACACACCGGTGATGGCGACCGACTGAAAGATGAAGACGGCGCTTTGCGGCGAGACGAACCCGTCGGCGGCAATCGCGAAATAGGCGACGAGCCCGACCAGCAGGACGATGAAACCATAGCGGATGGCATAGTCACGAAGCGTCATTCGGCGCATCCCGGCGCCGCTGCCCTGTTTACCCGATCCGACCCCATACTCACTCCATTCCAATTCCATCGACGCTACGCTCAGGCGGCACTGTGCAGCTGTCCGCCGGCGACCTCGGCCAACAGGCGGTCGAGGTCGACATCGACGTTGCGGTGTTGGCCGACGATCGTGTGTTCCGACATCACCAGGATGCGGTCCGCCGTCTCCAGCGCCTCGTCGAGTTCGGTGACGAACAGAAGCGTCGCGCGGCCATTGGCGCTTGCTCTCAGCTTGGCGGCGATATCGCGCCTGGCCGAGATATCGACGCCCTGAAAGGGTTCGTCGAGGATGAACAGCGCGGCATCCTGCGCCATCCAGCGGGCGACCATCACCTTCTGCTGGTTGCCGCCGGACAATGCCGACATCTCGTCCTTCTCGGAGCGGCAGACAATGCCCAGTTCCTCGATCTGCCGGCGCGCGACGGTGCGTTCGAGGCGACGCTTGAGCACGCTGAAAGTCGCCATGCGCCTGAGGAAGGGCAGGCTGACATTACGCTCGATGTTGAAGCCGCCGATGATGCCGCTGGTGGCGCGGTCCTTGGCAACGAGGAACACACCGGCGGCGATCGCGTCGCCCGCCGAGCGCGGCGCATAAGGCTTGCCGTTCATCGTCATGGTGCCGGCGAGCGGCCGGCGCACACCGAACAGCGTTTCGGCGAGGGCTGTCTTGCCGACGCCGACGAGGCCGGTGATGGCGACCACCTCGCCATCGCCAAGCGTCAGCGAAATCGGCCTGGCGCCCTGCCCGATGCGAAGGCCTGCGACGGTCAGCACCGCCTTGGCGGAACTCCTGGCAATGATCCGGTCGAGATGGATCTTGCGGCCGAGCATGGCGTTGACCGCGCCTTCATAATCGAGCGGTTTGGTGTCGAAGACCCCTGAAATGACGCCGTCGCGCATCGAGACGATGCGATCGGCGAGCCGCCTGATGTCCGACATGCGATGCGAGATATAGAGGATCGCCACGCCCTGCTCGCGCAGCCGGTCGACCAGCGCGAACAGCCGGTCGGCTTCAGCACTTGAGAGCGATGAGGTCGGTTCGTCGAGGATCAGCACTTTCGGCTGATGCGCAAGCGCGCGGGCAATCGCCACCATCTGGCGATCGGCCAGCGACAGATCATTGACGCGGGCCTTGAGATCGATGGCCAAACCCATGCGGTCGGCGACCGCCTTGGCCTCGCGGCGCACGCGGGCGGGATTGAACAGGGTCGGCGCGCCTTTGCCGCTCAGCCTGTCCAGGGTCAGGTTGGTGGCGACATCGAGGTCGGCGACCACGCCGTCATTGATGTTCTGGTGGACGGTAACGACGCCGGCGCGGATTGCTTCCGCCGGCGTGTTCGGCGCGAAATCCTGCCCGGCAAGCGTCATGGTGCCACCGCCACGCTCGTAGACGCCGCTGATGATCTTGACGAGGGTGGATTTGCCGGCGCCATTGGCGCCCATCAGCACGGTGACCTCGCCGGAATGCAGCTCGAGCGAGATGCCGCCAAGCACCTCGTTGCGGCCAAAGGATTTCCTCAGTCCCTCCACGCGGAACACGGCATTGCCGATCATGCGTTCCTCCCTGACCGTGACGCTATGGTCAATGTCGGCAATTGTCAACACGATTGACAATTGCCAGACAGCTTCCTAGCTTGGCCCCGCCGCCAAGGCTCCCCTATGATGGGAGCAAATAAGCGGGAGGGAGAAGAATGACTGGAAAATTGCCGTTCGAAGCATTGTCTGTGGAGATGCTTTCGACGCGCCTCGGCACGAACGAGGCGCTGTGCGCGAAAATCGGCAAGGACGCGACACAATGGAAGGTGCGCGAAGTCGGCGACGGCAATCTGAACCTCGTCTTCGTCGTCGAGGGCGCCAGTGGTACCGCCGTGGTCAAGCAGGCCCTGCCTTATGTCCGCCTGGTCGGCGACAGCTGGCCGCTGCCGCTGAAGCGTTCCTTCTTCGAATATCACGCGCTGACCCGGCAGGAGGCGCGCGCGCCGGGCTCGGTGCCGGCAATCCATCATTTCGATGAAGCCCAGGCGCTGATCATCATGGAATATCTGTCGCCGCACATCATTCTGCGGCGGGCACTGATCGAAGGCCGGCAGTTGCCGAACATCGCCAGGGACATCGGCGTGTTCATGGCCCGCACGCTGTTTCGCGGCTCCGATCTGTCGATGACAGCCAGGGATCGCAAGGCCGATCTGGCGCTGTTCGCCGACAATGTCGAACTTTGTGACATCACCGAGAACCTGGTGTTCTCGGACCCCTATTTCGATGCGAAGATGAACAGGCATACCAGCCCGCAACTCGACGCCGTGGTTGCCGAACTGCGCGCCGACCGCGACCTCAAGGTCGAGGCGCAGCGGCTGAAGCATATTTTCGCCGCCAATGCCGAGACGCTGCTGCATGGCGACCTGCATTCCGGCTCGATCATGGTCACCGACACGGAAACCCGGATGATCGATCCGGAGTTCGCCTTCTACGGCCCGATGGCCTTCGATGTCGGCATGCTGCTCGCAAATTTCTGGATGTCGTTCTTCTCACAGCGTGGGCATGAGCAACAGGGCAAGCGCGATGCCATGCGCGCCTACCTGCTCGATGTCATCGTCGAGACATGGGCGGTGTTCCGCGCCGAATTCTCGCATCTGTGGCGCACCGAGCGCACCGGCATGCTCTACCAGAAGAGCCTGTTCGAGGATCAGGGCGACAGGCTCGGCGCCGAGCAGGCGCTCGACCATGTGCTGCACCAGATCTGGACGGACCTGCTCGGCTTTGCCGGCATCGAGGTGCACCGGCGCATCCTCGGCCTCGCCCACAATGCCGATTTCGAAACCATTGCCGATGAAGACCTGCGCGCCAGTTGTGAAGCCAAGGCGCTGAAATTCGGCCGTCACATCGCCGTCAACCGGCGCCAGATCCACAGCATCGACGAGGTCAACCATTTGGCCGCGCTGATCGAACAGGAGAGCGGAATTTGAACGTCGGCGACCGCCACTACCGGACAATCTGGCTGAGCGATGACGGGCGTTCGGTCGATATCATCGACCAGCGCTGGCTGCCGCATGATTTCCGCATCGAGACGATCGGTACCGTTTCCGGCATCGCCACCGCCATCCGCGACATGTGGGTGCGCGGCGCGCCGCTGATCGGCGTCACCGCCGCCTATGGCGTTGCCATGCAGATGACGGATGATCCATCCGACGCGGCGCTCGACGCCGTGTGGGAGACGCTGCACGAGACGCGCCCGACGGCGATCAATCTGCGCTGGGCGCTCGACGAGATGCGGCGCTTCCTCCGCCCGCTGCCAACAGAACAACGTGCCGCGGCCGCCTATCGGCGCGCCAGCGAGATCGCCGACGAGGACGTCGGGCTGAACCGCGCCATCGGCGAAAACGGACTTGCCATCATCAAGGCGATCGCCGCGCGCAAGCAGCCCGGCGAGACAGTCAATATCCTGACCCACTGCAATGCCGGCTGGCTGGCGACCGTCGACTATGGCACTGCCACCGCGCCGATCTACCTGGCGACCGAGGCGGGCATTCCCGTCCACGTCTATGTCGACGAGACGCGGCCGCGCAACCAGGGCGCCCAGCTGACCGCCTGGGAGATGGCAGGCCACGGCGTGCCGCACACGCTCATCGTTGACAATGCCGGTGGTCACCTGATGCAGCGTGGCGAGATCGACATGGTCATCGTCGGCACCGACCGCACCACCGCCGACGGCGATGTCTGCAACAAGATCGGCACTTATCTGAAAGCACTGGCCGCCGCCGACAATGACGTGCCGTTCTATGTCGCGCTGCCGTCGCCCACCATCGACTGGACGGTGCATGACGGGCTCAAGGAGATCCCGATCGAGCAGCGCTCGGCCGACGAGGTTTCGCTGGTCTGGGGCAAGACCGCCGGCGGCGAAATCGCCCAGGTGCGCGTCTCCCCGGAGGCGACGCCCGCGGCGAACCCTGCCTTCGACGTGACACCGGCGCGGCTGGTCACCGGACTGATCACCGAACGCGGCGTCGCCCAGGCCTCGCGCGATGGCCTGAAGGCGATGTTCCCCGAGCGGGATGATCGGTCGGCAACTTAGTAAAGTGGCCTGACCAGGTGCCGCGGCATTGGCCATTGTGCCGTGATGCCGGGCTGTACCCGTCGTTCGAGATAGGTCGACAGCACCACATAGCTGCGCGTCGAGGTGACGCCCGGCGTATCGTAAAGGCGCGACAGAAGTCCTTCGAGCGCCCGCGTGTCCTCGGTGCGGACCTTGAGGAGCACGCATGTATCCCCGGCGACCGTGTGGATCTCCTCGACCTCGGGATATTCGGAGACCGCCATCAGCTCGGGGGTCTTGCCCCAACCCCTGGTGTCGATATGGACGAAAGCGAGCAGCGGCTTCCTTACCGCATTGGGATCGATGATGGCGGCTGTGTTGCGGATGGCGCCGCTGCGCCGAAGCCGCTTGACGCGCTCGTGGGCAGCCGGAGGCGAAAGGCCGACGCGATCGCCGAGTTCGGCATAGCTGACGGTCGCATCGTCGACCAGCACGCCTAATATTTTTCGGTCGATTGCATCGATATCCCGGGCCGTTGGCCTGTTCTGCGGAATGCCATTTGTTTCTTCATCCATGGAGAGAATTCCCGATTGCAGCTGAATGAAATACGGCCATTATGGTGATATGTCGAACAGCAATCAAGCAGCAGCTCTAACCGCAAACGTCCGGCCGCCCATCCCGGCTCTCGCTTATCTGTTGACCGGGTGCATCGCGGTGATCGGCTCGAACTCGCTGGTTCTTGGGCCGATAGCCCCTGCTGTCGCGGTGTCGTTCGGAACCAGCGTCCCTGCTGTCATGGTGGCGGCGGCAGCGTTTGGCCTCGGAACCTCGGCAAGCGCCCTGTTCCTGGCACGCTATATCGACCGGCTCGGTGCCCGCCGGATGCTGCAGGGGGCATTGCTGCTGCTGGCGATAGCCCTTGTGGCCAGCGCGGCGGCACCGACGGTGCTGATGCTGGTCGCGGCCCAACTGCTCGCCGGCATCGCCGCCGGCGTCGCCATGCCGGCCATTTATTCCAGCTCCGCGGCCATCGCGCCACCTGGCCGCGAAAGCGGGACCATCGGTGTCGTGCTGACCGGATGGACGCTCAGCATGGTGGCCGGGGTCTCCTTGTCGGCCGTGCTTGCCGATCTCGTGCATTGGCGTGCCGTTTTTGCCGCCGTCGCGCTGCTCGCGATCCTCGCGCTGGCAAGCCTTGCGATGACGTCGCTGAGCGACGCCAGGAAGGCTGGCCCGGCACCAACGCCGCTGGCGGCGTTGAGCATTCCCGGCATCGTGCCGCTGCTCATCGCCTGCGCGGCCTTCATGACCGCCTTCTACGGCGTCTACGGCTATCTCGGCGATCACCTGCACAGCGGGCTGGGCAAGCCGGTGAGCGCCAATGGGTGGGCCGCGCTCGCCTATGGTATCGGCTTCGGCGCGGCCGCTCTCCTCGACGGCGTGATCGATCGCCTGGGTGCCCGCCGCGTCATGCCGTTCGCCTATCTGCTCGTCGCGGCCGTCTACGTTGTTATCGCCGTAACGAGCAACAGTTTCGGCCTGACCCTGGCCATGGTCGCGATCTGGGGACTTGCCAACCACTTCGGACTGAACGTCCTGGTGACCCGCCTGTCGGCACTCGATCCCTCGCGGCGCGGCACGATCATGGGCCTGAACAGCGCGGTGACCTACCTGGCGGTCTTTATCGGCACCACCGGTTTCGGTCCACTCTATTCCAATTTCGGCTTTGCCGTCTGCGCGATGGTCGCGGCGCTGCTGATGCTGGTTGCGGCTTCCGCGGCGGCATGGCGCCAGACTGGCCAAATAGACGTGATGGGCCACCGGCGTTCGCACGGTTGACAGCGGCACCCCCGCCCTTTCATACAAAGCACGTTAATGTTCTCAGGGCGGGGTGAAAGTCCCCACCGGCGGTAAGGACTCTCACCTCGCATGGTTCCTTTCCGAAAACCGTTGTCGGTTTTCGGGGCCATGCACGAGACCCAAGCCCGCGAGCGCTTTCCAACAGAGTTGGAAAGGTCAGCAGATCCGGTGTGATTCCGGAGCCGACGGTCACAGTCCGGATGAAAGAGAACGAAACGGAAAACGGACCGCCCAGGCGGCCGGCTTTCGTATCGTGCGTCCTGATTCTGGTTCGAAGCGGAAGGATGGACCCATGAATCAGCATTCCCACAAAGACTATGAAACACGCATCGCCGTTGTCAGGGCGCGCTGGCACGCCGATATTGTCGACCAGTGCGTCACCGCCTTCGAGGCGGAACTTGCCGCGCTCGGCGATGGGCGCTTTGCCGTCGAAGTCTTCGACGTGCCCGGCGCCTATGAGATCCCGCTGCATGCCAAGACCCTGGCGGCGACCGGCCGCTATGCCGCGATCCTTGGCACGGCATTCGTCGTCAATGGTGGTATCTACCGGCATGAGTTCGTCGCCGGCGCCGTCATCGACGGCATGATGAACGTGCAGTTGTCCACCGGCGTGCCGGTGCTTTCGGCGGTGCTGACGCCGCACAACTACCACGACAGCGCCGAGCATCACCGCTTCTTCTTCGAACACTTCACCGTCAAGGGAAAGGAAGCGGCGAAGGCCTGCGTGCAGATCCTCGCCGCTCGGGAAAAGATCGTGGCATGACGGCGGCGGCTCAGGCCATGAGCCGCCCCTCGCCCGGCTACGGGGCAAGAAACTTCCGATGCCGTCGCAATCGGCAATGTCCTCGCCTCGCCACCGCCCTATCCGATGCTCGGACGCGGCAGGAGTTGAGCGGGTCAGCGATTACCAACGCTGAACCGTTCTGACGCTTTGCAATTGGTCTGACGCAAGGCCGCGCCGCCCATCCCGGCGCCCTGGCGGCGGAGCGCGCCAGCCCGGAGCAGATCGCTGAATTGCGGGCAATCCTCGAACAGATGGAACAGGCTAGCGATGACGGCGAACGCTTCGCAGTACCGGATCTGGCATTCCACCAGACGATCCTGCACATATCGGGCAACGAGCTGATCGGTTCGCTCGCCGCCTTGATCGAGACCGCACTGGTGATCAGCTTCCGGCTTTCGGACGACAATCCGGCCGGCCAGCGCCACTCGCTCAGCCTGCACCGGCAGATTGTGGAGAACATCGAAAAGCGTGATCCGGCAGCCACCAGCAAAGTTCTGATCGACCTGCTGGACGGGGCGGAAGCCGACGTGCGGCGTTCCCTCGCGGCCAGGCTTGGCAGACAGAAATAAGCCGGCACTGCCGCGCACACTCAGCACTGGTCGTCCCGGCCCGAAGCCTCTTTCACCCCACGCCGACACCGCCTTCCATCCGTCAGGCGGGGCGGTCAAAGGGAGCCGGCCTTTATCGCTGCGCTGTAACAACATTTGCGGCTGGGATGGTCCGGGGCGGTTGCGGTCGCGCGGAAATCCGGCCAGAAACATCGGCGGGCTGGACGATGCGCGGACAGCCCGCAACCAAAGGCTTGAAAACAGATACGGGAGACTATTCGTTGGCTCGCATCACACTGAGACAATTGCTCGATCACGCCGCCGAATACGGCTATGGCGTGCCGGCCTTCAACATGAACAACATGGAGCAGGGCCTCGCCATAATGGAGGCGGCGGAAGAGACCAAGTCGCCCGTCATCCTGCAGGCGAGCCGCGGCGCGCGCGCCTATGCCAATGACGTCGTGCTGGCCAAGCTGATCGACGCGCTGGTCGAGATCCATCCCGACATCCCGGTCTGCATGCATCTCGACCATGGCAACAACGAAGCCACCTGCGTCACGGCGATCCAGTACGGCTTCACCTCGGTGATGATGGACGGCTCGCTCAAGGAAGACGGCAAGTCGCCCGCCGACTACGCCTACAATTCCGGCATCACGCGCCGCGTCGTCGACATGGCGCATTGGGGCGGCGTTTCGGTGGAAGGCGAAATCGGCGTGCTCGGTTCGCTGGAGAGCGGCGGCGGCGAGCAGGAGGACGGCCATGGCGTCGAGGGCGCGATCAGCCACGACCAGTTGCTGACCGATCCGGTGCAGGCCGAACAGTTCGTGCGCGACACCCATGTCGATGCGCTGGCGGTCGCCATGGGCACCAGCCATGGCGCCTACAAATTCTCGCGCAAGCCCGACGGTGCTGTGCTGGCGATGAACGTCATCGAGGAAATCCACCGCCGCCTGCCCAACATGCATCTGGTCATGCACGGCTCGTCCTCGGTGCCGGAAGACCTGCAGGAGATCATCAACAAATATGGCGGCCAGATGAAGCCGACCTGGGGCGTGCCGGTGGAAGAGATCCAGCGCGGCATCAAGCACGGCGTGCGCAAGATCAACATCGACACCGACAACCGCATGGCGCTGACCGGCGCGATCCGCAAGGTGCTGACCGAGAACCCCAGCGAGTTCGACCCGCGCAAGTACCTGATGCCGGCCATGGCGGCGATGAGGAAGCTCTGCAAGGAGCGCTTCGAGCAGTTCGGCACCGCCGGCAATGCGCCCAAGATCAAGCCGATCCCGCTGTCGGACATGGCCAAGCGCTACAAGTCGGGTAGCCTCGATCCGAAATTCGGCTGAACGGCCGGCTGCTGGAGCGGTTCAGCGTTTGACGCGCCGAACCGCTCTTCGTTTTTCACGCACTTGCCGGGATCCTGCGAGGCCCGCCGTGCAGGGCGCCAGGGCAATCGGTGATCTCGAGCGGTATGACCATACCGGCGGCGTCGATCGCATTCTGCAGGATCCCCAGCCGCTTGGCGACCTCGCACTGGGCCAGGCCGCCGACGTGATGAAGCCCACGTGGCACCTACGGCGGCAGTTCGGCTGGAACTTCGAGCGTCAAAAAAGGTTTTTAACATCGACACTTCAGCGTCGCGGCGCGCGCGGCAAGGAAGGAGCACGTCATGAGCAAGGATCGCGGCAGGGAAGGACCCGTCTTTTCCGGACAGGACGCAAGGCAGGGCGAAATCATCCTGCGCACGCGCACTCACCGCATCATCTTCGTCGCCGGCCTGATCGGCATCGTTGTGCTGGGATTGGTGCTGGCTTTGGCCGTCCGATGACCGGCGTGCCCCGTCTCGACTCGAGGGTGCGACGCATTGCGCCATAAGAAATCGCCAGCGCCGGGCGGTGCTGAAGGCCTGGGGGACAAGGGCGGAGCACGAAAACAATGTTCGAGCCGCTTTGCTGCGATATGCCGGTTCATCCGACTTGGCCCGATCTCGTCGCGCGCCTCCTGTTTGTGCTGCTGGCAGGTTTCCTCATTGGCCTGAACAGGGAAGCGCGCGGCCACACCGCCGGGCTTCGCACGACCATCCTGGTCGGCCTTGCGGCCGCGGTTGCCATGATCCAAGCCAACATGCTGCTTGATACGATGGGCAAAGGGGCGGACTCCTTCGCCCGCATGGATGTCCTGCGTTTTCCGCTTGGCGTGCTGACCGGTGTCGGCTTCATTGGCGGCGGCGCCATCCTTCGGCGCGGCGATCTTGTGACCGGCGTCACCACCGCCGCCAGCATGTGGATCATGACCGTGATCGGGCTTGCGTTTGGCGGCGGCCAGTTCGGCCTTGGCGCGATCGCAACGCTGCTGACGATGGTAACGCTCCAGGCGTTGAAATGGATCGACCTCAAGATTCCGCGCGACCATCATGCGATCCTGTCGGTCTCCTCGGCGAAATCCTCACCGCCCGACCTTCGGGAAATGGTGCGGCCGCTTGGCTACGACGCACGTCTTTCCACGATGGAGCATGACTCCGGCCGCGGCCGTTTCGTGTACTCCTTCAACCTCGAGTGGAAGCAACCCGAGGCGGCGGAAACGTCAACGGAAATCCTGGCGGTGGTCGGCCGGCACTGCGAGATCGAGCGATTTGAGCTGATCGGCGAGAAGTCGCCCTGAATGACGGAAGCGTTGCGGTCTCACTTCCGCGCTACCGGGAACTCGATTCCCACGCTGCCATCCAGGTGAAACGCCACCGCCCTAGCTAGGCGCCGCTGGGACCGTCAACTGCCGAGTTGCGCCCGCCTGGTTGCGGTCCATGGGATGTTTCTTGGGTTGTGGGTAAGAAAAAGGCGCCGCCGAAGCGAGCCGTTAAAGTCTACAGATATACCCGAATTGCCTAGCCGGCGGCTTCTCTGTTTCTGTTCAGAGCAAGCGCGTAGAGCGCGGCAAACAGTATTTCAAAGGCTGGCGTCAACACGATGTTCTCGACCAAGCTCCAAGAGAGGATCATGGCAACGCCAACGAAAACCCCTGTCCAGAGCCGGGATGTTGCAGCCGCCTTTGCAATCTCCCGCATGACGATCCAGACATAGGCGCAATACGCTGCCAGCCCGAGCAGCCCGAAGTGCGTGACGATCCAGAGCACCGAATTGTGCGGGTTCCACGTGATGCTGTAGCCCAGTTGGACGAGGACGACGGAGCGCGGAGCGCCGATGATCGGGTGCAGGGCGGCAGCACCAAAGCCTGACTCCCATAAAGCGAACCGCGTCACCAGCGAGGCCACCCCCGATATGTTCAGCAGACTGCTGCCGTCCAGAAAATACAGACCAACCGCCCCACCGACACTCACCAGCATTGCCACCACCGTCGCAGTTCGGACGGCCCCTGTCTTCCGGCGCAGCAAGTAGATCGCCACGATAGGGACCATGAAAGCAATCCCGAATCGAGACAGCGTGACCAGCGTCAGAACGCCAAAAACGACAGCCACCCAAAGCGGACCCGTAAAGAGCGTCACCGCAAACAAGAATATCAAAAAGACGGCGATGTAATTCGATGTCCCCAAGGCGTTCTTGGCCCTGTTTTTCAGATCATAGAATGCGCTGTCTCGACCCGCTGCCTCGTTCGGCACGAAGGCTTCCTCGGTTGCTGGGGCCGAGGCGAGCGAAGATGCTGCTGGTGAAGAGGGCTGCGTCATAGGCGTTGTTGTTGGGTCGGTGGCGGGAGGAACCGGCTCCTGCGCCTTTTCGGCCTCGTACTTTTTCTCGACCACATGCATGTTTTGCTGCTCCAGCAGGAACATGTCTTTGGGCGCAAATAATATCATCAGTACCATGACTGCGGATGTCAGGATCCCGCCAAGAACCAGGGCGTTCAGCGCTCGGCTGTCGGGCATCCCAGCATTCCGCATGGCGATAATGGTGACCCCTGCAAACACCGAAGGAAGCCACAACGCTGTATCCGATCTCGGGTTGAAAGCCGGGTTGCTGAAGTTGAGGGCGAACTGAACCACGATGATAGCGCCGATGCAAAGAAGCGGCACAGCAGCCGCCGGAATACGCAGGCTAAGTTGCTGGCGATCCAGGAAGAAAAACGGCAGCAAAAGCACGCAGATCGGCAGGGTGATATGCAGGAGCCCCACGCTTCCCATGAAGATCGCAGCCACGAAAATGCCGGCCAGCCACAACCGGGTAGGACGGCGAATCTCAATCTCAGAGCTCATGACCGAGCGGAGTATACGAGCTGAGATAGTCGGTAAAGTCTATGGTTGCAGACGCCACCCCACCGCCTGTATCGCCACCCGGTTATTTAAGGAAGGCAACTTTGCAGAAAATCAATTCGTTGGCGCCGTGCGTGGCGAGCAAGAAAGGCGAAGAATAATGTATTTATCGGGGGCAGACCGTTGGCTTATCGATGCTGGTGTGCCAAGGCCTTCCGGCAACACTCACTTTGATAGGCGTCATTGTGCTCATACGAAACACTGCGTTCAATCTGGCCGGGATGGGTGCCCCGCTCATCGTTGCCGTATTCACGATTCCGGCGCTGATTCAGCAACTCGGAATTGAGAAGTTCGGTATCTTGACGCTCATATGGGCCGTCGTTAGCTACCTTGGCCTGCTCGATCTAGGACTCGGTCGAACCCTGACACTACAGGTCTCGATATCGGAGAGCCGCGGCGACGCGGCGGCGACTGCTCGAGCGACATCGACCGCCCTCTGGATCATGGCCGGCATCGGTGTCCTGGGGGGCATGGTTCTCGCCGCCTTCGCTCGCCCCGTTGTCGATCTGCTTGCCACCGTGCCTGATGCCGATGAGGTCGTTGCAGCGACAATGGCTATGGCCTGCGCCCTACCGGCAATAACGCTTACCTCTGGCTTCCGGGGTTTGATAGAGGCCCGTCACCGCTTCGGCATGCTTAACCTGATCCGCATACCTCTTGGCGTCTTCACCTTTGTTGGACCGCTGGCTGCCATTTGGATTGCCGGCCCCAGGCTCGATTATATCGCATGGGCGTTGACGGCAGGAAGGTATGCCGCCCTGTTGGCACATGCCATTGTTGCTGTGCAGGCCTTACCAGGCGAGACCAGGACCCTTGCGTTCGACAGAACGCTTCTTCGCCCACTGTTTATCAACGGTGGCTGGCTTACTGTCAGCAACATCGTCAGCCCGCTGATGGGATATGCAGACCGCTTCATCATTGGCGGACTCGTTTCCGCCAGTGCCGTCGCCTACTACGCGACGCCTTATCAACTAGCAACGATGTTGGGGATCGTCCCAGGCGCCCTTTCGGCGGTGCTTTTCCCGACGTTCGCTGGGCAGATTGGCGCGCACTCGGCGCAGTCTGACAAGCTCTTCAGCGCCAGCGTGAGCATTCTTTACCTTGCGCTTCTCCCTGTGTGCGCAGCGCTTGCGATCTTCTCCCATGAAATCCTGACGGTGTGGATCAACGCTGCGTTCGCAGACCAATCGGCCTTGCTTCTGAGCATTTTCGCGATTGGCATGTTCATCAACTGCCTTGCCAAAATTCCGTTCACGTTGGTCCAAAGCGCAGGGCGTGCCAGAGTGACGGCTTTTATTCACCTCGCGGAGGCGGCTCCTTTTATCCTGGTCCTGTGGCTGGCAACGTACTACTTCAGCGCGACTGGCGCTGCCGTGGCTTGGCTGGTCAGGGTGATAATCGATACAGCCTTGTTGTTCTGGGCCGCGGCATGGGTCGTTGAGGTGAAATGGCGTTCCGCGCTCCCCCATGCCGCTGTTGCAGTTGCGATATTCTCAGCTGTGCTGTTCGACTCGTTGTGGATGCGAGTGGCCTGGTACTTCATCTTCCTCGTCGCCTGGGCGCTTGTAGGTGGCGCCTGCATCCGCTCTGTCATCATGAGTGTTTCTGCTTCGGGCGAGCGCATAGAGCGCTGCAACTAAAATTTCGAACGCCGGCGTCAACAGCCCTGTCGGCTACGCGCGGCGCGAATTTCGGATGTCATTTACGGGACTTGTTTTGCTGTCCCCGTTGAGGCTATCCCGAATATACAAGCGGCGTTAGCCAATTAAGCCCAGTTGCAGCGCTATCCTGCAAGTAGTATGTAACAGACGGCTTTGAGGGGGGATGGACTTGTTACGTCATTTAGATAAATCTAATACTTTTGCGCTTCGGTCGTGGCGGCCCGTTGCGGCACTCGGTGACTTGCGTTAGAAGTCCGATTCGCTATGCAAAAAAGTCGATGAAGCAGGAAAGAAGCCTTGATGGGTGGCTTATTTGTTTTCTAATCATTATTCTTGTTGGTGACATCTGGACCGGCATCATGCTCGCGCTCGGCATGCTGCTTTTGCCACCGCTACTCGCAATGGGCACCCTGTCCACAGTCGGTAGATTCCTCCGAGTTTCTTTCTGCTCTGTAGCCTCGCTCCAGTCGTGGCATTCCAAGAGTTGGCTGGGTTTCCGCCTAAAAGAAAAAGATGGTCTCGTTGTCTACCTGCCGGTGTTTTACGCCGCGATGGCAACATTCGCATTGCGCAACGACGTAGTGACTTAATCGGGGTGTCTTGAGAATGAAAATTCTGATAACTGGGGGGCGCGGAGCACTGGGCAAACGTGTGGCTTCAGCACTTATCTGTAGGCAAAGGCCAATAGTGTTGGTCTCCAGGAGACAGAGCTCTTCGTGCGGTGAAGCAGAGACCTTAGTCGGCGATCTGGCGGATGCTGCGTTTGTTCAGCGAGCCATCTTCGGGGTAACCCATATCATTCACTGCGCTGGCGAAAAGAACGATCCATATCTGATGGAAACTGGGAATGTGCTTGCAACCCAAAATCTGGTAGATGCTGCCACACAACAGGGGGTGCGCCGTTTCATCCATGTCAGCAGCGTCGGCGTAATCGGTCGGTCCACTCAGCAATTCATCGATGAGGACGACGATTGCCGTCCAATGAACAGGTACGAGGAAACAAAATTGAAGGCGGAAAGGATCCTCCTGTCTTCGACGCTTGATGGTGCCATATTGAGGCCTACCAATATCTTTGACGAGCAGAATCTTGCGCCTTGGCTGACCATGAGTATGTTGAAACTCTGCCTCCGAGCGCGAGAGGCATCGCATCTCGTTTACATGGACGATGTGGTTGCGGCGATCTTATTTCTGCTGAAATCGGACGACGTCGGTGTAAGTACTTACATCATGTCCAGCGACGATGAGGCAGGTAGCAGCGTCGAGGACGTCGTTCGACTGCTAACCGGCCGGAAGCCGATGATTAGGGCGCCCATTTGGGTGCCGTATTTGACTAGACTTGTCCGAGATCGACAAACCAATCTGGGTAACAAGGTCTACTCCGCTAGCAAACTCTTCAGCGCCGGATTCAAACGACCCTACGGCTTAAAAAACGGCCTTCAGCGTAGTCGTTTTGAATATAATCAATATTAGTCTGAATTGGCTTGTTCAAGACCCATGACCTCACTAGCTTACCCAAAGATCGCAGTCCTGATGTCCGTGTTCAACGGAGCTACGTTTCTGGAAGAGCAAATCCTGAGTATATTATCTCAGGAGAGAGTTTCGGTCTCAATTTACATCCGAGATGACGGCTCGACCGACAAAACGCCTGAATTGTTGAATTCGTTCAAAAAGGATCATCTCAACGTTCACGTAATTGAGGGTGAAAATTTAGGGGTAACCCGTAGCTTTCTATCCATGTTGCGCCTTTGGGGGTTTGACGCCGATTACTTTGCATTTAGCGATGCCGACGACGTTTGGCAGCCAAGGAAACTCTATGAAGCATATTTGCTGCTCTGCACTCTCCCGCAGGACTCGCCTGCATTGTACTGTGGACAGCTTGAGTTTGTGGACCGGAATTTGAATCACCTGGGTTGGGGCACGAAGGTTCGTCGACCACTTAGTTTCCAGAATGCTTTGGTTGAATCGAGGGCTTCGGGCGCCACATGCATGTTTAACAGGGGCGCTTTTGAACGTCTTTGCCAGCTGTCATTTAATCGAGCTGTGCTGCACGATGCCTGGATTTATCTCGTGATTGCTGCTTTCGGAAACGTCATTTTCGACCATCGGGCGTTTATTAGGTACCGCCAGCATGGGGCCAATGCGATTGGCGGGAAGCCGAACTTATCAGCAAGATGGAAATTGCGTGTAGGTCGGCTAAAAGGCCGGCACCAGAACTTCTTTGGTCAAGCGCAGTCCTTGTTCGAGCAAGCAGGTGACGCCCTGGTTCCAGAAAAACGTCGTACTATATCGAAATACCTTCATCATCGGGATAGCATTTGGGCACGCTTCAAGTTTGCTCTTGGGCCGTCGGTGTACTTTCAGAGATTGCGTAGCGACTTATTTTATAAGGTTTTGGTGATGATCGGTAGATCATAGCGGTTACACAGGCTTTGAGGGGACGCCGCCTCCAGACGGCCCGGATGCCTGCTCGTCCATCCGCGGAGTGACACACTTCGCCCTTCGGGCGGACACCTCATTTCCCGCTACAAGGGCCGCATTGGCCTTTGGTCCCGATCCGCAGGCAACGTCGATGCCCGCAGCTCTCTGCCGCCGGCAATGAGCACTACGAACGTTGCGCGAAGCTCTTCGCCGGTTCAATGGGTCGATTGCTGACACCTGCTTGCCAGTTCTCCGACCAGAACGACGAGTTGGTCGGCGCATTCGAGAAGTTCAAGCGCAATGTTGCTGTTCTCGATTTTGACGACATTCTCGTTCGCACCCGCAATCTTATTCGATCTTATTCGATCCGAGGAGAGGGTGCGGGAACCGGTCGCGCTGCGCTGTCGCGATATGGGACGGTCGCAGCCTTCGTCCCAGAGTGCTGTTTATGGTTGGCGATCCAAGCAGGCGAACTATCACTTCCGCCCGGCTGATCTCAAATCATATCTGAGGGCGCGATCGGCCTTGCCGCTTTTTGCGCCTACGTCTGGATTGTAGCGCGAAATCGCAAAAGCGGTGTCGTCATCACAGATTTGGATCGCCGGGTTGTCGGTGTCGGCATGATCCTGGCTTGGAGCCTTGTGAAGATCATCGTGCTGACGCCAGCGTTCGAAATTTTGCTTCAGCACGTTTAGCGCCTTGGAATAGGGGATATCTCGCTTGCCGCACTTGATCACGGAAAATTGTTCTGTATTCACGTCAGGTATGGAAAAAACCCGTTTTGCTATTCTGTTTATCGGCCGGCAAGGCTCAAGCTATTTGCAGGGTCTAATAGACAGTCACCCTGACGCCAAGTGCGAGGGCGAGCTTTTCGCACCCAAGGTGAGCCGGCTCAGAGACATGGTCAAGCGACGGCCGATCGCTTTCTATAATAGCCGCTGCAAAACAGTGGCTGAATATCTGGAACAGCTAACAAACAGCATGCCGGAAACAGCAGTCGGTTTCAAAATAGCATTAGGCTCTATCGAGCGGCATCCCAACGTTATAACCAGTTTTAGCCATCTCAATTACAAGATCATCCGATTGTCTCGAGAAAACATGCTCGATCAGTACATTTCAATGATCGCCTCAGCCAACGGCAAGTGGACCTCAGAGGCCGGGAAGTTCAAAGTAACGAAAGTCAAGGGCGACCCGAAGGAATCCGAGACATATTTCCACATTTGGGATGCGCAGAACTCGGCCCTGGATAGACTGGCGAGAGGCTTCCCGTCGATCCACATTACCTATGAGCGGATCGCCACCGATTTCCCCGCTTTACTCGATTTTCTTGAGCTTCGTCCTCATGTGCCGGAAAGCCGCTTTAAACGCCAGCGCGTCGGTGGGCAACGCGATTCGCTCGTAAACTATGACGAGATGAAGGACTATTTCGCCGGATCGCCACGCGTCGTCGATTTCGTCGAATAGAAGACCGCCCAATGACCGCCGAGATAGAGGTTCGCGTCCGTACCGGTTGTGGCGGACAAGCTGCTTTGCGAAGGTCAGGTGTGCCGCATGCGATGATTTGCGTCCCGCCGCCAGGCACCTAGCTAGCGGAACGTTCCGGTACGGAGTGCAAGCGAGTGCCGCCTGACCGTGTTGCTCCGCAAGCGGACGCCCCGATGCCAGTCATTCGAAGGAAACAGATCCTACTGCAAAATCCGCGCGGCAGGCGGTACGGAGTGGTTATGCGCGATGCCGGCGTCGGCATCGCCCTCGCCGAGCGAACGGTCGAGGCCGGTCGCCACCACCGAAACCCTGAAGCGGCCTTCCATGCTCTTGTCGAAGATCGCGCCGACGATGATGTCGGCGTCTTCGTAGACCTCCTCGCGGATGCGGGTGGCGGCCTCGTCGACCTCGAACAGGGTCATGTCCCTGCCGCCCGATATCGACACCAGGACGCCTTTCGCGCCCTTCATCGACATCTCGTCAAGCAGCGGATTGGCGATCGCGGCTTCGGCCGCCTTCATCGCCCGGTTGTCGCCGGATGCCTCGCCGGTTCCCATCATGGCGCGGCCCATGCCGCGCATGACCGACTTGACGTCGGCGAAGTCGAGATTGATCAGGCCTTCCTTGACGATGAGATCGGTGATGCAGCTGACGCCGGAATAGAGCACCCGGTCGGCGATGACGAAGGCATCGGCGAAGGTGGTCTTGGCATCGGCGATGCGGAACAGGTTCTGGTTCGGGATCACGATCACCGTGTCGGCGCTTTCGCGCAGCCGCTCGATGCCCTCCTCGGCCATCTGCATGCGGCGCCTGCCCTCGAAGGTAAAGGGCTTGGTGACGACGCCCACGGTCAGGATGCCGGCCTTGCGCGCCGCCTGGGCGATGATCGGCGCAGCACCGGTGCCGGTGCCGCCGCCCATGCCGGCGGTGACGAAACACATATGCGTGCCGGCCAGATGGTCCATGATCTCGTCGAGCGATTCCTCGGCGGCGGCGCGGCCGATCTCGGGCAGCGAGCCGGCGCCCAAGCCTTCGGTGACATGCGCGCCAAGCTGGATCAGCCGCGTCGCCTTCGACATGGTCAGTGCCTGGGCATCGGTGTTGGCGGCGATGAACTCGGTTCCCTGAAGCTGTTCGGCGATCATGTTGTTGATGGCATTGCCGCCGCCACCGCCAACGCCGATGACGGTGATCTTGGGCCTCATCTCGGAGATTTCCGGCTTCTTGAACTCGGCCATGCTGCTTCTCCTTCGCCAATTGCGCGCGCTTCACGACCCACCCGCAGACTGCCTGTAAGACATTGCGATCGAGCGGCATGACGCGAATCAGTCCGTTCGGATGGGTGCCCCAAAAAGCCAGAGAGCGGCCGGACGTGCAAGAGCGCGAAAGGTCAAGATTTGTGATGAAGGGGCCGACCATGCGCGGCAGGCTGTCCGGTCCCTGGCGAACGCATGCGATCCGATTGCTTTTCAGGACGCCTTGCGCTCCGGAACCTGGCTGGTCGCCCGTTCCTCAGATGGAAATGATAGATCGGGTCAAGCAGGTAGGCCGCCGGCAGATATTCTTCGGCGAGATAGCGAAACACATCCGGGCCATGGATCTTGTTGTAGAGCACGTTGGGCACGGCCGTGCCGGCAGAGAAACGAGTTGGCTTGCCGCGCAGCGATTGAAGCGTCTATCATGTGGCGACAAACCGCTGGGTTCGGCGCTTTCGCCGTGCCCGGCCCGATCGGGACTGTCCACGGCAGATGTCGTCGGGGTAGATTTCAGAACGAATGAAGTAGCGCCCCCCGCCCATGGCCGACAGAACACAATTCGGGTTGACCGCCGTCGACACCGTCCCGTTGCATGAGAAGGTCTATCTGGAGCTTGTGCGGGCCCTGATGTCGGGCCAGTTCACGCCCGGGCAGAAGCTCACCTCGCGCAAGCTCGCCAAGGAACTCGGCACCAGCGACATGCCGGTGCGCAGCGCCTTCATGCGGCTGCAGGCGCTGCGGGCGCTGAGCCCGATGCCGAACGGCAGTGTCGAGGTGCCGGCGATCTCCGCCGACCGGTTCTCGCAATTGACCGTCGTGCGCACGATCCTCGAAGGCTCGGCGACCGAACTCGCGACAAAACGCATCAACGGCAACAATTTGCGGGCAATCCGGCGCCACAGCATGGAATTGACCCTGGCGGCGCGCGAAGGCGATATCGACGACTATCTCAGGAAGAACTACGCCTTCAAATTCTCGATCTATCGCCATTGCGGCAACGAACAGATGATCTTCCTGATCGAGACCGTCTGGATGCAGGTTGGCCCCTTCCTCCGGAATCTCGCCATGGGGTTCGAGGACGATCTCTCCTCCATCCTCGACATCGACTATCACGAGGAAGTCGTCGCCGCGATCGAGGCGCAGGATGGCCCGCGAGCCCGTGCGGCCATCGTTCGCGACATCGAGGAGGGCGCCGCGCATATCCTCCAGCAGGCCAGATTTCCGGACGCTGGAAGCTAGGATTACCCGGCGATCCAAAGCCTAGGCGTGGCTGCCGCGGCCGATCAAGCACGTCGAATGTCCCTTGGCTTTCGGCCTTCTTGCCTCTATGTTGCGATCGCAGATCGCGAAATTGGTTTTGAAATGCCTCCCGACATCCCCAGCTAGTGAATTGAAAAAATAAGGAAAATCATCCGGCCTCAGCCGGATACGCTTTCCGAAAACTCACTAGCATTTTTATCAGGGATAGCGCAGCCGGCCAGGCTTGGGCACCTTCGAAAACCAGAGGTTGGAAATTGAGCGATGCAATTGCGGACGTCCTGAGCTGGCTTGAAAGCAGGAACGACATCCAGAGCCTGAGGGCGGCGGTGTGCGATCTCAACGGCGTCATGCGGGGGAAACGCATCCCTGTGGAGCAGGCCCGGAAGGCGCTGGAAGGCAAGCTGCGCATGCCCTACTCGCTGATCGGCCTCGACATCTGGGGCGAGGACATCGAAGGCAACACGCTGGTGTTCTCGACCGGCGATGCCGACGGACTTTGCCACTGGACGGGACGCGGCATCCTGCCGGTGGACTGGACGGCGCATCCGACCGCGCTGGTCCCGCTCTGGCTCGCCGACGAAAGTGGCGCGCCCTATCTCGGCGATCCCCGGCGGGCGCTGGCCCGCATCCTCGACCGCTACAAGGCGCTCGGCCTGACCCCGGTCGCGGCGACGGAACTCGAATTCTATCTCGTCGATCCGCAGTCGCAGCGGCCTGTCGGGCCGGTTTCGCCGGTCACCGGGCGCCGGCTCGATTCCGACGCCGCGCTGTCGATCGATGAGATCGACGATTTCGAGTCCTTCATCCACGACGTCTACGAAGCCTGCCGGGCGCAAGGCATTCCCGTCGACACCGCGATCGCCGAAAACGGCGTCGGCCAGTTCGAAATCAACCTCAACCATGTCGCCGATGCCCTGCGGGCGGCCGACGACGCGGTGTTGTTCAAGCGCACGGTGAAGGGCATTGCGCGCAAGCACGGTTTTGCCGCCTGCTTCATGGCCAAGCCCTATGGCGATCGGGCCGGCAACGGCTTCCATGTCCATTTCAGCCTGATCGACGCCGAAGGGCGCAATGTGTTCGACGACGGCACCGACCAAGGCTCCGACATCATGCGCCACGCCGTCGGCGGGCTGCTGGCGGCGATGGCCGAGAGCACATTGGTATTCGCGCCGCACTTCAATTCCTACCGCAGGCTGCGCCCGCGATCCTATGCGCCGACCGCGGTCGCCTGGGGCTACGAGAACCGCATGGTCGCAATCCGCATTCCCGGCGGCCCGACCGGAGCGCGGCGCATCGAGCACCGCGTGTCGGGCGCGGACGCCAATCCCTATCTCGTCCTTGCCGCCATACTGGGCGCGGCGCTGATCGGCATCGAAAGGCAGATGTCGCCAGGCGAGCCGACCGGAAGCGATGGCCAAGGCCTTCCACCGGCGAAGTTGCCGCCGGACTGGGCCTCCGCGATCGCGGCCTTCGAAGGCGGGGCGCATGTGGCGGAAATTTTCCCGGCGATCCTGCGCGACTCCTTCATCGCCTGCAAACGTCAGGAGTTGAACACGTTCGCCCTCAATGTCAGCGACTTCGAGATCGAGACCTATCTCGAAAGCGTCTGAGGGCCTTACGGCGATCGCTCGGCCTTCAGCACCGAGACCGCCGCTTCGCTGTTGTGGACATAGTCGTTGGCGTCCGGCTGCCTCTGCAGCAGCAGGATGAACAGCAGGTCCGTCAGCGTCAGCTGCGCGTCGCGCGCGGTGATGGAGGAAGAGCGCGCACGCTCTTCATCGGCGATGGTGTAAAGGCGGATGTCGGCGACGCGGCTCAGCGGATTGTCCTGGAGGCCGGTGACGGCGATCACCATCGTGCCGCGCTTGCGGGCAAGCTCGGCGATGCGCAAGGTTTCGATGCTGGCGCCGGAATAGGACAGCGCGAACAGCACGTCGCCCTCCCCAAGCGTCGAGACATTGGCCATCTGGATGTGGCTGTCGCTGTCGTACACGACATTGCGGCCGAGCTTCATCAGCTTGTAGGAGAAATCGCGCGCCACCAGCGAGGAGGCGCCGACGCCGACCAGGTGGATGCGGCGCGCGCCATCCAGCAGTTCCAGCGTCCGGGAGATGATGCGCTCGCTGTTGGCGGCGACGGTCTGCTGCATCGACAGAAGCTTGCTGCCGATCAGCTTCTTCAGGATAACAGGAAAACCGTCGCCGACCTCGATGGAACCGTGGATGACGCCGGCCGGCACCTGCCAGTCCCGCGCCTTGGCCTCGCTGACGGCGAGCTTGAGCTCCTGGTAGCTGGCATAGCCGAGCTTCTGGCTGAACTTGACCACACTTGACTGGCTGCGGCCGATCTCGGCCGCGAGGGCGGCCGTCGACAGCCGCAGCATCTGGTCGGGATTGTCGACGATGTACTGGCCGATCTCACGATCGCCAGGCGCCATGCCGTCGAGCTTCGCATTGATCTTCTTCAGAACGGACATGGACCCTCTAGAGCATGATGTCGAAAAGTGTGAAGCGGTTTTTTGGACCACATCATGCTCCATCCCTTTGATTCAGTGCTCCGGTGCTTGACGTCAGAGGAATAAATTATTCCAATTCCGATTGACAGCCAAGAACGCAGAATTAATTCTTCGACTGGACCTGCGAAAGCTCGGGATTCGAGATCGGCTCCCGAGAGCGGGCCGGACCGCCGCCCGGATTCGCCATACAAGGTATCAGCCATGGACAGACTGCGGATCATCGGCGGACAAAGACTACAAGGCGCGGTGACGATCTCCGGCGCCAAGAATGCCGCTTTGCCGCAGATCGCGGCCGCCCTGCTCAGCCCCTACCCGCTCGAACTGACCAACCTGCCGGAAGTGACCGACGTCGAGAACATGCTCCGCGTGGTGCGGCTTCACGGTGCCGAGGTGACGCGGTCGCCGCATGCCGCGACGATCGACACCAGTGCCGCGGTTTCCAAGGAGACGTCCTACGACACGGTGCGGAAGATGCGGGCGACGGTGCTGGTGCTGGCGCCGCTGCTTGCCCGTTTCGGCCATGCCCGGGTTTCGCTGCCGGGCGGCTGCGCGATCGGCGCGCGGCCGGTCGACATGCATGTCGCCGCGCTCGCGGCACTCGGCGCCCGGATCGCCATCGAGAACGGCTTGATCGTCGCTTCAGCGCCGAACGGGCTGACCGGCACGCGCATCGTCTTGAGCTCGCCATCGGTCGGGGCAACGGAAACCGCCATGATGGCCGCGACCACAGCCAAGGGCGAAACCGAGATCCTTAACGCGGCACGTGAACCGGAGGTGGCCGATCTCGCGGCCTGCCTCAACGCCATGGGCGCGCGCATCGAAGGCGCCGGCACGCACCGCATCCTGATCGCGGGCGACAAAGGCTGGCATGCCGCCAGGCATGACATTATCCCGGACCGCATCGAGGCCGGCACCTATGCCATCGCCGCGGCGATCACCGGCGGGCAGTTGGAACTCACCCATGCCCGGCTGGAGCACATGGCCTCTGTCGTGCAATTGCTGGAGGCCACGGGCGTGAGCGTCTGGCCCGGCGATCGCGGGCTCATCGTGTCGCGCGAGCGGCCGCTCAGGGCCGCCGACCTCACGACGGAACCTTATCCGGGTTTTCCAACCGACCTGCAGGCGCAGTTCATGGCGCTGATGTGTTGCGCGGACGGCGCGTCGCTGCTGCGCGAAACCATCTTCGAGAACCGCTTCATGCATGTTCCTGAACTGATGCGGCTCGGCGCCAACATCAAGCTGCAGGGCACGACGGCGCTGGTGCGCGGCGGCGCGAAACTGCACGGCGCGCAGGTGATGGCCACCGACCTGCGCGCTTCGGTGTCGCTGGTGCTGGCGGCGCTGATCGCCGAGGGCGAGACAACGATCAACCGCGTCTATCATCTCGACCGCGGCTATGAACAACTGGACCGCAAGCTGCGTCTGTGCGGCGCCGACATAGAGCGGCTGGGCGCATGAGCGGCGCGATTTATTTCCTCGGCGTCGACGGCGGCGGCACCGGCTGCCGGGCCCGCATCGAGAATAGAGAGGGCATCGTGCTGGGACAGGGTCTGTCCGGCCCGGCGACAACGCGGCTCGGCATCGACGCGGCCTGGGCCTCCGTTGCAAAGGCGTTCGGCGCGGCGATCGAGGAGACAGGATTCGGCCCGGCCGAAACCGCCCGGATCCGCGCCGGCATCGGCCTTGCCGGCATCGGCCGCAAGGGTGCGCTGGAGGCGTTGCGGGCGATCGCGCATCCCTTTGCCAGCATCGATTTCGTCAGCGACGGCGTCGGCGCCTGCCTTGGCGCGCATTCCGGCCTCGACGGCGCCATCGTGATTGCCGGCACCGGTTCGATCGGCCTCGGCTTTGTCGAAGGCCGCGACCTGCGCGCCGGCGGCTACGGATTTCCGATCTCCGACGAGGGCAGCGGTGCCGACCTTGGGCTGAAGGCCGTGCAACTGGCGTTGCGCGCGCATGACGGCCGGCACGAGCGGACGGCGCTGCTGGCGGAAGTGATGCAGCGCTTCGAGGGTGACCCGATGGAAGCCGTCGCCTGGATGGACCGCGCCAGCGCCACCGATTACGCGGCGCTGGCGCCGATGGTGATGCGCCACGCCGACCAAGGCGATCCTGTCGGACGGCGCATCGTGCAAGGGGCCGCCGAGCAGATCGACACGCTGGTGCGGGTGCTGTTCGAGAAAGGCGCGCCGCGCGTGACCTTGCTGGGCGGCCTCGCCAGCCCGCTCGAACCCTGGCTCTCTCCCGATGTCCGGCGCCGCCTCAAGCCCGCTGACGGCGACGCCGTATCCGGCGCGATCATTCTTGCCAAGCGGTCACTCTGCACACGGTAGGCTTAGTAGGGTGAGGAATAAAATATTCCAAAAATCTGTTGACGGTGCGAATATCGAATTCTAAAAAGTTAACAACAGAGACTGAATGGCGATTGGCGGATTGATTCATCCGTGTGCACCGGCACCGGCCGAAGATCCATATTCGACGCCCGGCCGCGCGGCGATTTGAAAGCACCGAGATGACTGAACAAGGGTTGATGTCCGAGCTGGACCGGCTGGTTTCCGAAGGCCGGAACCCGAGGACTGTCGACATCGACCTGCTGCCTACCCTGGACGTCCTGCGCAAGATCAATGACGAGGACAGGGTTGTCCCGTCGGCTGTCGAAAAGGTGCTGCCGGAAATCGCGGCCGCGGTCGACCGCATCGTGCTTGCCTTCCAGAAGGGCGCGCGGCTGATCTACATCGGTGCCGGCACCAGCGGGCGGCTCGGGGTTCTCGATGCTTCGGAATGCCCGCCGACCTTCCGCGTGCCGGAAGGCATGGTTGTCGGCCTCATCGCCGGTGGTTCCGACGCGCTGGTGCGGTCGATCGAAGGCGCCGAGGACGATCCGAAGATGGGCGCACAGGCGCTGCGGGAGATCGAGCTCGCACCGGACGACGTGGTGGTCGGCATCGCGGTCAGCGGGCGCACACCCTACGTCATCGGCGGGCTGAACTATGCCAAGCAGATGGGCGCTACCACGGTCGCCCTTTCGTGCAATCCGGCATCGACCATTGCCGGCATCGCCGACATCGCCATCTCGCCGGTCGTCGGTCCTGAAGTGCTTACCGGCTCGACACGGCTGAAATCGGGGACCGCGCAGAAGCTGGTGCTCAACATGCTGACCACCGCCTCGATGATCCGCATCGGCAAGAGTTTCCAGAACCTGATGGTCGACCTCAACCCTTCCAACAAGAAGCTGGTGGCCAGGGCAATCAGGATGGTCATGCAGACGACCGGCTGCACTGCGCCTCAGGCACGGCACGCTCTCGACCAGACCGGAAACGACGTCAAGCTGGCCATCCTGGTGACGATCACCGGCATGGGCGTCGAGGAGGCGCGGGCGGCGCTCGGCAAGGCTGGGGGATTCCTGCGAAAAGCAATCACCGACATGACGGCATGATGGCGCATGAGACAAGACGGCGTGAAGCCGCATAGACTGGGCCGATACTCCAAAGCATGTGTCTCTTGGAAGCACTCGGCGGAAACTGCAAGGCATCGAGTTCAAAACCATAATGGGAGACGAAAAAATGGTAAGGCACTTCACAAGAACATTGCTGTCGGGCTTCGCCGTGGCGGCGATGCTCGGCATCGCGACGGTTTCGGCGCAGGCGGCGACGCTGCATATGGCGTGGTCGCAGGACGCCACCGGGCTTGACCCGCACAAGCAGACGGCCTTTTCGTCGCTGCGGCTCCTGGAACTGATCTATGAGCCGCTGGTGCGGGTCGACGCCAGCCTGCAAATCGTCCCCGCCATCGCCACGTCCTGGGAATTCTCCAAGGATGGCAAGGAACTGACCTTCAAGCTCGACCCCAAGGCGAAATTCCAGGACGGCACAGCGGTCACCTCCGCCGATGTCAAGGCCTCCTTCGAGCGCATCCTCGACGAGAAGACGGGTGCGGCCGCCCGTGCGAATTTCCTGTCGATCGCCAGCATTGATACACCTGACGCGACGACCGTCGTCTTCCATTTGTCGCAGCCCGACGTGCCGATCCTGACGGCGATGAGCGACGTCAACGCGGCCATCGTTCCGGCGGCTGAAATCAAGGCCGGCTCGATCGGCACCAAGGCGGTCGGCTCGGGTCCCTTCAAGCTCGACAAATGGGATCCCAACGCCAAGGAAGTGCTGAGCGCCAACAAGGAGTGGGCTGGCGGCGCGACCGGCGTCGACGGTATCGAGATCAGCGTGCTGCCCGACGAGGCGGCGATACTGGCCGCCATGCGCACCAAGCAGGTCGACTTCGCGCTGCTCAACGATCCGCTCGTCGCCACGCTGGTGCCAAAGGAACCCAGCCTGCAGCTCAACCGCGTGCCGGTGCTGGCCTATCACGTTCTGCAGCTCAACCCGTCGCGCAAGCCGATGACGGAGCTCAAGGTGCGCCAGGCGATCTCCTGCGCCATCGACCGGCAGGAGGTGCTGGACACCGCTTCGCTCGGCGAGGGCAAGGTCACCGGACCGCTGACCATCCCGGCGCTGGCGACCGATCCCAGCCAGTTGTTCTGCTACAAGCGCGATGTCGAAAGGGCCAAGAAGCTGATGGCCGAGGCCGGCCTTGCCAACGGATTTTCGGCGACCGTGATCGGTGCCACCGGCGAGCCGCCGACGGCCGCGGCGGAAGCCCAGGTCATCCAGTCGCAACTGGCCGAAATCGGCGTCAAGCTGGACATCAAGATGATGGAGCTCAATGTCTATGTCGACGCCTGGCTGAAGGGCGATTTCGACATGGCGATCGCGCTCAATGGCGGCCGTGCCGACCCCTATACAATGTACAACCGCTACTGGACCAAGACGGGCAATCTGCAGAAGGTGGCGAACTACATCGACGACACGCTCGACAGCCTGATGCAAAAGGGCCGCGCCGAGACCAATCCGGCGAAACGCAAGGCGATCTTCGCCGAGTTCGAAAAGCACCTCGCCGAAGTGTCGCCATGGATCTGGCTCTATACATCGTATAGCTACACCGCCCAGCAAAAGAACATCTCCGGGTTCGTGCCGACGCCGACGGGCACGCTGTTCAGCCTGAGCAAGGTTACCATCCAGCAGTAGCCGCCGCAGGCCCCTAGAGTCGGATGATTTCAGGTCGAATCGACCTGAAATCTGAATCCGCCTCTAGATCAAAAGATAGAGCATGATGTCGTCCGAAGACCGCTTCACACTTTTCGGCATCATGCTCTAGACGAGAGGACTTCTTCGCGTGAACTATCTGATGCGACGACTGGCGGCGTTTCCTCTCGTCCTGCTTGGCGTATCTATCCTGGTCTTCGTCGCGATCCGAATGGTACCGGGCGATTCGATCACGGCGATGCTGGGTACCGAAGCCGGCCTGCTGACGCCGGCGCAGCGGGACTCGCTTGCCGCCTATTTCGGCATCGACCAGCCCTGGTTCGTCCAGTACTGGCGCTGGATCGGCGGGATCCTGCACGGCAATTTCGGCATCTCCGTCACCTATGGCAGGCCGGTCCTCGACGCCATCCTCGAGCGTTTCCCGCTGACGCTGGAGCTGGCCCTCCTGTCGATGATCATCGCGCTAGCCGTCGGCATGCCGGCCGGGATCTACGCCGCCACGCACAATGAGAAGCCTTCCGATCTCGGGGTGCGCATCGTCGCCATGATCGGCCAGTCGACGCCGAGCTTCGTGCTTGGCCTCTTGATCATCTACACGCTGTCGGCCGGCTTCGGCGTGTTGCCGATGATGGGCGAATTCGCGCCGCTCCGGCAGGATCCGCTGCGCAATCTCAGCCAGCTGATCCTGCCGGCAATCACGCTCGGCTTCGCTTTCGCGGCGTCAGTCACGCGCATATCGCGCTCGGCGATGCTCGACGTGTTGAGCGACGACTATGTGCGCACCGCGCGCAGCAAGGGCGCGCCGGCGCGCAGCGTCATCTGGCGGCATGCGCTCCCCAACGCGCTGATCCCGGTCGTGACGCTGAGCGGCATTGAGTTCGGCTATCTCCTGGGCGGCGCTGTGATCGTCGAGCAGATCTATGCCCTGCCCGGTCTCGGACGCATGGTGCTCGATGCCATCCTGCAGCGCGACTACGCGCTGGTGCAGGGAAGCGTGCTGTTCATCGCCCTCAACTTCATGATCGTCAATCTCCTGGTCGACCTCGCCTATGTCGCGCTCGATCCGCGCATCCGGCTGGGCGAACAATGATGCGTATCATGCGCGCCATTTTTGCCCATGGCAGCGGCCGCATCGGCGGCATCATCGTCGGCGGCTATCTCGTGGTCGCGATCCTCGGGCTGCTAGGGCTGACGCCGCACAATCCGATCACGCAATACCGCATCGACCGGCTGCACGCGCCCAGCGCCGCCTACTGGATGGGCACCGACCTGTTCGGGCGCGATGTGGCCAGCCGCCTGATGGCTGGCATCGGACAATCCTTCACGGTCGCCTTTTTCTCGGTCGCCTTCGCGGCCCTTGCCGGAACCGTGCTCGGACTGGCAGCCGCCTGGCTCGGCCGGCGCTGGGACGGGGTGCTGATGCGGATCATGGATGTGCTGCTCGCCTTCCCAGCGATCCTGCTGGCGCTGCTCATCGTCACCGTTGCAGGACCCGGCACATGGACGAGCGTCGTCGCCATCGGCATCGTCTACACGCCGATCTTCACGCGCGTCGTGCGCGGCCCTGCCCTTTCGCTCAAGGCCCGCGAATTCGTCGATGCCGCGCGCACCTTCGGCAGCAGTTCGAGCTATATCGTCACGCGCCACCTGCTGCTCAATCTGGTGGCCCCATTGACCGTGCAGGTGACGCTGGCGCTGGCTTGGGCGCTGCTCACCGAGGCTAGCTTGAGCTTCCTGGGTCTCGGCACCCAGCCGCCCGCCGCCTCGCTCGGCTTGATGCTGAGCGACAGCCGCAACCTGATGGAAACCGCGCCCTGGCTGATGATCTTCCCGGGCCTGACGATCATGATCAGCATCCTCGGCTTCAACCTGCTTGGTGATGCCTTGCGCGATATATTCGACCCGAAGATGCGAAGGGCGCCGGCATGACCCCGCTTCTGTCTATCCGCGACCTTCGCGTCGGCTTCGGCCGCAATCCGCAGGCCAACGAGGTGGTGCGCGGCGTCAGTTTCGACCTCGCCGACGGCGAGACACTGGCCATTGTCGGCGAAAGCGGTTCCGGCAAATCCGTCACCGCGCTGTCGATCAACCGGCTCATCGATTTCGGCGGCGGCCGCATCACCAGCGGCTCGATGCAACTGAAGCGGGCCGACGGCACCATCTTCGACCTGATGAGCGCGACCGAACCGCAACTGACCGGCATTCGCGGCGCCGAGATCGGCATGATCTTCCAGGAACCGATGACCTCGCTCAATCCGGTGCTGACGATCGGTTCGCAGATCGAGGAATCGTTCCGGCTGCATCGCGGCCTGACCGGCCGGCAAGCCACGGCGGCAGCCAGGGATGCGCTCGACCGCGTGCGCATTCCCGATGCGGCGCGGCGGTTGAAATACACGCCCAACCAGCTGTCGGGCGGCATGCTGCAAAGGGTGATGATCGCCATTGCGCTGGCCTGCAATCCACGCCTGCTAATCGCGGATGAGCCGACGACCGCGCTCGACGTCACCGTGCAGGCGCAGATCATGGCGCTGCTGGCCGAACTGAAGCGCGAAAGCGCCATGTCGATGATCTTCATCACCCATGATATCGGCCTGGTCGCCGGCATCGCCGACAAGATGATGGTGATGCAGAACGGACAGGCCGTCGAACAGGGCGAGCTGAACCAGATCCTCGACAATCCGCGGCATCCCTACACGCAGCATTTGCTGCACGCCGTGCCGCATTTCGCCAACGGCCGCGCGACGCGCGCGGACGGGCAGCGCGACAAGGATGCAGGCACGGAACCGGCCTTGAAGGTCGACGGCCTGGTGGTGCGGTTTCCGCTCAAGAGCAATTTCTTCAGCCGCGCCACCGGCGCGGTGCACGCCGTCGATGGTGTCGACTTCGACCTGATGCCGGGTGAGACGCTGGCCATCGTCGGCGAAAGCGGTTCGGGCAAATCCACCACAGCCAAGGCGGTCCTGGGCCTGGTGCGGTCGACACGTGGCAGCTTCTCGGTCAGCACGCGAACGCCCTCGGTCGAGCGCAGCGCCAAGCCGGTGCAGATGGTGTTCCAGAACCCCTACGCCTCGCTCAACCCGAGACTGACCATCGAAAGCATCCTGGCCGAACCGGTGATCGCCACCGGTGGTCGCGTGGATGCCAAGACGCGCGCCAGGATGGCGAGCCTGCTCGAACGCGTAGGCCTGCCGAAAGACAGCCTGCAACGCTATCCCCACGAATTTTCCGGGGGCCAGCGGCAGAGGCTGTGCATCGCCCGTGCGCTGATGCTCAACCCGTCCGTCGTGGTTCTCGATGAAGCGGTGTCGGCGCTCGATGTCTCGGTGCAGGCCAAGGTGCTGGAGCTGCTGGTCGACCTGCAGCGCGAGTTTGGGCTCGCCTATCTGTTCATCTCGCACGACATGGCGGTGGTCGAGCGGATCGCCCACCGGATCGCCGTCATCTATGCCGGCCAGATCGTCGAGATCGGCGACGCGACCTCGGTGCTGTCGAAGCCGAAACATTCCTATACCAAGAAACTGATCGCCGCCGTTCCGACCATCGACCGACGACGCGAGCATTTTGAAATTGACACGCGCCAGGTGCCCTCGCTGGTGCGCCCGCAGGGGTTTGAGCCGGCGCCGGCGAAGTGGGAGCTGTTGGGCGAAGATCATATGGTGAGGGTGGAAACTTAGACATGTTTGCAGGACAGCACCCCCCTCTGGCCTGCCGGCCATCTCCCCCGCAAGGAGGGAGATTGGCAGTTCTAGCCTCCCGCACACCTTACAATGCAGGCGATTGGCGAAAGCGATGGCGACATCTGATCTCCCCCCTTGCGGGGGAGATGTCCGGCAGGACAGAGGGGGGTGGGACGGAGCGCCAGCTTGCGAATAGGAGGCGGGGTTGACCAACCTTGCCCATCTCTTCGACCACGCGTTCCAACCGCTAGCGGACGCGGTAGTCACCAAGCGCATTCCCGGCGGCGTGCTTGGCATCGTCGACAGAAATGGCGAACGCATCGCCAGGGCGATCGGCGCTGCGCAGCTCGTGCCGAAGCAGCGGCCGATGACCGTCGAAACATGGTTCGACCTCGCATCCCTGACCAAGGTCATCTTCACGACGCCGCGCATCCTGGCGCTGGCGGAGAGCGGTGTCATCGATCTCGATGCGCCGCTGATCTCCGTCCTGCCTGATCTGCGCCAGTACGATGCGGGAGCCTGGGAGAGGACGGTGACGTTCCGGCAGTGCCTCGGCCACCAGACGGCCTTTCCAGCCGTCGAGCCGATCTACACTTATGGGCGCGACCCCGACCTGCTGCGCGCCTTCATCCTGCAGCGCGAATGGCAGGCTCACGACCCGGTCTATTCCGATATCAATTTCATCGTGCTCGGCTTCGCGCTGGAGCGGCTGTCGGGCAAAACGATCCGTGACCTGGAACCCGGCCCGGGCTTTGCCTGGTCAACAGAGCCGGACGCCGCCGCCGCGACCGAAGACTGCACCTGGCGCCATCGCGTGCTCTCAGGCGAGGTGCACGACGACAATTGTTCGGCGCTGCAGGGCGCGGGGCATGCCGGCCTGTTCGGCACGGCAGATTCGGTGCTCGATTTCGCGCAAGGGCTGCTGGATGGCGATGGCGTATCCGAGCACTCGATCGCGCTGATGCGAACATCCGTGTCCGCCACCCGCACACATGGCTGGGAATTTCCTTATGAGGGCTGGTCGGGTGGCGCATTGTGCAGCCCGGGAACGATCGGCCACACCGGCTTTACCGGCACCGGACTGTGGATCGACTTCGACAAGGGCAAGGCCTGGACCTTGCTCACCAACCGGATCCATCCGACACGTCATTTCGACAGCGGAATCGTCCAGCTTCGGCAAGCGGTCGGCGATCTCATTAACATCGACTAAGGAAGCGATCATGGAACCAATCTGGGCCGTAGGCCTGATGACCGGCACCGTGCTGGACGGCAACATCGACGTCGCTTTGATCAAGACCGACGGCGAAAGAATCGACGATTTCGGCACTTACCGGCTGATGCCTTATCCCGCGTCGATCCGTTCCCTGCTGGAAGACACGCTGAAGGAGGCCCGGGCCTGGAATTTCACCGGGCCCGAACCGGCGATCTTCCGCAGGGCCGAGGAAGCGCTGACGCGTGCCCAGTCGGCGGCTGTGAAGGAATTGGTGGAGGGCTATGGCATGACGATGGCCGATATCGGCGTCGTCGGCTTTCACGGCCAGACGGTGCTGCATCGCGCGCCGCAGGTCGGGCGGCTCGGGCAGACACGGCAGCTCGGCGATGGCGAGCTGATGCATTCCATCCTGGGTACCAAGGTCGCTTACGACTTTCGCTCGGCCGACATGCGCGCCGGCGGGCAAGGCGCGCCTTTGGCCGCGGCCTATCACACCGCGCTGATGCGCAGCGCCGGCGCCATCGGCGAGGTAGCGGTGCTCAATCTCGGCGGCGTTGCCAACATCACCTGGTGGGACGGCGCCGACAATGTCGTTGCCTTCGACACCGGCCCCGCCAACGCGCCGCTCAACGATTTCATCAAGTCGAAGGGGCTCGGCGAAATGGATCGCGACGGCGCGCTTGGCCGCGCGGGAACGGTCGATGAGGCCAGGCTGGCCAAGCTGCTGCAGCACCCCTATCTGACCAAACCCTATCCGAAATCGCTCGACCGTTTCGACTTCGGCGCCGCGATGGCCGACGGCCTGGGCGCCGAGGATGGCGCTGCGCTGCTCACCGCCTTCACCGCCGCCGCCGTCGGCAAGGCGCTTGACCTTTTGCCAAGCCGGCCGAAAAAATTGGTGGTCAGCGGCGGCGGCCGTCACAACCCGACGATGATGGCGATGCTCGCCAGCCGCGCCGGTGTCGAAGTGGTGCTGGCCGAGAAGCTCGGCTGGAGCGGCGACGCGGTGGAAGCCGAATGTTTTGCCTTCCTGGCGGTGCGCGTGCTGCGCGGGCTGCCGATCAGTTTCCCGAGCACGACCGGCGCCCCGCAGCCGATGCGCGGCGGGCGTCTGGCCGGCTGATCAGGCAGGCTGAAGTTTCTTCTGCAGGAAGATGCGGCTTCGGCCGATCGGAAAGTCGGCCAGCGTCCCGAAGGGTTGATAGCCCTGGCGCTGGTAGACCCTGGAGGCGTTGGGACTGAAGGTGTCGATCCAGGCGTTCCGGCAGCCGCGCGCCACAGCTTCCTGCTCGGCAGCATCCAGCATCCTGCCGGCCATGTGCTGGCCGCGCAGCCTTTCATCGACCCACAGCCATTGCACGTAGAGCCAGCCCCAGGCCGTGTAGCCGGAGATGCCGGCAACGACCGCGCCATGCTCGTCGCGCACGAACACGGCCAGCGCCTTCCTTTCCGACGCGCCGACATCGCCGTCATTGAACGCCGTCAGGCGCTCGCCGAGAAAGGCGAGGTCTTCCGGCAACGGGTTTGCCGTTGTTTCGAGTGTCGTGTTCATGGCTCTTTCCGGAATACACAGCTGGGCAAGGAATGAAGCGTTACGAAGCGCAATGCCCTCGCGCAATATCTATATCCGCTCTCGGACAGATTGAGCGTCCGGATCACCGCCATTGCGAAAATCGGCAGCGGCGATGCCGTAGCGTTTGAGCTTGTCGTAGAACGTCTTGCGCGGCACGCCGAGGGCGTCGATGGCGCCGCGCACGTCACCGCCATGGTCGCGCAAAGCATCGCGGATGAGCTGTGCCTCGTATTGCCCGACCCGTTCGGGCAAGGCCGCCGAGGATTCCGGCAACCGCGCGGGTGCTGCCCTCGCCTCGTCGTCAGGTCCGAGACCAAGCGCGACACGGTCGGCGAAATGCGCGAGCTCCCGCACATTGCCCGGCCAGTCATGCGACTGGAGATGATCGCTTACCGCCTCGTTCATCGCTGCGACCGGGCGGCCGAAGCGTTCCGCCGCCTTGCCGAGGAAATGCCCGAACAGCATCGGTATGTCGCCGCGCCGCTCGCGCAGTGGCGGGATGCGCAGCGTCACCACGTTGAGGCGGAAATAAAGATCCTCGCGGAAATCGCCACGTTGGTCGGGCCGGCCGAGATCGACCTTGGTCGCCGCGACGACCCTGAGATCGAGGCGCCGGGTCTCGTTCGAACCGAGTGGGGTGAGGCTGCGTGTCTCCAGCACCCGCAGCAGCTTGACCTGCAGGGCCGGCGGCATGGATTCGATTTCGTCGAGGAACAGCGTGCCGCCGCTGGAATGCTCGACGCGGCCGATCCGCCGCCGCTGCGCGCCGGTGAACGCGCCGGCTTCATGGCCGAACAACTCGCTTTCGATGACGGTCTCCGGCAGGGCGCCGCAATTCAGCGCCACGAAGGGCTTCGCGCGCCGCCGGCCCCATCTGTGCAGGAGGTCCGCCACCACCTCCTTGCCGGTTCCGGTCTCCCCTTCCACCAGCACGTCGACATCCATGTCGGCGATCTGGCGCAATGTCTCGCGAAGGCGCCGGATGGCGGGCGCTTCGCCGATCAGCGGCAGGCCGTCGGCGGCGAGCGCCGCGGCCTCGCGCAGCCGCCGGTTCTCCATCACCAGCCGCCGCTTCTCGCTCGCCCGTCTCAGTGCCTCGACGAGGCGGTCACCGGCATAGGGTTTTGGGATGAAATCATAAACGCCATCCTTGAGCGCGGCCACCGCAAGATCGACATCGCCATGTCCGGTGACCAGGATCACGGGTATGTCAGGGTCTATCGCCTTGATGCGGTCGAACAGCTGCAACCCGTTCATGCCGGGCATGCGGATGTCGCTGACGACCACGCCGTTGAAATCCCTGTCGACGACACCAAGTGCCGCCTCGGCGGCATCAAGGGCAACCACCGTGAAGCCGGCAAGTTCGAGCAATTGCGTGGTGGCGTGCAGCAGGTCGGCATCGTCTTCGACGAGCGCCACCAGCCCTGATCTCTCGGTCATTCAATCCGCCTCAAATCGATGGTGAAGGACGCGCCCGCCGCGCAGCCGGGGTCGAGCCGCAGCGTGCCGCCCAGTTCTTGGGCGATCTCCTGCGAGATCACCAGTCCGAGCCCAAGCCCCTTCTCCTTGGTGGTCTGAAACGGCATGAACAGATTGGCGGCCGCTTCCGGCCCGAGACCTGGACCGTTGTCGCGCACCGAGATCAGAATCCTGTCGTCCTGCTCGGCGAGCTCGATCTCGATGCGGGGGTCGGGCTGGTCCTTCATCGCGTCCAGTGCGTTCTGCAGCAGGTTGACCAGGATCTGCTCCAGCCGGATGCGGCTTGCCATCACCATCGGTGACGCGTTGCCACGCGGCTTGACGATGGTGACACCGGAATCGCGGATGCGGCCGGACAGCAGCGACAGCGCCCCGTCGATCGCCTCGCGCACCGGCAAAGGCGAGGCAGCGGTGCCCGGCCGGCGGGCAAAGGTGCGCAAGGTGCCGGTGATCGCGCCGATGCGCTCGGTCATCGAAACGATCGACGTCAGATTGCCGCTCGCCGGCTCGCTTTTCCCGCTGTCGAGGAACCGGCCGGCATTCTCGGCATAGGTGCGGATCGCGGCGAGCGGCTGGTTGATCTCATGCGCCACGCCGGCCGCGATCTGACCGAGGATCGAAAGCCGGTTGGCCTGGGCGAGATCGTCACGCAGCCGGCGCACCTTGGCTTCGGCGCTCTCACGTTCGGCGATTTCGCCGGCAAGGGCGGTGTTGGAGCGCGTCAGCTCGGCCGTTCGCGTGGAGACCCGGCTTTCCAGCTCGGCATTCATCCGCGCCAGCGCTTCCTGCCGCAACCGGCGTGTGCGTCGGCGGCGGGTGAGCACGTAGGCAAGCAAGCCGGTCAGCAGCAGCCCCAGCAATGTCGTCAGGCGCGCCGTGTTGGCGGCGGCCGAGAGCGCGGCGTCGGCCGGCGTCAGCAGCCAGAGACGCCAGCCAGGGACCGCACCGGCCAAACCCTGCACCACCTCGACGAATTGACGCGGTTTGCCAGGGCTGCCGATCGTCGCGAGGCCGTCACCAGCGCCGCGCCGTATCGGCAGCGGGTCGAAGGCCGCATCGGCCAGTTGCAGCTGCTCGTGGGCGGCGGCGGCGTCTTCGGCGGACAGCGGCGCCAGTGCATGAAACCGCCATTCGGGCTGGCTGGTGGCAAGCACGACGCCGCGTTCGTCGGTGACGAAAACGAGGAACCCGCTGGAGCGCCAATTGGCTTCAACGCCGTCCAGCTCGACCTTCAGCACCGCGACGCCAAGCGGCTTGCCGCCATCGTCGACGCGGCTGGCAAGGTAGAGCCCCGGCCGACCGCTGATCGTGCCGAGGCCGTACTGGCTGGCCGCGCCCTTCGCCATCGCCTCCTGGAAATAGTGCCGAAAATTGTAGTCGATGCCGACAAAGCTCGTCGGCTCGCCGGCATTGCTGGCGGCGATCGCGATGCCCGCCGTATCGATGACGTAGATGGCGGACGCCGAGGCATCGCCGGCAATGGCTTTCAGCTTTTCGTTGAGAGCGGTCTCTGCCGTTTTTCCGGCCCGGCGCAAGGCGTCGCGCACCGCGTCGTCGCGCGCCAGCACGAGCGGCACCAGGCGCTGCTTTTCGATCTCGCCGGTCAGGGTGCCCGCCGCCAGCGGCAGGGCGGCGAGCGCGCCGTCCCGCAGATTGTCGGCCGCCTGGCCGGCGGCGATGCGTCCGGCAACGGCGATCGCGCCGGCAAGGATCGCGAGGGCGATGACGGCGGCAAGCCAGCGGCCATCGCGCAGCCGCGCCACCGCGTCGCCGGCAAGGCCTGGATAGCCACTATTGGTGTCTGCTGGCGGCGTCTGCCTGCTCCTTTTCCTTTTCCTCACGGCCCTGTCCGCACTCTAATGCGAAATTCCGCCCAGGCAAACGATCCCTGTGCGGAAATCCGCACACGTACCAGCCGAACGACGCTGAACAACGCCCGGAATCCCGGGATTCCAGTCTTTCCCCGATCTGGCACGCCGCTTGCAAAAGTCCTGGCTAGCGGCGGGCGACCGGAACGCCGCGATGGGAGAAGTCACGCAGGGCGGTGCATTTGCCGTCCATCCGGCCAGGGAGAGTTCGATGCACATCGCAGACCAATCGGCCGCGCCTGCCGCGCAGCGCAAGCCCCTCTATGCCCAACTCTACGTGCAGGTGCTGGTGGCGATCACCGTCGGCATCCTGCTCGGCCACTACTATCCGTCGATCGGCGAGAGCATGAAGCCGCTCGGCGACGCCTTCATCAAGCTGGTCAAGATGATCATCGCCCCGGTCATCTTCCTGACGGTTGCGACCGGCATCGCCGGCATGAGCGACCTGCAGAAGGTCGGCCGCGTCGCCGGCAAGGCGATGCTCTACTTCCTCACCTTCTCGACGCTGGCGCTGATCATCGGCCTTGTCGTGGCCAATGTCGTGCAGCCGGGCGCCGGCTTCAACATCGACCCGGCGACGCTCGACGCCTCGACCGTGAACACCTATGCCGCCAAGGCGCATGACCAGTCGGTCACCGGCTTCCTGATGAACATCATTCCGGGCACGATCGTCGGCGCCTTCGCCGATGGCGACATCCTGCAGGTGCTGTTCTTCTCGGTGCTGTTCGGCATTGCGCTGGCCCTGGTCGGCGACAGGGGCGCGCCGGTGCTCAATTTCCTGCAGGCGCTGATGGCGCCGATGTTCAAGCTGGTCAGCGTGCTGATGAAGGCCGCCCCCATCGGTGCTTTCGGCGCCATGGCCTTCACCATCGGCAAATACGGCATCGGCTCGGTCATCAATCTCGCCATGCTGGTCGGCACCTTCTACGCGACGTCATTCCTTTTCGTGTTCGTCGTGCTGGGCGCGGTCTGCCGCTATAACGGCTTCTCCATCCTGTCGCTCATCCGCTACATCAAGGAAGAGCTGCTGCTGGTGCTGGGCACGTCCTCGTCGGAAGCAGCCCTCCCCTCGCTGATGGAGAAGATGGAAAAGGCCGGCGCCAAGCGCTCGGTGGTTGGGCTGGTCATCCCGACCGGCTATTCCTTCAACCTCGACGGCACCAACATCTACATGACGCTGGCGGCGCTGTTCATCGCGCAGGCAACGAACATCCACCTGTCCTTCGGCGACCAGATCCTGCTGCTTCTGGTGGCGATGCTGTCCTCGAAGGGCGCCGCCGGCATCACCGGGGCCGGCTTCATTACCCTTGCCGCGACGCTTTCTGTCGTGCCCTCGGTGCCGGTCGCCGGCATGGCGCTGATCCTCGGCGTCGACCGTTTCATGTCGGAGTGCCGGGCGCTGACAAACTTCGTCGGCAACGCCGTGGCCACGCTGGTCGTGGCGCGCTGGGAAGGCGAACTCGATCAGGCGAAGCTGGCGAGCGCATTGGCCGGAACAGCCGATGACGGCCTGCCGGCGGATATCGTTCCCGCCGAGTGATCGGCACGCGAAAGCAATGGCCGGAGGCAGCGATACCTCCGGCCATTTTTCATGCGCTGACGATGTCAGGCGGCACGGGCTTTGCCGAGTGGCGCCAGCGCCTTGCCATCAGCGGCGAAGAGATGGCAGTGGGACGGATCGACCTGCATGGCGATGGGGCTGTGCAGCGGGGTGGTGTCGGTGCCTTCGGTCTGCACGACAAGCCTTGCCTTCTCGCCAATGTCGGCGTGCAGGATGGTCAGGCCGCCGAGCCGTTCGGCCAGCACGGCCTCACCCTTGAACTGGCCGGCATCAGCGATGCGGATATGTTCCGGCCGGATGCCAAGCAGCAGCTCGGCGTTCGCAGTGAGCGTTCCAGTCTTCACCGGCACGACCAGGCTGGACCCGCCCGGCAAGGCAACGGCAACGCCCTCTCCACCGGCCGAGAGAACCCGCACCGGCAGCATGTTCATCTTCGGCGAGCCGATGAAGCCGGCGACGAAGACATTGGCGGGGCGGTTGTGCTGGCGCATCTGAGAACGTCGAGCGCAACCTGCTCGGACGGTGGCAATCGGAACCGCCTGGAACGTCGGCAGGTGCTTCTTCTGCGCTTCCAGCATGCGCTCGCGACAGGGGCTATAGATGACGTGCAACGTCACGCGGGATCATGCGACGCGAATACCGGCGGTTCGATGCCGCCCGGCATCAAGGGCGAGCCGCCCTCAATATGGAAGGCCGACATAGTTCTCGGCGAGCGCGGTCGATGCCGCGCGCGAATGCACGAGATAGTCGAGTTCCGCCTCCTGGATGCGCTGGCCGAATTCGCCGGTGTCTGGAAAGTGGTGCAGCATGGTCGTCATCCACCAGGAAAAGCGCACCGCTTTCCAGACCCGCGCCAGTGCCTTGCCGGAATAGGCGTCGAGACCTGCTTGAGATTTGGCCTCATAGAACTCCCGAAACCCGTTGAAGAGATAGCGCACATCACTGGCGGCGAGGTTGAGGCCCTTGGCGCCAGTCGGCGGCACGATGTGGGCGGCGTCGCCGACCAGGAAAAGCCAGCCAAAGCGCATTGGCTCGGCAACGAAGGAGCGCAGCGGCGCGATCGACTTCTCGAAGGATGGCCCTGTCGTGACGCCCGCCGCCGTCTGCTCCGGCAAGCGGCGGCGCAACTCGTCCCAGAAGCGATCATCGGACCAGTCCTCGACACGATCGTCCTGCGGGCACTGTACATAGTAGCGGCTGCGGTGTGTCGAGCGCATCGAGCACAGCGCAAAACCCCGCTCGTGATTGGCATAGATCAGTTCCTGATCGGCCGGCGGCACTTCGGCCAGCACGCCGAGCCAGCCAAACGGATACTGCCGCTCGAAGGTTTTCAGAGCGCGCTCCGGCACCGATTTGCGGCTGACACCGTGATAGCCGTCGCATCCGGCAATGAAATCGCAGTCGATGCGGTGAGTGATGCCGTCCTTCTCGTAGGTGACGAAAGGCGCGTCACCGTCAAAGTCATGCAGTGCGACATTCAAGGCTTCATAGACGGTGACGAGCCCTGCCTCTTCGCGCTTGTCCATCAGATCGTGCGTCACCTCGGTCTGGCCGTAGACGGTGACATGCTGGCCGCCGGTGAGCGCCGCGAGGTCGATGCGGTGCAGACGCCCGTCGAACGCCAGCGAGATGCCGGAATGCGGCAGGCCTTCGTCATGCAGCCGCGCCGCCGCTCCGGCCTCTCCGAGCAGTTCGACGGTACCCTGTTCGAGCACCCCTGCCCGCACACGGCCAAGCACATGCGCCCGGCTCGAGCGTTCCAGAATGACCGTCTCGACGCCGATGCCGGCCAGAAGCTGCCCAAGCAGCAGACCGGAGGGTCCCGAGCCGACGATGACGACCTGGGTGCGCATCAGTGGCCTAGACTTTCGATCTGCCCGGCCAGGCCGGCGGCAAGCCGCAGCGATGCGGCGGTTGCGACCGCCATCTGCGGCAGCAGCAGCCATTCCAGCGTCCAGGCCGCGCCCGAACGCTCCTGCTCGTGCACCAGCACCTGATGCATGCCGGAAAGCTGCGTGGCGTTGAAGCGGGCGAGTGCCACCAGCGCCTCGGCCTTAACCGGGTTCTGCTTGTGCGGCATGGCCGACGAGCCGCCCCCACCCGACAGCGCGATGTCGGTGCCACCCTGCGCCATCAGCGCGATGTCCTGGCCGAACTTGCCGAGGCTGCCGGTCAGCAGCGACAGCCAGCCGGCAAAATCGGCGAGCGCGTCGCGCTGGCTATGCCATTGCGGCGCATCGGCAAGATCAAGTTTTTCGGCAAGCGCAGCGCGCACCGCTGGCCCCTTGTCGCCAAGCTTTTCCAGCGTGCCGGCAGCTCCGCCGAATTGCACGACCAGCAGGCGCCTGGACTGTTCCGACAGCCTTTCCTGGTGCCGCTGAAGCGGCGCCCGCCACGCCGCGATGCGGTCGGCCACGGTGATCGGGATCGCCTTCTGCATGCGCGTCATGCCCGTCAGCGCCCTGTCCCCGAAACGCTCCTCGAGTGAGGCGAGGCGCAACACCGTCTCGGTCAGGAGCAGGCCAAGATGCTCGACCACGGACTTCAGCCGAAGCACAAGGCCGGTATCGATGACATCCTGGCTTGTGGCGCCGAAATGCAGTTTCTCGGCATGCGGGTCGCCAACCGCCATCCTGAGCTGGCGCACCAGTTCCGGCACAATGACGCCATCCTTGGCGGCGGCAGACCGCAGCAAGGCCGTGTCCGGCCGGAACGAAGCCAGCGCCGCCACGATCGCTGCCGCCGCGTCCTGGGTGATAATCCCGCTTTCGGCCTCGGCTTGCGCCAGCGCGCGTTCGAACGCCAGCATCGCCTCGATTTCCGCCTCGACGGAAAAATGCCTGGCCGCCTCCTCGTCGCCGAGAAGCGCGGAAAGCAGCGGATGGTCGAAGGGCGATACGGTCATGTCACGGGTCGCCTAGCTGTCGAAGAAGACTGTTTCCTTCTCCCCCTGGAGATGGATATCGAAGACGTAGGTATCGCCCTTCCGTTCGGCGATCAGGGTCGGCAGGCGGACGCGGTGTTCGATGCGCGCCAGGATCGGATCCCCGGCATTGGCTTTTTCCTCGTCGGAGAAATAGAGCCTCGTATGCAGCCCGAGATTGATGCCGCGCGCGACGATCCACAGCGTGATATGCGGCGCCATCGGGCGGCCATCTGGGAAAGGCACCCGGCCTGGCTTGACCGTCTTGAAGGCGCAGACACCGGTCTCCATGTCGGTCGGGCAACGGCCCCAGCCGGAAAAGTTCGGATCGGCGGCACCGCGCAGTTCGGCAGGCGAATTGTAAAACCCATCCGCGTCCGCCTGCCAGATCTCGATCAGCGCATCCTTGAGCGGCGTGCCGGTGCCGTC